>CAIVIS010000075.1 GCA_903906055.1 uncultured Acidimicrobiaceae bacterium
CTCCTCGACCCAGCGACGGTAGAGGTGGCCGGCCGCCAGGTCGACCAGTCCCTTCTCCTTGGAGGCAGGATGGTGGGCTACCTCCCCGTTCCCCCTCTAGTTGTTGACGGCACGGCGATTGTTCCGGCATCGGTGGTCGACCTCAACTACCGCACGACGCTGGATAGGTTGAGTTACGTGCAGCGACTGAGTTCCCTGAGCGAAGAGGCCCGCCAGCAGCTCCGCTACGCCGTGGCCAGACTGGACGTGGTCCGGACCCCGACATTCGAATCAGAGCTTGCCGATGCCGTCGGCCAGGAAGTGCGAAGCGCCAAGGTCGACAAACGCAATCCCCTCGTTGTGAAACTCGTACTTGCCGATGGCAGCACGCTCGAGTTGATGCAGCGACCGGGCAGTCCGCCTGTCGGTCCGGTAAGCCGGAGCCGACGCAGCATTCCGTAGGCAGCAATCCTCAGGAGTCGAAGCCCAGCCCCACCTTGTCGAGCGCCTTGAGCCACAGGTTCCGCTTGCCTCCGTGGGTGTCGGCCCGGGCCATCGACCACCGGGTCAGGTTGATCCCGATGGACCGCACCGGCTCAGGCGGAAATGGGATCGGCTTGCGCTGCACGAACTCCAGCCGGGTCAGCTCGGTCTCTTCCCCCGACACCAGGTCGAGGGCGACCCGGGCCCCGAAGCGCGACGCACCCACGCCGAGTCCGGTGTAGCCAGCCACCGATGAGACCCGTCCGTCGAACGACCGGTCGAAGAACGCACAGAACCGCGAACAGGTGTCGATGGCTCCCGACCACGAATGGGTGAAACGAACATCTTGGAGTTGGGGGAACATGAGCGCGAACTGGGTCGACAGCAACGCAAACGTTGCCTTGCGCTGCTCGAGGGCGGGGCCCATGCGGTTGCCGTAGTAGTAGACGGCGTCGTAGCCACCGAAGAGGATCCGGTTGTCGGCCGTGGGCCGGAAGTAGAGGAACTGGTTGCCGGTGCTGCCGATGCCTTGGCGGCGGGCCCAGCCGATGGCGGCTTGCTGCTCTGCGGTGAGCGGCTCGGTCATCAGCACGTAGTCGTAGACGGGGACGACGTACTTGCGCAGCCGCTTCACGGGTGACGGATAGGCGTTGGTGGCCAGCACCACCTTGGCCGTCGCTACGGTTCCATGGGCGGTGCGGACGAGCATCGGGGCCTGGGCACCGGGTCCGTCCGGCTCGATCCCATCGACCCGGCTGTGCTCGAAGATCTGCACGCCGGCCTGCTCGCACGCACCCCGCAGCCCCCAGGCCAACTTGGCCGGATGTACCAGTGCGCACCCTTCCTGGTCCCACAGCCCGGCCAGGTACGTGGGGGAGTGGATGTCGGCTTGGAGTTCGTCACGGTCCATGAAGTGCGGATGCTCACCGTGCTCGTTGGCCTGGGCCTCGGCTTCGCGCAGCCAGGCCACCTGGTGGGGTTCGGTGGCGACATTCAGTTCGCCCGTCCGTTCGAAGTCGCACTCGATCCCTTGTTCGGCGATGGTCGACTCGATGGCGTCGAGGTTCTCTCGACCGAGGCGCTCCAGGACAGCGATCTCTCGGGGGAACCGCTCGACCCCGTTGCTCAGTCCGTGGGTGAGGCTGGCTGCACAGAACCCGCCGTTACGGCCCGACGCGGCCCAGCCGCAACGGTCGCCCTCCAAGAGGACGACATGGCGAGACGGATCGTCCTGTTTGGCCAACAGGGCGGCCCACAGGCCGGTGTAGCCGCCGCCGACGATGACCAGGTCCGCACGGATGCGTCCGACCAGTGGGGATGCCGGCTCAGGGGCGGCGGGGTCGTCCAGCCAGAACGACAGCGGAGTGGCGTCGGCAAAGGCGGCGGCACGGTCCATGGACCGACGCTACAGGTCCGCCCGATTCAGGAGATCAGTAGCGCCCTCGGGAGCCACCCGGTCCTGGAGCCGACGAGCGAGTAGCGCTCGGCGCTTGCCGGTGGAGAGCCGAATGCAGCCAACGAGCGCCGTCGCCCGACTTGCCGTCAAACCTCCACCGGCGACCACGGCTGTCAATGAAATGTTCTGTCGATTCCGCTGATGACATCAGGGTCACCTCCGATCATCGGACCGCAGACCGTCATACCTGGGGTCACGTCGGCCTGCTGTCGGTCCGTACGTGCTTCATCAGTGTGCACCTGATGAAGGGAGAGGGGCAGAGGCAACCGGCACAAATTGATTACATCGGAAGTAGTGATCGCATATTCATGCGCAACTATGCATATACTTGCACTATGTCGGGATCCCCCAAACAGGTCGGAGTCGTCGGTGCGTCCGGATACGGCGGTGCCGAGCTGCTCCGCCTGTGTGCTGGACATCCGGACCTCGAGGTGGCCGTGGCCGCCGCCGGGTCCAACGCTGGCCAGTCGGTGGCTGCCCACACCCCGTCGCTGGCTGCCGCCTACCCGAACCTGACCTATGGGCCAACGGACGCCGCATCGCTCGACGGGCTCGACGTCGTCTTCTTGGCCCTGCCCCACGGGCAGTCCCAGAGCCTGGTGCCCGACTTGGTCGACAAGGTGGGACTGATCGTCGACCTCGCCGCTGACTTCCGCCTCAAGGACCCTGGGCTGTATCCGACCTGGTACGGCGAGGCCCACGAGGTGCCCGAGCTGCTGTCGACCTTCGTCTACGGACTGCCCGAGCTGTACCGCTCCGATCTGGTCGGGGCCACCCGGATTGCTGCCCCCGGCTGCTATCCGACGGCCACCTTGTTGGCCCTGGCCCCGCTGATCGAGGCCGGCGTCGTTGCCCTGCCTGGTGACGGTGGCGCTCCGGCCCTGATCGTGGATGCGGCCAGCGGCGTCTCGGGTGCTGGACGCGGCGCCAAGGAGAGTCTGAACTTTTCCGCCGTGGACGAGGACTTCGTGGCTTACGGACTCCTTGACCACCGCCACACCGCCGAGATGGAGCAGGGCCTCGGCACCAGCGTCCTGTTCACCCCGCACCTGGCCCCCATGGTCCGGGGGATCCTGGCCACCTGTTACGCCCGCCCTGTCGACCCAGCCGCACTCACCACGGAGGATGCCATGCAGATCCTGCACGACCGCTACGCCGACGAGCCCTTCGTGGTCGTCAGCGACGCCCCGCCCTCGACCAAGGCGGCCAGCGGCTCCAATACCGCCCACCTGTCGGTCCGGGTCGACCCCCGCACCGGGTGGATCGTGGTGCTGTCCGCCATCGACAACCTGATCAAGGGGGCAGCCGGCCAGGCCGTGCAGTGCGCCAACATCGCCCTCGGGCTTCCTGAAGTCACCGGCTTGCCGGTGGTGGGGGTGTTCCCATGAGCATCACCACCCCCAAGGGGTTCGTGGCCTCCGGCCTGGCTGCTGGCATCAAGGCCTCCGGCGCCCTCGACCTCGCACTGCTGGCCACCGAGGACGGACTGCCGGTTCCGACCGCTGCCACCTTCACCTCGAACCTGGCCGCCGCCGCACCGGTGCAGATCAGCCGGGCCCACATGGCCGCCAACGGGGGACGGGCAACGGCTGTGCTGGTCTCGAGCGGCAATGCCAACGCCGCTACTGGTGACCGGGGACGGGCTGATGCCACCGCTATGTGCGCCCAGACTGCAGCCGAACTCGGCGTTCCGGCCGACCAGGTGCTGGTGTGCTCGACCGGACTGATCGGCATCCCCCTGCCCATGGAGCCGATCGAAGGCGGCATCCCTCGCCTGGTGGCCGCCCGTGCTGGTGGTCCAGAGGCAGGAGCCGACGCGGCCCAGGGCATCTTGACCACGGATTCGGGACGCAAGGAGGTGCTGGTCACCTACCC
>CAIVIS010000076.1 GCA_903906055.1 uncultured Acidimicrobiaceae bacterium
CCCGCATCAGCACCGGGGCGGGCACCGACCAAGGGATCTTCGACCGGTGCCGCGCTGGCCGCTCGGGCCGCAGCGATGCCAGCGGGTGCCCCCGCCGCACCGGTGGTCGCACCGGAGGACGAGCCGGCACCGACACTGATGGCCGAAGAGCCGCCCAACCCTGGTCCTTCCGGTTCCCGACCCACGTTGGGTGCACACCGCCGCAAGGCTGCGCCGGAAGGCCCGTCTCCCTCGGACCAGCCAGCCGTGGTCGAGCCTGCGACCTCGGCCACCCCTGTCGATGTGGTGCCCGACGATGACAGCGGCACACCAGAGGACCCCGACCCCGTCGCACACCCTTCCGAGGTATCCCCTCGGTCGGCGACGCCTGAGCCTGCCAGCCCCTCGGCGACACGATTCCCGACCCTGGACGAGCTTGAGCAGGCCTGGGGAGACCAGGTGATCGGCCGACTCCGGCCCAAGTCGAAGGCGCTGTTTCAGGCTGGGCGGTTCGTGTCTGCCGATGGCGAACGGGCGCAGTTCGGACTGCCCAACGAGATCCACCGCAACCGATGTGAAGAGACCCGTGGCGAGGTGGAGGCGGCCCTGGCCGATCAGTTCGGCCGTCCTATTCCGCTGGTCCTGGTGGTCGACGGAGCCCCGCCGGCACCCACTCCGGTGACGGATTCCACCAGCACGTCTGACCACATGGACGACGACCTCCCTGCGCCTGTTGAGGCAGCCATGCCAGCCCCTGTTGTCGAGTCCGACCACGAGGAAGAAGACCTGGCCGACTTCGACCCCGAGAATCTCGAAGTGGCTCAGATCGACAACTCGGCCGAGGCCCGTCTGCTCGAGGCATTCCCCGGTGCTGAGGAAGTGGTCTAGATGGCCGTATTTTCTGGCCCCCTGCAGGCCCTGATCGACGAGATGGGCCGTCTGCCCGGTATCGGACCCAAGTCAGCCCAGCGGATCACCTTCCACCTGCTGAAGGTGGCTCCTGAGGACGCCATGCGGCTGGCCGAGGCCATCATCGCCGTCAAAGAGCGCATCACCCTCTGTCCTCGGTGCTTCAACGTGGCCGAAGGCGACCTGTGCGCCATCTGTCTCGATGACCGACGCGACGGCACCAAGGTCTGTGTGGTCGAGGATCCCCGGGACATCGTCTCGGTGGAGAAGACCGGCGAGTTCTCCGGTCGCTACCACGTACTCCAAGGATCGCTGAACCCGATCGAGGGTATCGGACCCGAGCAACTCCGGGTCCGCGAGCTGCTGCTCCGCCTCGACGACGAAGGCATCACCGAAGTCATCCTCTGTACCAACCCGAACCTCGAAGGCGAAGCCACCGCCATGTACCTGGCTCGCCTGCTCAACCCGCTGGGCCTCACCGTCACCCGGATCGCCAGCGGACTCCCGGTCGGCGGCGATCTGGAGTACGCCGACGAGCTCACCTTGGGCCGGGCCTTGGAGGGACGTCGCGTCGTCGAAGCCTGACCTCCTACCTGGCCAGATGCGGGGGGACGCCGTGATGGGGCACGATGAAGGGATGGAGCAGCCCCAGGATGTCCGTCACCTCTGGATCCTTCGCCACGCCAAGGCTGCTCCCGAGGCGACCTGGGGAGGCAAGGACCGAGATCGGACGCTGACCGAACGGGGCCGCCGGGACGCAAGCGCCCTTGGGCAGCGCCTGACCACTGAGGACCCGCCGCTCGGCCTGGTCGGCTTGGCCCGCCCCGAGGTGGCTATCTGCTCGAGTGCGGTGCGCACCGTCGAGACAGCCGAGTTGGTGCTGGGGGTAGGCGAGGAGCAGATTCCGCTCGACATCTTCCAGTCGCTGTATCAGGCAGACCCGGACACCGTCCTGACCTATCTGCGCGAGATCGACGAACATGCCCGCTCTGCGATAGTGATCGGACACAACCCGACCATGTACAACTTGGTCTGGGACCTGCTGGCTGAACGGTCGACCGATCGAGACACCCTGGCCGCTGCCGGATTCCCGACGTGCGGTGTCGCCGTGCTCGCCCTGCGAGTGGGTGCGTGGGAGGACGTAGCCGAAGGGTGCGCGACGTTGGAAGGCCTGTTCGCTCCTCCCTACTGACGCACGACCTACTGACGCACGAACTGACCACACGGATAGGCCCACGCCCACGCCCACCCCAGAAACGACCGAGGCGACCGCACCCTCGGCCATCCGGGTATCCCGGAACAGCAGAGGGGTCGGTCGCCTCTCGCAAGTCAGTCGGTACTACTCACAGTGTGCTGCTCAGAGCGTGCGCAGGATGGCCGCATCGCCCTGGCCGCCGCCGCCGCACAGGCTGATGGCTGCGGTGCCGCCGCCCCGGCGCTTGAGCTCGAGGAGTGACGTGAGGGCCAGGCGGGTGCCCGACATGCCGACCGGATGGCCCAGCGCGACAGCCCCTCCGTTGACGTTGACGATGTCGGCGCTGATGCCCAGGTCGTCGGCTGAGGCCAGTCCGACGGCGGCAAACGCCTCGTTGATCTCGAACAGGTCGATGTCGCCGATGCTGAGTCCGGCCCTGGCCAGTGCGGCCTTGGTGGCGTTCGACGGCTGGTGCAGCAGCGACGGGCTGGGCCCGGCCACCTGGCCGTAACCGAGCAGCTCGCCCAACGGGTTCACACCCAACTCTTCAGCCTTGGCCTTGGACATCACGATGACGGCGGCGCCGCCGTCCGAGATCTGGCTGGCATTGCCCGCGGTGATGGTGCCGGTCTTCTCGAAGGCGGCACGCAGCGCACCGAGCGACTCGGCCGTCGTCTCCCCGCGGACGCCCTCGTCGGTGTCGACGATCTTCGGGTCGCCCTTGCGCTGGGGCACGCTTACCGGGACGATCTCCTCGGCGAACTTGCCCGCGGCGATGGCCGCCGCGGCCCGCTGATGGGACAGGGCGCTGAACTCGTCCTGGCGCTCACGCGACACGCCGTCGGCGCCGTTGTAGCGCTCGGTGCCCAGTCCCATGGCGCACTGGTCGAAGGCGCAGAAGAGTCCGTCGTACATCATCGAGTCGACCAGGTTGCCGTCGCCGATGCGGTAGCCAGCCCGGGCACCAGGCAGCAGGTAGGGGGCCTGGGTCATCGACTCCATGCCGCCGGCCACCACGATGTCGGCCTCACCGGCATTGATCATCAGGTCGGCCAAGTAGATGGCGTTCAGGCCGGACAGGCAGACCTTGTTGATGGTGGTGGCGGCCACGTCCATCGGGATGCCGCCCTTGGTGGCGGCCTGGCGTGCCGTGATCTGGCCAGCACCGGCCAAGATGACCTGGCCCATGAAGACGTAGTCGACCTGGTCGGGGGCGACCCCGGCCCGCTCGAGCGCGGCAGCGATGGCGAAGCCACCGAGGTCAGTGGCGGAAAAGCTGCCGAGGGCGCCCGAGAGCTTGCCGATCGGGGTACGTGCTCCAGCGACGATGACGGATCCGGACATGAAGACCTCCGCGGCCTGGTGGCCGGCTCAGGCGGCGTTCCCTCATGGGACCGTCGCGACGACAGGGGGACATGATACGGCCTGGCCGGACCCGCGCCACTCCAGTGTCCAGATCGCCCCTGGGAGAAGACTCGCCGGGCGACTATCCTGCACTCCCATGCAGGAATTCCTCTCAGCCATCCTGGCCGGTGCACCCGGCGAGGAGATCGCCGCCATCCCGATCCCCGAGTCCTACCGGGCCGCCTACGTCAAGCGTGACGAGATGGCCATGTTCGAGGGCATGGAGTCTTCGGACAAGGACCCCAGGAAGTCGCTCCACGTGGGCGAGGTCGCGACCCCGGAGCTAGCCCCCGACGAGGTGTACATCGCCGTGATGGCCAGTGCCATCAACTTCAACACGGTGTGGACCTCGATCTTCGAGCCCCTCTCCACCTTCGGCTTCCTCGACCGGCTCGGCCGCGAGGGCGTATGGGGCGCCCG
>CAIVIS010000077.1 GCA_903906055.1 uncultured Acidimicrobiaceae bacterium
CCACCACCAGCAGCACCACCAGGGCCGGCAGCAGTCGACGCGCCCGGCGGAGCCAGAACGCACCGAGCTTGATGCCGGCGGACCGGGCCCACTCCCCCAGCAACAGCCCGGTGATCAAGTAGCCGGACAGGACGTAGAAGAGATCGACGCCGACGAACCCACCTGGCATCCAACTGACTCCGAAGTGGAAGCCGACGATCAACAGGAGACCGATGGCCCGGACGCCGTCGAGGGCAGCCACTCGCTCTCTACCGGTGGCCGAGGTGCGGAGTGCGGCGTGGGCCTCAGCACTGCCCCCGTGCCGGACGGCGGGGCCCATGGGGTCGATCATGGTGCTGGCGATGGAGTCAGGATGCAGGCTGCCGATGCCTGGATCGACGCCACGGTGTCGTTGGCCGGGCCTTGCGAGCAGCGGTCCAACTGGGCCGTCGAGAATGGAGCGACCGTGCCGGTGCGGTGCGGGCTCGACCACACCCAGGATCCAGCCACATACTCGGGCGCATGTCCGGTCGCCGCGGTGATCAGCACGACGATCGACCGGACGGCAAAGACCTGCTCGTACTCGGGCAGGTGGCGCGGGTCAGGGATCACCACACCGGTCACCCCCCATCCATCCAGGGCGCCCCGCACTGCGGTCACCTCCTCGGGCACGATCTCCTGTCTGCCCCCGGCCAGCGAGATGTTGGCCAGGTAGCTCTGTCCGGCCCGCTCCTTGCCGGCCCGAGCCAGGATGGAGTTGGGCCCACCGCCTCCCACCATGGCGTAGCGCATGTGGTTGAGCGCCTGCCACGTCATGTTGCTCTGGCGGAAGGCGAAGGGGAAGACCAAGAGGACCTGGTCCTCGGGCAGGTGGGGGGCCACCGTCCGGAACCACTGCGGCGACTCCACTGGTGTGGTCTTCAGGGGCATCTCGCCAGAGAAGTACGAGATGATCGGCACTAGAGCGATGGCGGCCACGAGCATGCTCGTCACCGCTCCAGCCACCGCGCTGCCCATCCCGCCGGACGTGGTCCGGCCCGGCCCGGCGGCCACCGCCCGATACGTGCGGTCGCAGATGATCCCGAGCATGACCGCCGCACACAGGTACACCGCGAGAACAAACCGGCTCGGGATGACGTTCTCCATCAACGGGGCTCGCACTACCAGGCGCCACAGTGTCCACCCATGAAACGAAAGTCCGAGTGACCAGAACGCCGCCAGCACCCCCAACGCACCGAACAACCAGAGGCGGACGTCTCGGTGCCACAGCACCAGACCTACCGCCAATACCCCGACCAGTCCGTAACCCAGATACTGCTGGGAGAGGGTGGGTCCCTGGTATCCGCCCAACTGATGGGTCAGGGCCGTGATGTGCGCTGACGGAACCATCGGGTGCACGAACAGGCCCATTGTGCTGCCGCCGTAGCTCAAGAGCCCGTTGCTCCCCCACACGTCACCAGACAAGTGAGCGGGCCCAGCCAGGGCGAACCAGGCCGGATAGGCCAGGAGCACCACCGAGCTGATGACAGCGGCAGCTATGCCCCGCAGGGCATACGGGGCTCGAGCAACCAGGACTGGCCAGTGGGCCAGACCCCAGAGCAGCACCAAGATCGAACCGACGGCAGCCATGATCACCAAGAGCACGAGCGACTCGGTGCCGACCAGGAGCTGGGCCAAGGCCAGGACGCCGATGGCCAGACCGGTGAGCCACGGACGCCAGCGCTGCCGGATGAACAGTTCGTCGAGGCAGAGGACCACCAGCGGGGGCACCGGCGCCATGGACAGCATCAGGTGGGCATCATCCAGGCTGACCATGATGAAGGGAGAGAAGCCATACAGCAGGCCGCCCACGAACGCAGCCGGCGACCACGACACCCACCGACGCAGGAGCACGTACATGGCCAGGGCGGACAGGAACGGGCTGAGGGTGAGCACCACATTGAGCGTGGCGATCGGACCGAACACCCAGGTCACCGGGGCCAATACGATGCCGAGCCCGACCTCGGCGGTGTTGGAGAGCAGGTTGATACCCCCCGGGTGGAAGAGGTAGGTCGAGTACAGCGGGTTCAGCCCGTGAGCCATGGCATAGGCCGGCCACTCGAAGAACCAGGTGAACAGCGAGGAATCGCCGCATCCACAGGTGGTGGTGGAGGTCGGATGGGTCGACCACACGTTCCACCACAGAGCCACCGACAGCACGAGATAGCCAGCGGCGCCCGCTACCAGCGACCACCAACCGTGAGTCCTCGTCGGGGTCGTCTCGGACACGTCGACCGGCTCGGGGGCACCGGCGTGCGTCACTTCCGTCGGCTCGGCATCGGTGCTCTCGGCGGTAGCCCCGACGACGGTCATCGGACCGCACCGGCCGCAACGGCGTCGGCGGTCCCAACCTCGATCAGCCCATCGGGTGCCACTGCACGCGCACCCCTAGTGATCGCATCATCGTCCGGCGGTACGGACCCAGCACCTAGCCCAGCACCTAGCCCAGCGCTTGCCACCACACCCCAGACGGCCAGGATCCACCACCCCTCGAGCAGCGGGTACTCGGTGATCCGGTGGACGGTCGATCGGATCCACGGCTCGATGGCCCCCGAGCCGGTCACCAGCGCCCCACCCACAGCAGTCAGGCCCGCCACCAGGGCCAGCCACGCCCACAGATCGTTACCGATGCCACCACGGCGCCGGACCGACGACAACAGCAGCCCGCCCACCATCGCCACCGGAGCGGCCACGACCAGCACGTGGAGGTAGGGGCTCATGCCGTGCATCGTGGCTGTGGCCCGCGATGCCAGATCACCCGAGGTGGAGAACGAGGATGTGGCGCCCCGGGCGCCGATGGCTTTCATGAGTACCGGCCACCAGGCCAAGACGGCGAGCTCGCATGCGGCCAGGATCACCGGGGACACCCATCGGCGCCAGCCCGCTCGCAATCCGGACACACCGATCGATCGGGCCGCGATGAGGACGACCAGGGCGGTAGCGGTGACGAATCCTTCATTTTTGGACAAGCCAGCCACCAGGATCAGCAGCGCAGCCGCCGACCGTGTCGATCGATCGGCCTGGACCTGGAGCCCGTAGGCGACCGCTCCCACGGCCGCCAGCGACCAGATCGGATCCGCATACCCATTGGTGAAGAACGGCTCGGTGGCGCCAGCAGCCACGAATACCAGGAGGACGGCAGCCACCACGCCAGCGACCATCGGTGCCCATGGTGGCTTGCTCGGGCCAACTTGGCCGCACGAACGACGCACCAGACGAGCAGACACCCCGCGCCCCACCTCCACCAGAGCCAGTGCGGCCGCAGCCAGGGCGCAAGCGTTCAGGACAGCGACCAAGACGACCCCGAGCCGGGCCGTGTGGATCCCAGTGATCTTCCATGCGATGGCGGCCACAGCACTCACCAGGGGCGGATAGGCGCTCTGGGTCAACTGCAAGTCCCGGGCCTTCATGTCGATCAACAACTGGGCATGGCTCTGGAGGAACCAGCCTGGGCGCATCACCCACAGGGCGCGGGCATCGAACCCCACGGTGGGCGAGCGCAGCCCCCGCAGGCTCCATGCGCACGACACGAGCACCACGACGAACCCCACGGCACCGGTCAACCGGTGCCGGCCGCGACCGGGGACATCGGACGAAGAGGAGGACGGCCAAGGACCCCGCTCCGGGTGCATCACCCACAGGGCAAAGACGGCGCCAGCGGCCACCATGGCCAGGCCCACGAACCAGTTGAGGAGGCCACCGCCGAAGGACAGCGAGGCCGAGGCAGCCAGGCCGGCCAGCACCGCTCCGGCCAGCGGGACCAGCGGAACGGCGAACCAGCGCAGACCGATGGCGGCCACCACCGGCATGCACCCGGCGGCCGACAGGACCGTGAGCGCCACCATGGTGGCCAAGACGGTGTTCACAGCGGCGGGGCCGGTGGCGGGCCCTGGCCGTCCACGTGGTCGCCGGTTCCGAGGCGGACAGAGGTGCGGCCGTCCGGACCGACCGAGGTGGCGACCACCCGGGTGCCGAGGCACGCATCGGGACCGGACGCATCGTTGCGGAGCGTCAGCACGACCTGGGCCTGAGATGAGGGATCGGCCACGTTCACCCAGCTGCCGAAGCCCTTGATCATGGTGACGACGTCGGCCAGGTTCTCGGTGCTGAGGCGCACGGACTGGTCGGTCGCAACCAGGCTGTGGGCCTGGACATCGATGCACCGGTAGAAGGCATCATCGACCTGGGCATCATGCACGGCGTGGCTGTCCATCTGCTGCGACACGGTGCTGTAGCCGCGCGCGGCCTGGCCGGTCAGCGCGGCCAGGGCCACGACGACTACGAGGCAGCTCCCCGCCGTCACCAGGGCCGTCTTCACCGGGTGGGGCCGGTGCGTCCCCTCAGGGGTTCCCACTGGTGTCACGGGGGGCGACGCTACCAGTCGGCCTCGGTCAGTCGAGGGTCGGGCGAGGGTCAGGCGAGGGTCAGGCGAGGGTGGGTTCGCCCACCGTGGCGTTCTCGTTCGACCCCACCCCGGCCCAGGGGCGCCTGCTCCGGTCCTACCGCGGAGCCGCAAGGGACGTCCCGTCGGATTCCCCCGGTTCAAGTCGAAAGACCGGTCCCAGCCGTCGGTGACCTTCGTCGAGTCCGCCCGTCGCCTGGCCAAGAAGGTCACCATCTCGTATGTCGGTGGGCGTTGGCAGGAATCGGCGCTGGAGTGGTATCTGATCCAATACCAAATCTGGCCAGTTTTTCGATCAGTGGTGTGTCCTTCAGCACCTGGCCAGTCCGGCCCCGAGGCCAAGCGACTGCTCGAGGCCAGAGAAGACCGGGGTGCGGTCGCTCAAATGAGAAGGCAAGTGACTGCATCCGGTTCGGAGGTCAGGTGTGGATGTGGCCTTCTAGGTACGCCTATCTCACCAAGCTGGCGAAACTAGGCGAGGGTCAGGACGCAAGCGGCAACTCGCTCCACGGAGGCCGGAGTACGTGGCGCACCCAGTGCCGTGCAGTCCGCCAGCGCCGCTGGAGTCGGTCCCGGCGCCTGAGACATCCCATGGGCGATACCCGACCAGACCCACGAACCATGACTCCGTTCCGGTGCCCGGCCGACCACCGCAGTCATGAATGCCACCGTGTACGGCACCGAGGTGACCTGGTCGTAGGCGGGCAGGCCGCGTTCGTCGGGTAGCACCACCCCGGTGACGCCCCAGGCCGTCAGGGCTCGCCGCGCGGCGGTGACGTCACCGGGGCGAAGGACCTGGCCGGTAAAGGAGAACGAGGCCCGGGCGATGGCATCGGCTCCGGTCCGCTGGCGACCAGCCCGCTCGATCACTCCGCCGGGTCCGCCCCCGCCCACCATGTCGTAGGGGAAGTCGCCCACCGCCTGCCAGGCCATGGCGCTCTCGATCAACTGGTACGGCACCGGGAACACCAACAAGACCTGGTGGTCAGGCAGGCGCGGGGCCACTCGGGTGAACCAGGCCGGGGACCGCACCGGCTGGGTCACCATGGGCACCGTCACGGCCAGGTAGTCGGCGATCGGACCGAGCGCCACCAACGCCACGACCAGCCCGGCCAGCGGCGGCGCCCATCGGCGCGTAGCTGTGTCCGTAGCGCCGGTGACTGCCACCCCATCTGGGGCGGCAGTGCTGCCCATGCGTCGCCGAACTGCCAGATAGGTGCGGTCGATGGCGATCCCCAGCATCACGGCCAGCGACAGATAGACGACCACTAGGAACCGGCTGGGGATGATGTTTTCGAAGAGGGGGAGGCCGGACAGGATCTGCCACGGGAGCCACACCGAGCGACTGGCGCCGAGGGAGAGCACGGCCGAGGCCAGAGCCAGCATCCCGAAGAACCACAGCCGCCGGTCCCGCCGCCACATCAACAGGGCCAAGACGGCAACGGCGATGATCCCGAGGCCGACATACTGCCCAGAGATGGTGGGTCCCTGGTAGCCGCCGACCCGGTGGGTGAACAGCGAAAACCCGGTCGACACCGGGGTCGGCCACAGGTACCCCTTCACCGTGGTCCCCTCCAGGCCGAGCTCCAACGTGGGCCACACCCGACCCGATGTGTGGGCGGGGCCGGCCAAGGCGAACCACGTCGGATAGGCCAGCAGCACCATGGCCGTGCCGGCCGCGGCAGCCAAGCCCACGAGCACCCGGCGGGCACCGGCACGGACGGCGTCGCTGTGGCGGATCCCGTAGGCCAGCATCGCCACGCCAGCCACCGCACCGATGATGCCGAGCAGCAACAGGATCTCGGTGCCCACGAAGAACTGCACGCCAGCCAGCAGACCCAAGGCCACGCCGATCACCACCGGGCCGCGTCGTCGGCCGAACACCAGGTCATCGAGACAGAGGACCATCAGCGGCGGCACCACAGCCCAGCCCAGCATCAGGTGGGCATCGGACAGGCTCACCAGGACCAACGGAGAGAACCCGTAGAGCAGGCCGGCAGCGAAAGCGGCCGGGCTCCACGACACCCACCGACGCACCAATACGTACATGGCCAGTGCCGACAGTGCCGGGGCCAGGGTGATGGCCACGTTCATGGAGGCCACTGGACCGAAGATCCAGGTCACCGGGGCCAGCACCGTGCCGAGGGCCAACTCGGACGTATTGGCCAGCAGGTTGACCCCGCCGGGATAGGACATGGCCGTCGAGTACAGCGGATCGAGACCGTGGGCCAGGGCGTGAGCCGGCCAGGCGAAGAACCACAGGAACAGGGCGCTGTCGCCGCATCCACACGTCGTCGTCGACGTCGGGTGGGATGACCACACGCCCCACCACACGACCACGGTCAGCGCCAGATACCCGACTGCGGCCAACGCCAGTGCTCGGCCCTGTCCACTCCCTCGGCTGCCACGCCCTCGGCTGCCACGCCCTCGGCTGCCGCTGCCGCCCTCAATCCCGTCCAGTGCAGGCACCGTGGCGCGAACGTCAGACACCGGGCACTCCTGCGGCCAGCACACAGGCGGGGACCGCTAGGTGGCTGGCGATCGATCCACCATCGGCGGTGCAGCGGGCGAACCTGCCAGACGACACCGGTACCGGTGCCGGTGCTGATCGCACCGTGCCCCACACCCACGCTCCGTGGTCACGTGACGGTGCCACGCCCAGGGCGGCAGTAAACAGGCCGGCGGCGTAGGCAGCACCCCTCCCCTGCTCGTAGACAGGCAAGCCGGGCTGATCGGGGACGACCACAGTGGTCACCCGCCACAGCGCCAGGGCCTCTCGGATGGCAGCCAGGTTGGCCGGGGTCGGCTGGGGTGGTGGACCCAGCGGCAGCGATGCAGCCGACAGCACCTCGAACCCGGGCCGGGCCGCACCGGCTCGAGACGGCTGGCCTTGCGGTCCCCCACCCCCGGCTTGAGCCCACTGCATGGTGTTGACCGCCTGCCACGCCTCGGACGACTGCAGACCAGAGAACGGCACCGGATAGGCCAGCACCACTCGGCCAGCTGGCACCACCGGACCTCGATGCTCATACCACTGGGGCAGCAGCACCGGTCGGGTGGTCAGGGGGACCTGAGGACCGAGCACCACCACGGTGGGCAGCGATACCAAGGCGATCAGGAGCCAGGAATAGAGGCCGGCTCGTGACACGGAACCTTCCGGTCCAGACCACCTCGCCATCAGCCAGTCGTGGACATGATCGACCACCAGTGCGGCCATCACAGCCACGCACAGCGTCACCACCAGGACGAAGCGGACCTCGACGATGTCCCCCACCCACGACACGTGTACCAGGACGTCCCAAGGGACCGGGTAGCCGTGGCCGGGGGCCAACGACCCGACGCCAGCCAGCAGTCCCACCGCGGCGAACAGCAGCAGCCGGCGGTCTTGGCGCCACACCACCGCGCCCACCACTGCCACCAGGAATACACCCAGGCCGGGATAGCCGAGCCCCACCAGGACCGGCCCCTGATAGCCGCCGAACCGCAGCATCGAGGGCCTGAGGTCGGCCAGGCCTCCGGTGGTGACGAAGCTCGACCAGGTCGTGCCGTAGCGAGATGTCCCCCCGGCCGACCAGATCGGTCCCACCAGGTGGGCCGGCCCGGCCAAGAGGAAGCACAGCGGATAGGCCAGCACAAGTACCGCCACAGCGACGGCCACCGCAGAGCCACGCACCGCACCAGCCACCCGGGGTCCGATGACTGACGGCTGGGACACGGCGGCCCAAGTCACCAGGACGACCATCGCCATCAGTGAGGCCAGCACAGTGATGAGCAGGACTTCGGTACTGAGGAAGAACTGGACGATCACCAGCCCAGCCAGGGCCAGTCCGTTCTTCCACGGCGAGCGACGTTGCGTGACCAGCAGATCAGCCAGGAACAGCACGAGGAGCGGAGGGATGGCCAGGAAGGCGATGTTGATCTGGTTGAGCGCCAACTCGGTCACCACGAACGGCGCGAATCCATAGGCCAGTCCGCCGAGGAAGGCGGCCGGCGTCCACGACACCCACCGACGGAGCAGGGCGAACATGGCCAGGGCGGAACACAGGGGGGCCAAGGTGAGGGCCACGTTCATCGACGCCACCGGACCGAACAGCCAGGTCACCGGGGCCAGCACCACTCCGAGGGCGACGACGCTGGTGTCGTTCAGCAGGTTGATGCCGCCCGGGTGGAACAGGTAGGTCGAGTACAAGATGTTGTGACCATGGGCCATGGCATAGGCGGGCCACTGGAAGAACCAGAGGAAGCGGGCCGCATCGCCACAGCCGCAGGTCGTAGTGGAGGTGGGATGAGTCGACCAGACGTTCCACCACATGACGACAGCCAGCACCGCGTAGGCGGCCGTGGCCAGCAGCCACACCCGAAGCCGGCCCGAGCCGCAGGCTCGAGACGACGGCGCCGCATCAGTCTCGGGTGTACTCGTCTCGGGTGTACTGGTCACCGGTTCCCCGTCCCCGTCGCCGGCCGGCACAGCTGCCCCACGGCGACCGTCGGATCGGCGCTGAACTCCATCGTGGTGAACGAGAGGCTGCCGGCCGCGTTCGACACCATGCGAGAGATTGTCAGCGGGCCGGTGATGGCGTCCAGGTACGCAGCCAACGGGTCACAGCCGATGGCCATGCGGGCCGCAGCCACGCGCTGTGGGGAAGGGCCGTCGGCCACCACCGGTGTCTCGCCGGGGACGCCGAACCGCCCCAGCATCCACGAGGGACCGACCCGCTTTTCGTGACCAGGGCGGGCGTGGTGGTCCACCGTGGTGTGGCTGCCGATGGGATTGGCCAGCGAGTAGGTGTCGTAGATGTAGACGTCTGGGCCCACCAGGTAGCCGATGACCCCGATGGCCGGAAGGTTTACAGCCAGGGTGAACGGCAGCGACGACTTGGCCGCCGATGCCGTCGCCGGATCGATGGGTGAGAACGGGTTGGTGATGACCAGCACCTTTTGGTGGCCGGGCGGCACCCGCCGGGCGGCAGTGGCCAGTGCGACTCCAGCCCGGCCCGACAGTGCCCGGGCGTAGTCGTCGCCCGTCACCGGGTGGGCCGATCCGGTGGCACCGATCCAGCTGTTGCGCTCATTCGAGATGAACACGGTCTGCGGGTTGAGCCCGGGGACCACAGGAGGCACGAAGCGCAGCCAGCCGAGGCAGACCACCGACCAGACAGCGATGCCGGCGGCTGGCACCACCAGGACACCCCGCAATGAGCGGACCCCGACGTAGACGGGCAGGCACAGGGCGAAGAATGCAGGCAGGAGGAGGCGGGCGTGCATGTAGTCGCCGCCGACTTCCACCACGTAGACCAGGTCGACCAGTCCAACCACCAGCGGGGTGCACAAGACCAGCACGGCGGTGCGATCTCCCGCCCCCCACCACCGCATGACCCGAGCCGACACCAGGACAGAAGCCAGGAGGGCGGGCAGCCACAGGGTGTAGGGAGCGGCGAAGTTCCACAGGTAGGTGGCACCTTGAGACCACCACGACGCACCGGCCGCCTTGGCCAGCGCCGTGGAGGGAACCAACAATGCGTAGTAGCCCATCCGGAACAGCTCATAGGCGACGGGGGCGGCTACGGCCGCCGCCACCACGGCCAAACACCGACTTACCCTCGACCGGTCCGAGGGCCACCGGGCTGACGACACCAGTGTGACCAGGGCGGCGACGAACACGGCAGCCCCGGCCAACAGCTCGGGCCGGATCAGCGTGCCTAGTCCGAACACCACGGCGGTCCACCGGGCACCCGTGCGTCGGAACCCGACCCGGACCAGCAGCAGAAAGGACACCCCCAGCCACAAAAAGACCATCGACATCTCGAGTCCCGAAGTGGCGAACTCCCACACCCCGGCCACCACCGACACCATGAGGAGACCGAGGGGCAGCACCGTCCCTTCGTCGTGTCGCGCCCCGAGGCGCACGACAGCCAGCCCTGCCGCCACGAACCCGCCGGCGGTGCACACCAGGCCGAGGACGACCGAGGTCCACTCCAACGAGACCCAGGGAGTGATGGCGTGGAGCCCGGCCAAGGTGAGCATCCACAGCGGATCCGAGTCCACCTCGACCCGCTCGCCCACGTTGAACACCGGCCCGAATCCGGCCAGGAGGTTGTGGATGATCCGAAAGTTGATGAAGGCGTCCTCGTCGACCCATCGGTAGGTCCAGGCGCCCGCTAGGACGATGAGCAGAGGCACCACGATCGGCCACCAGGAGCGGAAGTTCGAGCCGGGCCCAGGAACGGGTCCGACGGGGGACGTGGCCCCGGTCGCTGCGTCATCGCCGATCGGACCTGGTCCAGACGTGACGACGGTGTTCCCCCGGTGTGCGATGGGCGTGATGGTAGTGGAGCAGGCCCTCGGTACGGTGTTCGGCCGCCGCCATCGACCGCCCTAGCCGTGGCTGGCCGCCGGAGCTCCACCACAAACACACTCCGATCCGGAAGGTCCCTGGAGTACCATCCTCGCCATGCGCGTACCCGGTGGACGATGCGGAACGGCTCCTCCGACCTGCGCCACCCGGTACGCCGGGACCAGGTAGGCCACCGGTGGCCGACCGAGGCGATGCCGCCTCCACCCCCACGAGTGGACAGATCGACGCTGGCTCTCTGACCTCATCGAACACTCCGGTGGGCGAGTCCGCTCCGGACCTGGCTGCGTCCGGGACACCCGAGCCCTACCGGTTCCGGCTAGGCAACCGGCCACCGCTGACGGGGGTGCGGGCACTCGCTCTGTTCACCGTCCTCACCTACCACTCCAACTTCAAGACCCTGCCCGGCACCTGGGTCGCCCTGCAGGTCTTCTTTGTGCTCAGCGGGTTCCTGATCACGGCCATGCTGGCCGGTGAGGGCATGCGCAACGGGCGGATCAGCCTGGGGGCCTTCTACGCACGCCGAGGGGTCCGACTGGTCCCCCCGCTACTCCTGACCATCGGCCTGCTGGCCATCTATGCCCACTTTGTGCACGTAGCCGATGCCGCCCACCGGCTGTGGGGGGACAGCCTGGCGGCGATGTTCTACTACGCCGACTACCGCCAGGCCTTGGGCCATGCGCCGTTCTTCGGTTACTTGGCCCAGACCTGGTCGCTCTCGGTGGAGGAGCAGTTCTACATTTTGTGGTCCCTGGCCATGGTGATCGTGGTGGCCACCCACCGGCGGCGCCTGGCCTACGGACTGGCCGTCGTGGGGATGCTGGCATCGACCGGCACCCGGCTCTACCTCGTCTACCACGCACCTCACTTCGACAACACGGTATTCACCCGGGTGTACTACGCCTTCGACACCCGGGCCGATGCCCTCTTCTTGGGCTGCCTGCTCGGGCTCCTGGCTGCGGACGGCTACCTGCACGGGTGGGCTCGGTGGGCCCGGGGACTGCTGACGGTGGCGGCGGCGGCTTCGGCCGCTTTCTTGTGCTGGATCCTCTGGTACGCCCTGCTCTTCACCGAGAACCTGGCCGTGTGGTGGCTACCCACCAGCACCGTGGCCTCGGCGGTGATCATCACCTACTTCGTGATCTGTCCGGCCAGCCTGGGGTCGCGCCTCACCGGGATCGGCGTCTTGGTGTTCATCGGCGATCTCTCCTACACCGTGTACCTGGTCCACTTCCCCGTCTACCTGGCCATGGAGCCGGACACCACGGGCTGGTCGTTCTGGCCCAACGAGCTGGCTCGCCTGGTCGTCATCTTCTCCATCGCCATCTTCAGCTGGTTCCTGATCGAGCGCCCGCTCATGCGGTGGCGGGCCCGCTCGGCTGCCCGTGCTGGCGACGGCAACTGACCCAACGACGAGCCGCGCCCCCGAGATACCAGGGTGTCAGGGGTACGATCACGGCGTGGGAACAGCTGTGGAGGGCCAGGCCGCAGCCGGGTCGACGATGGAGGGCGTGCCGGTGCCCTCCGACGATGCTGGGACAGCCGTCCGTCCCGAGCCCCACCTGGGTCGGATCCCCGCCCTCGACGGCATCCGGGCCTTGGGTATCGTCCTCGTCCTCTTCTTCCACGGCGGGTTCTCGTGGGCCGGCGGGGGGTTCTTCGGCGTAGACGTGTTCTTCGTCCTGTCGGGCTTCTTGATTACCGGACTGCTGGTGTCCGAGTACCGCCAGAACTCGGGTATCGGCCTGGCTCGATTCTGGGGCCACCGGGTTCGCCGGCTGGTGCCCGCACTCTTGGTCCTGCTGGCCGGCGTGGCTCTCTACGGCCTGTTCCTGGCCCCATCGGACACCCTGGGCCAGCTGCGGGCCGACGCTCTGGCCACGCTGCTCTATGTCAACAACTGGCACCAGGCCACGGGCGGCCAGGGCTACTTTGCTGCCCTCAACACCCCGCGCCCGCTGCTCCACACCTGGTCGCTCTCGATCGAAGAGCAGTTCTACCTGGTGTGGCCACTGGTGGTCCTGGGCATCCTGGCGTGGAGCCGGTCGCTGCGCACCCTGTTGGTGGTCACCGTGGCCGGGGCGGCAGCCAGCGCCATCGCCATGGCCGTGGTCTTCGCCAACGGGTCGGGCCAGAACCGGGCCTACTACGGGACCGACACCCGGGCTCAGGCGCTGCTGATCGGCGCCGCACTGGCCATCGTGCTGGCTCATCCTCTTCCAAAGCGTCGGGACACACTGGTAGCGACCACATCGCTGGTGCGATCGTTCACCCTTTCGGCGTCGGCCCGCACCGGACTGGTGGTGGCGGGCGGGGTCGGACTGGTGGCGGTGGTGTGGATCTCGGTGGCCGATGGCAGTGCCACCGATTGGATCTACCGGGGCGGGTTCACTCTGGTGGCCCTGGCCACCGCGGCGGTCATCGCCTGTGTGGCGTTGGTACCGGACAGCCCGTGGGCCAAGGTGCTGTCGTTGCGGCCGGTGCGTTATGTCGGTGCCATCTCGTATGGCCTCTATCTCTTCCACTGGCCGATCTTCGTCATGGTCGATCACGCCCGGACCGGCCTGGACGGGTGGCCCCTATTCATTGTCCGTGTCGGCCTGTCCGTGGCGGTGGCTGCGGTGTCGTTCCACTTCTTGGAGATGCCGGTGCGCCGCGGGGTCATGCGGGGGTGGCGGGCGTGGGTGGTGGCCCCGTTAGCGGTGGGTGGCACTGCGGCCCTGGTGGTAGCGGGTACGGCCGGGGCCACCACTGCCGTCACCGCCATCCCGGCGGGCACCATCAACACTGGCGCCCACGGACTCCCCCCCGGTGGCGACCCGGGCACATCAGCCAATGTGACCTCGGTGGCGGCAGGCACACCCGGCCCCGTCCGGGTGCTGCTGGTGGGCGACTCCGAGGCCAGCTTCCTCGGGTTCGGCCTCGGTCCGGCTTCGGCCACCTACAACGTGGACTACCAGGGCGATGGCGTGTTCGGCTGCGGACTGCTCACCTCCACGACCCAGTTCCACGGAACGGTGGTATCTGGGGCCCTGGGCCAGCGGGGCGGACACGTCATCATTCCGTGCAGCACACAGCTCACCCGGTGGAAGGCCGATGTCGAGGCGTTCCATCCAGATGTCGTCTTGTTGGCCGAGGGTGAGTACGAGGTACGCAATCAGGCCATCGGCGGGGCGTGGGTGCACATCGGCACCCCCTTGGTCGATGCCCGTGAGTCCCGCGCTCTGGCCGCAGCCACGACGGTGCTCGGGTCGACCGGTGCCACCGTCGTGCTCCTGACCGCCCCCCGCTACCACCAGCAAGAGCAGAGCAATGGCCAACCATGGCCCGAGGATGACCCGGCCCGGGTGGACCGGTACAACGCCATGCTCCGCCACGTAGCCGCCGGGTCGAAGGGTCGGGTGGTGGTCGCCGACCTAGGAGGCCGGATCGATCCTCAGGGCAAGTACACCACGACCATCGACGGGGTCGTCGTCCGCTTTGCCGACGGGATCCACGTGACCGCCGCCGGGGCCAAGATGATCGCCCCCTGGCTGCTTGCCACCGCGGCAGACCTGGGCACCGCCAACCGGGCAGCACGAGATGCGAGCACCACGCCGACCTCAGCGGCCAAGCCCGGATCCTGAGCCAGGCACCTGAGCCAGGCACCTGAGCCGATCCCAGGTCTACGTCGTCAGCCCGAGATGGGCGCAGCTGCACCAACTCGGTCGGTGACCGTGACGGCCATGTCGCCGACCTTGCCCACATACCCGGGCATGGCAGGAGATGCCGCACTCCAAGTCGACAGCTCGACCACCCGCGGCTCGGTGCCGTCGGTCCGGTAGCCAGGACCGAACTGTGCCTTCCAGAAGTCGTTGACCGTGGGGCGGTAGCCGGAGCGCTCCAGCAGGTTGACCAGACCGATGAACTCCTCGGTATCGAGCAGCTGAGTATCGGCCGTACCAGCACCGGCGTCCCCGACCGCTACCCGGACCCCGGGGGTGAGATGGGGTGCCACCAGGGTGGCCAGGCGGCCGACGTCTGGGTCCGATGCACGGTCCAGTGGAGGGATGGCCGCAATGCGCACACACAGCACCACGCCAGCGAGCACGGCAAGGACA
>CAIVIS010000078.1 GCA_903906055.1 uncultured Acidimicrobiaceae bacterium
GTTCGTGGCGGGCACGCAGCCGAGGCAGAACGCAAGAATGACCTCGGGGGCTGGAACGCGCTCGAGCGCTCGATGCCGGCCGCGGTGCCTGATCCTGTCGGATAGCAGGAGCGGCAGGGGAGCGGCACGGGAGCGGCACGGACATTGGGGGCTCTTCTGACTAATCCGTGGGTCAATTACGCGGCCTCCCGACGCCCCGGTAGTGGCGGGCAGTAGCCGCCGCGGTCGAGCAGACAGAGGGCGATGAGGTTGTCAGTGGAGCGGAATCCGTAGGCCATCCGGGTGAGGAGACGCAACTTTGTGTTCGTGCTCTCCACGAGAGCGTTGGACAGTCCGTCGTTGATCAAGGTGGCGACGATGGACTCCCGGTGCCGCAAGACCCGGTAGTACAGGTCGACGAAGGCGGGAATGCGACATCGTCGGGCCCAGTCGCACCAGTCGTCGAGGGCACGGATGGCAGCCTTGCCTCGGAGCTGGAACACCAGGCGGAACTGCTCCTTCAAGAGGTAGGCCCGATAGAGGGTCTTGTTCACCTGGGCGACCCGGGCGAGGCCCATCTGCTGTTTGTCGGTCAGATGCTCGGGGTTCTTCAACAAGGCGTAGCGACACCCCTTGATCCGGGCGATGAGGGTCGGTGCCCCCATCTTCTTCGCCTCCCGCCAGATATCCTTGCGCACGTCGTCGAGTGCTCTGGTGGCCCAGGACACCATGTGGAAGGCATCGGCACACAAGGTAGCGTTCGGGCATCGCTCTGCGACCACGGTGGCGATCCACTCCGCTGCATCGGCTGACACCAGTTTCACCAGGTGAGAGCGCTCTTCGCCCAAGAGATCGAAGAACTTCTCAAGGGTGGCCTTGTCCCTGCCAACCGCCGCCCACACCAGGCGTCCGGAGTCGTGGTCGACGACGACGGTCAAGTATTTGTGCCCTCGGCGATAGCTGATCTCGTCGATCCCGATGCGCCGCAGTCCGTTGAAGGGGTCGTGGGCGGCACGGGCATCGTCGACTACCCGGGTGATGATCGACCCGACGGTCCGCCAGGCCACCCGCAACAGCTCACCGACGGCCGACTTCGAGGTATGGGTCACCAGCCAGGCCACCTGGTCATCGAAGTCCCGGGTGTGGCCGGCACCATGGCGAGCCCAGGGCACCTGGGCGACCGTGGGGCCGTGCTCGGGGCAGTTCACCCGGAGGGAGTCGGACTGGAGGAAGCTCTTCAGAATCCCAAGGTCGAGGGCTCGCCAATTCCGGCGTCCCTCACCCTGGTCGTAGCCAGGAGAAGCTTTCCCGCAGAGACCACAGCGCCGCTTCTTCGAACGCCTCGGCCGAACGTGGGCCACGATCGCATCAGCGTCCTCGTCGAACTCGATCGACTCAATGACCGTCCGCCTGTCGATGCCGAGCAACCTGCGCCATACTTCTACCTCGAGCACGCCATTCTCCTTGCCTTCATTTTGGGACCGTTGAACAGTCCGAAAACTAGGCGGAGACTGGCGTTGCTCGCTTCATTGCCTGGTCAAGGCACCCACGGATGAAGCAGAAGAGCCAA
>CAIVIS010000079.1 GCA_903906055.1 uncultured Acidimicrobiaceae bacterium
CACAGGGAATCCCCCTGGAGTACACCCGAGCGCTCTGTGCCTACTGGGCCGACAGCTACGACTGGCGAGCCACCGAGGCACGTCTCAACACCTTCCCTCAGTTCATCACCCAGATCGATGGCCTCGACATCCACTTCCTTCGCGTGCGCTCCCCGCACCCCGGCGCCCTGCCTCTGGTCATCACTCACGGATGGCCCGGTTCGATCGCTGAGTTCCAGAAGGTCATCGGCCCGCTCACTGACCCGGTGGCCTACGGCGGAAGCGCCGATGACGCCTTTGACGTGGTGTGTCCGTCGCTGCCGGGCTTCGGCTTCAGCGCCAAACCCACCGCTGTCGGCTGGGGGGTGGAGCGGACCGCCGCGGCCTGGGCCGAGCTCATGGCCCGGCTCGGCTACGACCGCTACGGTGCCCAGGGCGGAGACTGGGGATCAGCCGTCACCGCCAGACTCGCCCAGCACGATCCCAGCCACCTGGCCGGCATCCACATGAACATGCCAGTGGTGCCGCCGTCGTCGCTGTCCTACGAGGACATGACCGAGACCGAGCACACTGCCTTGGCCTCGATGGGCTACTACCTGCAGTGGGAGTCGGGCTACTCCAAGCAGCAGTCCACCCGCCCCCAGACACTCGGCTACGGGCTGGTCGACTCCCCTGCCAGCCAGTGCGCCTGGGTGGTGGAGAAGTTCTGGGCGTGGACCGACTGCGACGGACATCCGGAGAATGTCCTCAGCCGCGACGAACTCCTCGACAACGTGATGCTCTACTGGCTGCCGGGCACCGGAGCATCGTCGGCCCGTCTCTACTGGGAGAGCTTCGAGCACAGCTTCAACGAAGGTGCCGCCGACGCGATCGCCGTGCCCACTGGTTGCTCCATCTTCCCCAAGGAGCTCATCCGCATCTCTCGGCGCTGGGCCAACAGCCGCTTCACTGACATCCGATACTGGAACGAGCTCGACAAGGGCGGCCACTTCGCCGCCTTCGAGCAGCCCGAGACGTTCGTCGACGAGCTGCGTTCGTTCTTCGCTCTGGTGCGCTGAGGCTCAGGCCGAGCCGCGCACCAGGCGCCCGGAGCGAGCCCCGGTATCAGCGTCGCGGCGCCTTGTCACCTCGCCGTTGACCAGCGTGGCCAAGTAGCCCTCGGCGGGCTGCATGATCCGACTCTCGCCCGTCGGAAGATCGTGGCGGAGCACCGGCGGACAGATGCGCAGCCGATCGAAGTCGATGACGTTGACGTCGGCCCGCTTTCCCAAGGTGAGTGTTCCTCGGTCGTCGAAGCCGTAGAGCTCGGCATTGGCGCCACTCATCTTGTGGACCAGTAGCTCGATCGGCAGCCGCTCACCCACCGAGCGGTCACGGGCCCAGTGGGTGAGGTGGAACGTCGATGCCGAGCAGTCCGAGATCAGGTTCACGTGGGCTCCGGCATCGCCCAGACCGGTGACCGTGTTCGGGTCCAGGAGCATCTCGCGGCAGACATCCAAGGTTCCGTTGACGAAGTTGGAACCAAGCAGGGCGTAGAACGCCGTGCCCTCGTCAGCCAGCAAGAGGTCGTACATGTACTCGATGGGGTCAGCCCCGGCTGCCATCGCCCGGGCCCACACCGACTCATCGAAGCTCGGCTCGTAGTTGACCGGATCGGTCAGTGGAAAGGTGACCGGGAGTGCCGGCCCGAACAGGGCCACGACCAGCGCCATGAAGTCGTTGGGGCCGCCGGCCACACTCTCTTCTCCCACGATGGCCCGCTTCACCTCGGGTCGGCGCATCTGAGCCACCCGCTCGGCCAGCGGCAGATCGGCGATGGCCCGATACGAGGGACGCTCCATGAACAGGTGGTAGGTGTCGAGGCTGGTCATGATGGTCACCGACCTCGGGATGATCTGGGGACGGAGCACCACCCCGGTGCTGTTGGCCTCGGCGACCGAATCGAGCACTTCGCGCCAGTGCGTGGGGTCCTCGAACAACTGCGCCACCGTGAACGTCACCGGGCGGCCGCTGGCGCGGGCCACATCCACCAGGAGAGGCACCTCATCGAGCAGTTTGGCCCGCTCACCGCCGAGGCCCTCGAGGGCACCGATGGTGCCGGCCACGATGGCCTCGAACACACCGTGCCCCGATGCGCCCAGCGCCCGGGCGAAGGCCAGCACTTCTTCCTCGGGTGCGAAGGTCCCAGGCACCGGGCGTCCCGACTTCGACTTGTGGCCGATGGTGCGCGAGGTGCTGAAGCCGACCGCACCGGCGGCCATCGCCTCACCCACGATGGCGGCCATGGCGGCGATGTCCTCGACCGTGGCATCTTCGTTGGCCGCTCCCCGTTCACCCATCACGTAGAACCGGACCGCCCCGTGGGCGATCTGGGCGGCGATGTCCACGGCGTAGCGCCCTTGGTCGAGCAGGTCGAGGTACTCCTCGAACGTCTCCCATTTGCCCCAGGGCATGCCGGCGCTCAACGCCGACCCGGGGATGTCCTCCACGCCTTCCATCAGGTCGATCAGCGCATCGTGGTCGCTCGGTCGTACTGGGGCGAACCCGACGCCGCAGTTGCCCATGACCACAGTGGTCACCCCGTTGGAGGTGGATGGCTCGAGCAGGTCGTCCCAGGTGACCTGGCCGTCATAGTGGGTGTGGACGTCGACCCATCCAGGGGTGACCAGTGCACCATCGGCCTCGATCACCTGACCAGCAGCCCCGGTGACCGACCCGATCTCGACGATCCGACCGTCCCGGATCCCGATGTCGGCGGTGTAGGACGCGTCCCCTGTCCCATCCACCACTGTGCCGCCCGTGATGACCACATCGAGCATGTGACGCTCCTCGCTCTCACCCCACAGGGGCCGAACCCATATCCGTTCAGTGAACGGTAGACGGCGCGGCTGGATCCTGCCCGCCACGCCGCGCACAGGATGGACAATCAACGCTACGGCTGGGGATGGTGCCGAGGAGTACCTGACCTGGGCCGTGGTGTTCCCGCTTGACCCAACGCCGACCCAGGAGCGCCTGCTCCCCCAAGAAGGGCACCCGCCAGGGGCGGCCCGCCGGGTTCCCCCGGTGTAGTTCGAGGGACCGGTCCAAGCCGTCGGTGACGTTCGTCGAGTCCAATCGCCGCCTGGCCGAGAAGGTTGTCGCTGGTGAAGCCTCCATCCAAGAAGGTCACCATCTCGCATGTCTATGGGCGTTGGCAGGAATCGGCGCTGATGCGGTATCTGATCCAATACCAGATCCGACCAGTTTTTCAATCAGTGGTATCGGCAGTGGTGTTTCCTGCAGCTCCAGGCCAGTCCGGCACCGAGGCCAAGCGACTGCCCGAGGCCAGGCGAGACTGGGATGCGGTGGCTCAGCCGCGAGGTGAGTGGTTGCATCCGGTTCGCATGTCCGGTGCGGATCTG
>CAIVIS010000080.1 GCA_903906055.1 uncultured Acidimicrobiaceae bacterium
CCCACGCCAGGCTGTCTCACCTGCACCGGACTGACGTCACTGTTGCCGACCACCGTGATCAACGGTCTGACCACCGGATCCACCTATACGTTCACCGTGACCGCCACCAACCTCCTCGGCTCCGGCGCGGCATCTGATGCATCTAACAGCATCATCATCCCCACTGTCCCCGGTGCCCCCACCGCGGTCACCGCCTCCTCGGCAGCCAACCGCCAGTCGGTCGTGACATGGACCGCGCCTGCCTCCAACGGCGGCTCGGCCATCACCGGCTACACCGTCACCTCGACTCCCGGCGGCTTCACCTGCACAACTAGCGGCACCTCGTGCGCCGTGACTGGCCTGACCAACGGCACCAGCTACACGTTCAAGGTGACGGCGGTAAACGTCCTGGGCATAGGGATCACTTCGGCTCCCTCCAATAGTGCCGTGCCATCAGCGGTCTCGTCCGCACCTACCGGTGCAACCGCCACTGCGGGCAACGCGTCGGCCACCGTCTCTTGGACAGCTCCGACCACCACGGGTGGCGCCGCCATCAGCGGCTATACGGTCACCTCGTCGACCGGTAACTTCAAGTGCACCACCACCGGTGCCACCTCGTGCACCGTGACCGGCCTGACCAACGGCACCGCCTACACCTTCTCCGTCGTCGCCGGAAACGCCAGCGGCAACGGCGTGGCCTCTGCCGCTTCCAACATCGTGACCCCGTCCGGTCTGCCCGCTTCGCCCTCCGCTGTGGCTGCCACCTCTTACCTGAATGCCCAGTCCGTGATCAGTTGGACCGCCCCTGGCACCAACGGCTCACCCATCACCGGCTACACGGTGACGTCTTCGGGCGGCCAGACATGCACGGCTGTCGCCACTGCGAGGTCCTGCACGGTGACCGGGTTGACCAATGGGACGACCTACACCTTCACGGTGACCGCCACCAACGCCATCGGAACCTCGCTGGCGTCCGCCGGTGCCACCGCCACCCCGGCCACCGTCCCGGGTGCTCCCACCGCACTAGGGACATCGGTGACCGCTACTTCGATCACCGTGTCGTGGTCCGCTCCGGTCGCCAACGGCGCCTCCATCACCGGATACACCGCAGTGGCTTCGCCCAGTGGCCTCACCTGCACTGGTGCGGCCACGACGTGCACCATCACCGGCCTGACCGCAGGAACGCTCTACACCGTGAAGGTCACCGCCACCAACGGCGCTGGCACCGGATCAGCCGGCTCGACCACGGCTACCACCAGCCCACCAGCCGGGGCACCTGGTGCCCCGACCGGAGCGGCGGCCACGTCGAACGCCAATGCCTCCTCGGTGGTGTCGTGGTTGGCGCCTACCTCCAACGGCGGCTCGGCCATCACCGGCTACACGGTGACCTCGTCGCCGGGCGGGTTCACCTGCACGTCGGCCACCACGACCTGCACCGTCGCCGGTCTGACCAACGGAACCGCCTACACCTTCACGGTTACGGCTACGAACGCCAATGGCACCGGCCTGGCATCAGTTGCCTCACCGGCCGCCACTCCCTCCACTGTCCCTGGAGCACCTACTGCTGTCACCGCCACCTCGGACGCCAACGCCTCCTCGGTGGTGTCGTGGACTGCGCCGGCTTCCAACGGCGGCTCGGCCATCACCACCTACAAGGTCACTTCGTCGCCGGGCAACTTCCAGTGCACTTCGGCCACATCGCCATGCACGGTGAATGGCCTCACTAACGGCACTGCCTACACCTTCACGGTTACGGCTACGAACGCAAACGGCACCAGTGCAGCGTCAGCCGCCTCGGCTGCGGCCACCCCAGCCACGGTGCCTGGTACCCCGACCGGCGTGGGAGCCACGTCAGGCACTGCCGGTAGCCAGCTGACCGTGACGTGGACGCCCCCGACCAGCAATGGCGGCTCGGCCATCACCGGCTACACCGTCCAGCGTTCGGTATCGCCCTACACCACATGGACGGCGACCACCTGCACGGGCACCGCCACTTCGTGCATCGTGACCGGACTGACCAACGGACCTAACTACGCGTTCCACGTCCTGGCCACCAACGCACGGGGCAACGGCGCCTACTCCACGACCTCTGGCGCAGTGGCACCGGCCAACCCCGGCTTCGCGGTACCGGGCGCCCCCTCGGGCGTGGTGGGCACCAGCAATCAGAACACCCTGGTTCCAGTCAGCTGGGTCGCACCGACCAGCAACGGCGGATCGGCCATCACCGGTTACACCGTGACCTCGTCGCCAGGCGGCCTGACCTGTTCCGCTGCCACGACCTTCTGCACGGTGACCGGCCTGACCAACGGCACTGCCTACACCTTCACGGTCAAGGCCACCAACGCCCGCGGCAACGGCACCGCATCGGCGGCCTCAGCTGCTGTGACGCCGTCCACCGTGCCTGGAGCCCCGACGACAGTCACCGGTACCTCGAACGCCAACGGCTCGTCCGCTGTGTCGTGGACTGCGCCGGCTTCCAACGGTGGCGCAGCCATCAGCGCCTATACGGTGATTTCGTCACCGGGCGGCTTCCAGTGCACGACCGCTGGCACCACCTCGTGCACGGTGACCGGCCTCACCAACGGCACTGCCTACACCTTCACGGTGACAGCCACCAATGCCTCCGGCACTGGAGCAGCGTCGGCAGCCTCAGCTGCTGCCACCCCGGCCGGGCCACCCAGTGCCCCGAGTGGAGTCGCCGGCACGTCCTATGCCAACACCTCGTCGGTGGTGTCGTGGGCGGCCCCGGCCTCTAACGGCGGCGCGGCCATCACCGGCTACACAGTGACGTCATCGCCCGGCAGCTTCACCTGCACCACGACCGGAGCCACCTTCTGCACAGTCGGCGGCCTCACCAACGGCACCGCCTATACCTTCACCGTGACGGCCACCAATGCCTCCGGCACCGGTGCGGCATCAGCCGCCTCGGCCTCGGCCACCCCGTCCACCGTGCCCGGCCCCCCGAGCGCGGTCACCGCCACGTCCAACGCCAACACCCAGTCCGTGGTGTCCTGGACCACCCCGGCCACTACTGGCGGTGCGGCCATCACTGGCTACGCCGTGACCGCCTACATCGGTGGTGCCCCCCAGGCCACCCAGACCTTCAATACCACTGCCGTCAGTGACACCTTCACCGGCCTCATCAACGGCACCGCCTATACGTTCACCGTGGCCGCCATCAACGGATCAGGGACCGGCGCGTCTTCTGCTGCCTCCGGTTCAGCCACACCAGCCGCTGCGCCACCAGCGCCCACAGGCGTGACCGCCACAGCCGCCACTGCGTCAGCCACCATCACCTGGACGGCCCCCGCCAGCAACAACGGGGCCGCCGTCAGCGGGTACGTGGTGACCTCGTCCCCGTTGGTAGTCGTGGCGCCCACATGCTCGACATCGTTGACCGGTTCGTCCACTAGTTGTGTATTCACAGGTCTCACCAACGGCACCGCCTATACCTTCACCGTCGCTGCCATCAATGCTGCCGGTACCGGCAGCCCGTCAACTGCGTCCAACTCGGTGACACCGGCCACCGTGCCCGGCGCCCCGACCGCGGTCTCCGGCACGTCGTATGCCAACAGCACATCTGTCGTGACCTGGACCGCCCCGGCCTCCACCGGTGGTGCCTCGATCACTGGCTACACCGTGACGGCCACCGACAGCACCACGCCAGCCAACGGCGGCCAGGCCTGCGTGTCGGCCACCTCTCCGTGCACGATGACCGGCCTCACCAACGGTGACTCCTATACCCTCACGGTCACGGCTACCAACAGTGCCGGAACCGGCGCCTCTTCGACGCCCTCGGCCGCAGCTGTGCCGGCTACCGTGCCCGGTTCACCGACTGTCACAGGCGTTATCGCCGGCAACGCTTCGGTCATCGTCACCTGGACTGCCCCCACGTCCAACGGCGGTGCAGCCATCTCCGGTTACACCGCCACAGCAAGTGGCAACCAGACCTGCACCACAACTGGCGCACTGACGTGCACGATCAGCGGACTGATCAACGGCAACAACTATGCGGTCACAGTGACCGCCACCAACCCATCAGGAACGGGCCTTCCCTCGGCGAGTTCCCCGGCCTTTACGCCGATCGCACCGCCCGGGGCCCCCACCGGCGTGTCGGCCACTTCCAACGCCAACGCCCAGTCCGTCGTGACCTGGACGGCCCCTGTCTCCAACGGCGGCTCGACCATCACCGGATACACCGTCACCTCGAGCCCCGGCGGCTTTACCTGCACTGCCTCTGGGGCACGTGCTACCTCTTGCACCGTGACCGGTCTCACCAACGGCACTGCCTATACCTTCACGGTGACCGCCACCAACGGTGCCGGTACGTCGGCGCCCTCGTTGCCCTCAGCATCGGCCAAGCCAGCCGCCGTTCCTGGTGCCCCCACCGGAGTTACCGCCACATCGAACCAGGACACTGTGTCCACGGTCTCTTGGACGGCACCTATCTCCAACGGCGGCTCAGCCATCACCGGCTACGTAGTGTCCGCCCTGATCGGCGGCACCATCCAGGTGTCGCAGACGTTCAATACCACCAGTACCACTGGCCTGATCGTCGGCCTGGTGAACGGCACGAGCTATGTATTCCAGGTAAGCGCCATCAACGTCCTGGGCACGGGCCCGGCGTCTTCCCTGTCGGCTCCGGCCACCCCAGGGGCGACTCCAGGTGCACCGATCTCCGTTCTGGCCGCATCCAACCAGAACCAGCAATCGACCATCTCGTGGACGGCTCCCTTCGACGGCGGGTCGCCCATCAGCCGCTACACGGTGACCTCGTCGCCTGGCACTGTCCAATGCACCACCACCGGTGCCACCTCCTGCATCGTGACCGGCCTCACCAACGGCACGCCCTACACCTTCACCGTGACGGCCACCAACAGCATCGGGCCCGGCAGCGCCTCGGCTCCGTCGAACGCCGCCACCCCGTCCACGGTGCCTGGTGCACCGACGGGGATCACCATCGCCAACGTGGGTGCATCCCG
>CAIVIS010000081.1 GCA_903906055.1 uncultured Acidimicrobiaceae bacterium
ATCGACGTCCACCTGCGGAGCATGATGCGCGACCACTACCTGGTCACCGTCTACCGTCCCGGCACCAGCCACGACGGCACCGAGGGCGAGCTCTACGACATGGCCGAGGATCCGCTCCAGCAGGTCAATCGGTGGGATGACCCGGACATGCGGTCCTTGCGCGACGACCTGGTGGCCGACCTGTGGGACTCCCAGCCCGAAGCCCATGTCGGGCGGCTCTTCCTCGAAGCCCCGGTATGACCGCTGACCCGGATCTGTCTGCTTACTGGTCCGGTCCGTGGCCGGGCGAGGACGGCGGGCCTCGGCGCCTCCAGGTACCAGGTAATGGGGCAACCGTGCCGGTGATCACGGCGTCCACGACGGCAGACATCGTGTCGCGGACGGACCCGGTGGTGACCATGGTGGTCGTTCGCGACCCCGGTGAGGTCTACCTGCTGCGCAACACCTTCGGTGGTGACGCCCTGATCTCGGTCGTGGAGCGGATCGATCCTTCCACCCTCGAAGTACTCGGTCGCTCCCCCGACCTGGTCGGCGGGCCGATGTGGCCGGGCAGCATCGCCGTCCACGGCAACGGCTCCCTCTATGTCGTATTCGGAAACCACGCCCATCGACTCAGCCCCGACCTCGAGCTGCTGGCCTCGGTGGAGCTCCCCCACGACTGCCCCTACAACGGATTCGTCATCCTCCCCGACGGGACGTTGATCACGAAGGACTTCGCCGGATCCTCCCCCATGAAGCCGGTGGCCGCCGAAGAGCGGCACCCGTGCGAACTCGTCGCCCTCGACCCCGACACTCTGGCCATTCTCGACACCTGCGTTCTGGTCGAGCCGTCCATTGCCCGCCTGTCCTCCATCGGTGACGACGTCTACGTCGTGGGTGACACCAGCCTCCTGCGGGTTTCGTGGCGCGACGGCCACCTGGTGCCCGATGAGACGTTTCGTGGCACGTACCGCACCATGGAGGGGCAGACCTACGGCTGGGACTGCGTGCTCACCCTGGGTGCGGCCTGGTTCCTGGACGACGGCGACGGGAATAGCAACTTCGATGGATCGTTCCAGGGCAAGGGCATCTCCACCGCGCCGCTCCACCTGGTCCGGGTCGACCTCGAGACGGCTGCGGTCACCCTCACCGACGTCTGCGGGCTACCCGGCGGACTCATCGCCAACCCGCCGCTGATCGACCCCGATCGCCGGATCGCCCTCGGCTACGACAGTGGCAACGGCGTGATGGCCGCCTTCGACATCGGCGACGACGGCACGTTGACGCCCCGGTGGACCAAGACTCAGAACCACGCCTCCCACATGATCCTGCTGGCCGAGTCCGGCGTGGTCATCACTGGCGACCACAGCCGTGACCGGATGATCGATCAGGTCGTGGCCATCGACATCAACACCGGGGACGAACTGGTTCGGGCCGACACCGAGAGCCCACTGCAGGCCGTGGTATTTCCGGCCCTCGGATACGACGGCACGGTCTACTGGTGCTCGATGTCCACGGTCAGCCGGGTCCGCTTCAGCTAGCGGTCACTCACCGGCGTTGCCTGACGTGGCTCGTGCCGTTCTGGTAGTCGGTCGCGTAGGTGCAGGTGCACGCTTTGGCTGTGATGCCTCGGTGTCCATCTCCAAGAGCATGTAACACCCCCCTGGAATGATCTCTCCATGGCGCTGGCCAACCTTTCCGACTCACCTCCGAACATGTTCTCGGCTCCTGGCGGGCCGGCTGCTGCTTGCGCTGCGTCGATCGTCCCGGTCGTGGAAGACGGCCTGGCGGCCCGGGCGTCCTCGCTGATCGCTGGACTGGGCTCGTTGGTGAGCGATCTCGATCCCGGGCTCCTGTCGGGCCGCGATGCGGCGTTCCTCTATGAGGACCTGGCCCAACTGGAACGTCTGGTGGCTGCAGGCAAGACCCTGCTGGCACCTCG
>CAIVIS010000082.1 GCA_903906055.1 uncultured Acidimicrobiaceae bacterium
CTGGGTCGAGGGACGCACCGCAGGTGATGCTGGCGTCGACCCCGATGGAGGCGGTCGGGTCGATCTGGCCTGGTGCTGGAGGACACACCACTGGCTGAACTGCTGGCTGACCTGCTGGCTGACCTGCTGGCTGACCTGCTGGCTGAACCACTGGCTGAACTACTTATTGAATAACTGGCCGAACTTGGTATCGAATCAGATACCACTCCAGATACCGAATCAGATACCGAATCAGTACCGATGCCGGCCAACGCCCGCCGACATGCAAGATCGTGTCCTTCTGGACGGAGGCTTCACCGGCGGCCACCTTCTTGGCCAGGTGGCGGGTGGACTCGGTGAACGTGTCCGACGGCTTGGACCGGTCTGTCGACTTGCACCGGGGGAATCCGACGGAACGACCCTTGCGGACGCCCTTCTTGGAGGACCGGTAGGCGTGCATCGACACCTCGGGCCGACACGGAGCAGCATCCTCATTGTCAGCGTTCCACTCTCTGCGGAGGGAGTGGGCCGAACAGGACTGCGACAAGGTGAGGAGCCTCTGCGATCCCTGACTCGCGTGCGCCGGTGCGAGTAGCCAGGTTGTCCTTCACCTACCCGAGCACCCAATTGTGGGCGAACCGGGCAACTCCGCAGTAGGAACGGAGCAGGCGCTCCTGGGCCGGGGTGGGGTCGAGTGGGAACACCACGGCCCGAGTCAGGTACTCCTCGGCGCCATCCCCGGTCTTAGCGTTAGCTTTCCGTCACGGGTGTTACCAGGCGGGACAACACGCTTCCTCGTCCGTTGTCGGACCATTGCCCGACTCATCCTGATCGTCTATACATGCCCGAGCAGTGTTCGCTAGCGGGATACGACCCGAACCTGACGCTGTCGGCCGACCGATTGCATGGCTGTCTGGACGACCGCACAGCTAGGTGACCGACAGCCGAACTACCAACCAGAGGAGTAGACCGTGGATCGCAAGTGGTGGACCCTCATCGCCGTCTGCTTCGGGACGTTCATGCTGCTGCTCGACATCACCGTGGTCAACGTGGCCCTGCCCGACATTCAGTCCTCGTTGCATTCGACCTTTGCCGACCTCCAGTGGGTCATCGATGCCTACGCCCTCACCCTGGCTGCCTTTCTGCTCACGGCCGGCGTCCTCGGGGACATGTACGGCCGCCGGGGGATGTTCGCCATCGGACTCGTTCTTTTCTCCCTGGCTTCGCTGACCTGCGGCCTGTCCACCACGGCGCTCATGCTCAACATCTCCCGGGCCGCCCAGGGCATAGGTGGGGCCATCATGTTCGCCACCTCCCTGGCGCTCATCGCTCAAGCCTTCGCTGGCAAGGAGCGCGGGACCGCCATCGGTATCTACGGCGCCGTCGTCGGCGGGGCCGTGGCCATCGGACCACTGGTTGGCGGCATCATCACCAGCGGTATCGGCTGGCGATGGATCTTCTTCGTCAACATCCCCATAGGCATCGTGGCCGTGGTGATCACCCTGGCCAAGGTGGACAACGCGAAGTTCACCACCGGTCGCAAGATCGACTGGCTGGGCTTCGTCTCCTTTACTCTCTCGCTCTTCATGCTGGTCTACGCCCTAGTGCAAGGGAACGCCAAGGGCTGGGGAAGCACCTACATCGTGTCGTTGCTGGTGGGCTCCGCCGTGTTGATGACGGTCTTCATCGTCGGTGAGTGGCTCCAAAAGGACCCGATGCTGGACCTGCACCTGTTTCGCCGTCCTGCTGTGGTCGGCGTGTCGCTCGGCTCGTTCACCCTGTCGTCCTCGATCTTCGCCATGTTCTTATACCTGACCCTCTATCTCCAGGTCGTCCTCGGGTACAGCCCGCTGCAGGCCGGGCTCCGGTTCCTGCCCCTGACCATGCTCGCCTTCATCGTCGCCCCTATTGCCGGAAAGCTGACCGTACGGATCCAGTCGCGGTTCATGATGGGCCTCGGACTCTTCCTGGTGGCAGTGGGGTGCGAACTGATGAGCCACGTCCACGCATCGTCCACCTGGCTGGTCCTGCTCCCCGGATTCCTGGTCTGCGGCGTCGGGATCGGCATCACCAACCCTGTCCTCGCTTCGGCCTCGGTCTCGGTGGTTCCCCCTGAGCGCAGCGGCATGTCGACTGGGGCTGCCAGCACCTTCCGCCAGGTCGGGATCGCCACTGGCATCGCCGGCCTCGGCGCCATATTCGTGCACCAGATCAAATCCACCTCGATCACCGCCCTTCACTCGACCCCGGCCGGCCAAGCTGTCTTGGCCCACGGCGGAAGCAGGCTCGGGTCCGCCCTGTCCACCGGCGGTGTGCGTCAGGTTGCGGCCTCCATCCCGTCCGAGGCTGGGCGCAAGGCCCTGCTGACCGCCTATCAGACGGCATTCACCACCACCTTCGACCACCTGATGGGGATCGCCGCCGTGATCGCCCTGGTGGGTGCAGTGGGCTGCCTGATCCTGGTCCGCCAGAAGGACTTCGTGGTCAGCCACGGGCCACCCAGCGCACCTGGTGGCCCACCGGCTGGTGATGGCGAGTCCGAGTGGGGGGACGCATCCCCTGGTGCCTCCGCCACTCCTGCTGCCTCCGCCACTCCTGCTGCCTCCGCCGGGTGACCGACATCAATCGATGACTGGTCCAGAGCCCCTCGATACCCGAGGTCCAGACGAGCCTCGGTCCGATCGACTGGAGCTCGACCACCCCCGGCGCGCTGCCATCATCGAAGCCCACCGGAGTGCTCGTCTGTCGGGGGCCACGAGCTACACCGACCCGGTCAGCGGTTATCAAGTGATGACCTCGGCCTATCTGGCCGAACGCGGCGTCTGCTGCCACCAGGGATGTCGTCACTGCCCCTACCCGGCCTGACGGTCTGCCCCTACCCGGTGACCCCTGGTGCCTCGGATCGGTGCATTCGGTCCGACTGCCGGTTCGCCATTAGGGTACGAGCGCCTGCACCCAAGCGTTTCGGGTGCCGCATCGAGCCATGAGGAGATCGCCATGAAGACAAGACTCACCGAACTGCTGGGGGTAGAACACCCGGTCATGCTGGCCGGGATGGGCGGCGTCTCCTACTCAGAACTGGTCACCGCAGTGTCTGAAGCGGGAGGCTTCGGGTGTCTGGGGGCATCCACCATGAGCACGGACCGGATGGTCGACGAGATCGCCGCCGTCCGGGGTGCCACGACCAAGCCGTTCGGGGTCGACCTGCTGACGGCCATGCCCGGCGGCATGGCGGCACAGGTGGAGCGCATCATCGAAGGTGGAGCCACCGTCTTCGTGGCCGGCTTGGGCATCCCCTCCGAGGTCGTCGAACTCTGTCACGCCAACGGCGTGCTGGTGGTCAACATGTGCGGCAAGGTCGACCACGCAAGGCGCGCGTTGGATGCCGGTTGCGACATGGTGGTGGCCCAAGGCACCGAAGCCGGGGGGCACACCGGCCTGGTGGCCACCATGCCGCTCGTGCCGCAGATCGTGGATGCTGTCGGCGGCCAGATCCCAGTGGTGGCAGCCGGTGGGATCTTCGACGGCCGAGGCTTGGCTGCCGCCCTGGCCCTCGGGGCCGACGGCGTGTGGGTAGGCACCCGGTTCATCGCCACCCCCGAAGCTCGGGGGGTCATCGGCTACAAAGAGGCCTTGATCGGCGCAGCCGAGGACGCCACCACCATCAGCCGTGCCTTCTCCGGCAAGACCATGCGGGTGCTCAAGAACGACTACACCCGCCACTACGAAGAGCATCCCGAAGAGCTGCAGAAGTTCCCGGCTCAGCTGGGCAAGTCGATGCAGGATGGTGCTTGGCACCTCGGTGATGGCATCGAGGCCACCGGCATCGACCCAGCACGCGAAGGCTTCCCCACCGGCCAGGGCGTGGGGGCGATCACCGCCCTCCAGCCCGCTGGCGACCTGGTGCGGAGCATCGTGGCCGAGGCCGAGGCCATCGCGGCCAGCATGGCCAAGTTCGCCGGCCGCTGACCGGAGCAGAACGGCCCGCCAGGACAACTAGCCATGACCACCCACTCGCTCGACCCCGAGCGCATCCCCGTCATCATCGCCTCCGGCCAGGCCATCGAGCGCGAGGCGCTGGTGAACCCCGTGGACCTGATGGTCCGAGCCACCCAGCAGGCGCTGGACGACGTGCCGGGCTTGCGCGACCGGATCGACCGACTCAGCGTGGTCGACATCATGACCAAGTCCGGACCGGCTCCGGCCACCGAATTGGCCGAGCGGTTGGGGCTCGCACGGGAGGTCGCACGGGAGATCACCACCGTGGGCGGAAATACGCCGCAGTGGCTGGTGAGCCGAGCAGCCTCCGAGATCGCCGCGGGCACCCTGTCGGTCACGGTGATTGCCGGGGCCGAGGCCATACGGTCCTCACGGGACCGTCGCAACCAAGGGATGACCCGCGACGAGGGCCGGACCGACCTGCCCGCTGACCCCCAGGTCGGTGACGACCTGCCTGGCTTCGGGCCGGCTGAGATGGCGGTGGCCATGCTGGCCCCGGTGCACGTCTACCCGCTCTTCGAAAGCGTCCTGGCCTCCCGGGCCGGCAACGATGCCGCCGCCCACCGCCAGGTGCTCGGTGCACTGATGGCCCCCTTCACCACTGTGGCCGCCAAGCACCCTTATGCGTGGTTCGCGCAGGAGCGCTCTGCATCCGAGATCGCCACCCCGTCGCAGGACAACCGGATCGTGTGCGAGCCCTATACCAAGCGGATGACTGCGTTCCTCGGCACCGACCAGGCCGCCTCGCTGGTGGTGTGCTCGCTGGCCGCTGCCCAGCGGGCCGGAGTGGCCGATCGGGCCGTGTTCATCTGGGCCGGTGCCGAGGCGGTCGACGTGCGCTTCGTGGCCTCGCGGCCCGACCCCGGCCGCTCACCGGCCATCAGTGCCGCCGGAGATGCGCTGTTCGCCGCCGCCTCGGCCGCAGCCCAAGGCTCGATAGGCATCGACGACATCGACCGCATGGACATCTACTCATGCTTCCCGTCAGCGGTGCAGATGGCCGCCGCCGCTTTAGGACTGGCCCATGACGATGCCCGGGGACTGACGGTGACCGGAGGCCTCCCCTACTTCGGTGGACCGGGCAACAACTACACCACCCACGGGATCGCCACCCTCACCGACCTGCTCCGCGAAGGCTCCGGATCGGACACACGTCTGGGGATGGCCACCGGGCTGGGCTGGTTCGTCACCAAGCATGCGCTGGGCATCTACGGATCCAACCCGCCCCCAGGCGGGTTCCACCGGGGCGACACCACGCAAGCGCAGGCCGCTATCGACGCCACAGCCGTCGAGACGGCCGCATCTCTCGATGCGGCCGAGTCAGCCACGGTGGTGGCGGCCACCGTCTGGCGGGACAACGACGGCACGCCAGCCGGCGCACCGGTCATCGCCCGTCTGGCCGATGGACGCCACATGGCGCTGGCTCCGGCCGATGACGACGAGGTGACGGCGATGGGAGCGACAGACATTCCTGGTCTGGTCGGTGGCACCGTTGTCGTGCAGGCCGGCGAGCCGCGCTACCGTCTGGCGGAACGCTGAACCTCTTACCTTGGGAGAACGACATGTCCGAACTACTCCGCGAACGCCAGGGTCACATCGAGATCCTCACCATCAACCGGCCCGAAGCGCGCAACGCCATCAATCTGGCTACTGCCACCGCCCTGTCTAATGCGTTGGACGAGATCGAGGCCGACGACGATATCTGGGTCGTGGTCCTGACTGCGGCCGGCGACAAGGCGTTCTCGGCCGGGATGGATCTCAAGGGCTTCGCCACCGGTGAGTTCCCCATCACCGATAAGGGATTCGGCGGCATCACCAAGCGCGACTTCCCCAAGGCCATCATCGCTGCCTGCAACGGGTCGGCCCTGGCTGGCGGATGCGAGATCATGCTCAGTTGCGACCTGGTGGTGGCCGCTGACCACGCCAAGTTCGGCATCCCCGAAGTGGCCCGTGGCCTCGTGGCTGGTGCCGGCGGCCTCATCCGCCTGCCCAAGCGCATCCCCCGGGCCGTCGCCCTCGAGATGGCACTTACCGGCGAGCCCATGAGTGCCGCTCGGGCCCTCGAGATCGGTCTCGTCAACCGCGTCGTCCCTGGAGACCAGGTGATGGCCGAGGCCATGGCACTGGCCGAGCGGATCGCCAAGAACGCCCCGCTGGCCGTGCGGCTGTCCAAGCAGGTCATGCTGCAGGCATCCGAGTTGTCCGAGGCCGAGGCTTGGGATATCAACGACGCCGTGTTCGGACAGATCGGCCGTTCGGGAGATGCCATGGAGGGTGCGATCGCCTTTGCCGAAAAGCGCGAGCCCAACTGGACCGGCAAGTAGTACTTCTCGATGCACCCGCTGACCGTCGTCACCGGCACCGTCCCCACACTGACTTCGGGGCTCGACGGGTTCCGTCTCATCCTTCACCTGCTGGCCGCCACCATCTGGGTGGGTGGGCAGTTCACCGTGGCTGGGCTGCTCCCGACCATCCGATCGCTGGGTGACGACGCCCCGAAGAAGGTGGCCCGTGCCTTCGGTCGGCTCCTATGGCCCGCCTATGGCGTGCTGGTGCTGACCGGGTTCTGGAACATCAGCGCCCTCGAGGTGAAGCATGCGTCATCGGCGTGGAACGCCGTGCTCGGCATCAAGATGACTGTGGTGCTGATCGCAGGGGTGGCGGTCTTCCTCCACCAGCGGTCCAAGTCCAAGGTCGGACTCGCGGTGTGGGGCGCCATCGGGGCGTTGGCTTCGGTCGTGGCGCTATGCCTCGGAGTGTTCCTGGCCGGCTGATCTCAGTACCTGCCAGATGGACCTGCCAGATGGACCTGCCAGACGCTCGCGACGCATGCCGGGCCGGGCAGGTCTAACCTAGTAAGAGCAGTCGACAAGGGAGCTACCGAAGTGCCACTCAACCCTCCAGCAGAACTCTTCGGCGAACAGGGCATCATCGTCCTCATCGTCATCGCCGTCGTCCTCTTCGGCTCGACCCAGATCCCGAAGCTCGCGCGCTCCCTCGGCTCCGCCCAGAAGGAGTTCAAGAAGGGCCTCGACGAGGGGGAAAAGGGTGAGAAAGGCTCCAAGGCCGACGCCAAGGCTGATGTCAAGGCTGCGGCTGCGTTGACGGAGTCGGCCCCTGCGCCCGCACCAGCACCTGCTGCACCAGCACCTGCTGCACCAGCACCTGCTGCGGCAGATGGCTCCGCAGACTCCGCTCCCTGAGCACCGCTCCCCCATGCCGCCCCACCCGGGACCGGACACCGACGCAACGGGTCCACTGCCCACAGGGGCGACGCGTTGGCAGATCCAGTTCTGGGCCTTCCAGGTCCTCGAGCTCGGCGTGGCCTTCCTTCTCGTCACGCAATCGGTGCATGTCACCAACGCCGTGGTGCTCGTGGTCACCGGGGTGCTCGTCGCCCTGCTGGCCGTCACCGCCGAAGCTCCGCTCGGCGTGGTTCGGATATGCAGCCAGCGCCTGCACATGGCGCTCGTGGTGTCCGTGGTCATTATCGGCGCTGCAGCCATGTTGGTCCCAGCACTCCGGCCCGACGTCCAGGGAATCCTGGTGATGGCTCTGGCCGTGGTCGCCATCATCGCCCTTGCCACTCGGACCACGGTCTCCTCTGGTTCCGCCAGACCATCGCGCCGGTCACGCCGCACGGGCGCACGAGGCCCGGTGATCGACGCGACGGCCACGGTCGTCGACCCTTCCGCTGGAGCAGAGGCCACCGATGGCGACCCATCGCCACCAGCCGACACCCCAGACACCGTGCTGCGACGGGCCGGCCGCACTACGGGCGCCGCGGCGGCGGCTGGCAAGCGGGCCGTGGACGAGCACCGTCCTCAGGTGGAGGACCAGGTGAAGCGATCGCTGCGCGGAGCCGGCCGTTTGGCGCGACGACTCGGGGGCCCCAAGGCCCAGACCGATGACCCGTCCGACGACCCGTCCGACGGCTCGGACGGCTGACCCTGACGCAGGCATAAGGGGATCCGTGGGTCTATTGGCGGACTGCACACGCCACACTCTCGGCCGATCAGAATTCCCAACCTTCTGACCAGGAAGTACGTCACCGGTAGGCACGAAGATTCTCAACTTCTCAATTGGCCCCGGACCCCACTAGTCTGACCCCCGTGAACGCCTTCACAAACGGATCTCCGACAGCCCTGCCCGCACGCGACTCCTTGGACGCTGATAGCCCGACACAGGGGTCTGTCCCGCGACGGAGCCGCTGGATCCGGACGGCTACCGGCCTGGCCATCGCCGCACCCGTCCTTCTGGGAGGCTGCGACATGTACCCGACGTACGGCGCCAGCCGAGGGGTCACCACCCAAGGCCAGGACACCTTCAAGCTCTACTCGGGGATGATGACTACCGGCGTCATCGTCGGGGGCCTGGTGGGTGTGCTCATCCTCTGGACCATCATCCGCTACCGCCGGCGTTCCGACGAGATGCCCAAGCAGTTCCACGAGAACATCCCGATCGAGATCCTCTACACCGGCATCCCCGTCATCATCGTGGCCTTCCTCTTCTTGTTCACCGTCATCACCGAGAACAAGGTCGATGCCACTGTCCCGGCCAATGCCCGGGTCACCTCGACGGGAACTCCCGTCTTGGACGTCAAAGTGACCGCCTTCCAGTGGGGCTGGCGATTCGACTATCTACGCAACAACGTCAGCATCTCCGGTGACGTCACCAACGGACCCGACCACCATGGCCCCCAGATGGTCGTGCCGGTAGGCCAGACCGTCCAGGTCACGCTGGTCTCCAACGACGTGATCCACGGGTTCTACGTCCGTGACTTCAACTTCAGCCGCTATGCACTGCCCGGCGTCGTCAACACCTTTGACCTCGATGTGGTCCACACCGGGACCTTTCCCGGCCAGTGCACCCAGATCTGCGGGCTCTACCACACCGAAATGCTGTTCAGCGTCCGTGCCGTCACGCCGGCCGCGTTCCAGTCATGGGCGGCGGGCGAGAGAGCTAGCGGCCACACGCTGCAGCGTCAACCTGAACCCGCGGCCAACACGCCACCTGCCGATACCAATGTGACACCGTCCAGCGCACTGGCTGCGCCCTCCTCGAAGAAGGGGTCCCTGTGACAACGACCATCGAGTCCCCCGAACTGATCGAGCCCGAGGAGCCGGGTGCATCCGACGGCCACGGCACGGGCGGCCACGGCCCCGACGAGCACGGCCATGACGCCAGCCACGCCCACTACGAGGGGCCGACCGGCATCCTCAACTGGCTGACTTCGACCGACCACAAGGTGATCGGCAAGTCGTACATGATCACGTCGCTGGTCCTGTTCTTTATCGCCGGCGGCATGGCCCTGATCATCCGAGGCCAGCTCTCCAACCCCACCTCGTCGCTGGTCAACTTCCAGACCTACAACGAGCTGTTCACCATGCACGGCAGCCTCATGCTCTACCTGTTCGCCGGACCCTTCGCCTTCGGCGGCCTGGCCAACTACATCGTCCCGATCCAGATCGGTGCGCCGGACATGGCCTTCCCCCGGCTCAACGCCCTGTCTTACTGGCTGTACCTGGGTGGCTCGTCGATCATGACCCTGAGCTTCGTGGTCGCCGGTGGCGCGGCCAGCTTCGGGTGGGTGGCCTACGCCCCGTTGTCGAACGCCATCAACTCGCCAGGGGCTGGCACCGACATGTGGTTGATGTCCCTCGGGCTTACCGGGTTCTCGGCCATCTTTACTGGCGTCAACCTGGTAGCCACCATCTTCTACCTGCGGGCACCGGGCATGACCATGTTCCGCGTTCCGATCTTCTCGTGGAACATGCTGGTGACCGGCATCCTGATCCTGATCGCCTTCCCGGTGCTGTTCGGCGCTGTAGTGATGCTCTTCTGTGACCGCCACTTCGGCACCCACATCTACAGCGTCAGCGGCGGCGGCGTCCCCGTGCTCTGGCAGCACCTCTTCTGGTTCTTCGGGCATCCAGAGGTCTACATCTTGGCCTTGCCCTACTTCGGCATCGTCACCGACATCATCCCGGTGTTCTCCCGTAAGCCGCTCTTCGGCTACCGGGGCATGGTGTTCGCCACCCTGTCGATCGCCGCACTGTCGACCGGGGTGTGGGCGCACCACATGTTCACCACCGGCGTAGTGCTCCTGCCGTTCTTCTCCTTGCTCTCCTATCTCATCGCCGTGCCGACCGGGATCAAGTTCTTCAACTGGATCGGCACCATGTGGGGCGGCCAGCTCAGCTTTCAGACGCCGATGCTGTTCTCCATGGGCTTCCTGTTCGCCTTCCTCATGGGCGGCGTGACCGGCGTGCTCCTGGCATCGCCTCCGGTGGACTTCATGACTCACGACACTTACTTCGTAGTCGCCCACTTCCATCAGGTGCTGATCGGGACGACTGTGTTCGCCGGGTTCGCCGGGTTCTACTTCTGGTATCCGAAGATGTACGGTCGCATGCTCAGCGAGCGTCTGGGCAAGATCCACTTCTGGCTGCTGTTCATCGGATTCTGGGTCACGTTCATCCCCCAGTACATCGTCGGTCTCGACGGCATGCCTCGACGCATCGCCGACTATCTTCCGGGCAACGGATGGACCGGGCTCAACGTGATCTCCACCGTGGGTGCGATGATCATCGGCGCCTCGTTCCTGTTCTTCCTCGCCAACCTGGTCACCTCGTGGCGGAAGCCGGTACCGGCCGGTGACAACCCGTGGGACGGCGGTGCACTCGAGTGGTTCACCTCTTCGCCCCCGCCCCACCACAACTTCACCCACCTGCCCCCGATCCGTTCGGAGCGTCCCACCTGGGACTACAACCATCCCGAGCACCGCAAGGACGAGTCGCATGGCGACAAGCGCCACCGGGAGCACGACAAGGAGACTGTGGGGGCGAACTCATGAGGGCGAGCGGGGCGATCCTGGCCATCATCGGTGTCTTCTTCGGCATCATGGGCATCGTGTACTGGTTCACCAGCTACGAAGATGCCGGGTTCCTGATGCTCATGGGATCGGCATTGCTCGGGATTCTGCCCGGTGGCTACTACCTCTGGTGGTCCAAGCGCATGAAGCCCCTCGAGGGCGATTTGCCCGACGCCTCGGTGAGCGATGGGGAGGGCGTCATCGACTCGTTCCCCGGGTCGAGCATCTGGCCGTTCCTTCTGGGAATGGGCGCCATGTTCGCCACCCTCACCTTCATCTTCGGACTGTGGCTGGCGCCTATCGCCCTGGCCCTCGGACTGTCGGCCGTCATCGGCGCCGTCGTCGAGAGCCGGCGCGGCGGGACTGTCTGAGTCGCTCCGTCCAGTGGCGGCGCTCCCATGGAGTGGCACCACCGACAAAAGCACGCCATGTAGCGGCTGGTTCCCCCTGCCGGCAGTTACCGGCATGGGGAACCAGGGACCGCTGGACTACGCAGCGTTTGCCGTGTAGTCCGAAATGGGCGTGACCGTCTTCAGGTAGAGCGGATGGCCGGGTGCTCCGCTCGCAGTGGTGGTGAAGCATTGCGGTCGGTATCCACTCACCATCGGCCAGACCTCTTCGGCCCGGCGCCTGACTGCAGCCTGGCGCAGTGCAGCGTCTGAGCCACGGCTATTACCGGCGCCCCAGCCGAGCACGAGCGTGTCGGCTCCCTCGACAGCCCGGGCTATCCACTGATCGGCCAACTCCGTCGACTCACCGATGGCACGAGGGAGATGGAGGCCGACTTGGTCGGTGTCGACGAGGGCGAAGAGGTTCACCAACTGATAGCCCCCGGCCCCTTGGGCCTCGGTGAACGCCCGGAGGCGTCGGCTGGTGGCGTCGTCTTGGTCGCTGCCGGCCGCCGACGGATTGAGCAGCACATAGGTGATCTGTGGGAGCTCGTCGTTCCACCGACGCTCCAGCCAGTAGCGGTAGGCGTGATCGGGGCTGAAGGCCGCATCGCCTCGGATCCCAGGAGGCAGAGGGAACAGTGACGTCATCTTGGTGCCTCCTGTAACGGCTTGCGGCCCGGTCGCATCGTCATATCCATCTGTCCGCTCCAGGGTGGGTGTGGTGCATGTGGGTGGTCATGGCTGGAGACTACAGAGAGGGTGTGACACGCATGCTGGCGGCGGAGCCTGCGACTCCCGGCGAAGCTCTGGCTCGATGACGGGGACTGTCAGGGTTCCGAGGTCGTTGGCCTCTGGTGGCACCCCGGAGCGGTCCGTAGAGTGAGAGGTGGTGCATTCCACCCCTCAGTGGAGGGTGACTTCGACAGATTGACCTCCCGGGCAGTCCGCAGGTATTCCGATCCTGCGATGGCGCTGCCGGGCAGCGGTCGGTGGTCAGGTGCGCAGCCGTTGGTGGTGCGCCGCAGGTAGCGAGAGGAGTCGGAGATGTTCAAGAGCAAGCGCAGACGCCAAGGCAGTCCGGTGACGCCAAACGGCAACTATCCGTACCGGAGGCGGCCGGAGTGGGCGCCCATGCAGTTCATCGGACACGTCCAAGGTGGTCGTCATACCAGATGAGTGACCTGGTGGCCGGGTGAGCGACCTGGTGGCCAGGTGAGTGACCTGGCGGCCGGGTCAGTGACCCTGCAACCGGGTGAGCGACCTGGCGGCCGGGTGAGCGAACGTGCCCCCTAAGAGCCAGGACCCGCTCAGTCTCCGTCGGAAGCGTCGCCCGCCGAAAGAATCTCGTAGAACGGGTTGATGATGGCGAGTTTGTCGTGATGCTTGCCCACCGTTCCCTCGGCCACCAAGAAGGTGCCAGTGCCGATCCCC
>CAIVIS010000083.1 GCA_903906055.1 uncultured Acidimicrobiaceae bacterium
CGGTCTTGACGTTGACGACCACGGCCCCGGACTGTGGGGCGCTGCCGTTGGTGCCCACCGCGTCCATAGCCGCGGCGGTCTGGGTCTGCAGGGTGGTGGAGATCGTCAAGGTGACGTTTCCTGTACTCGTTCGGTTGACCAACAGATCGCGGAGCGAAGTGACCGGTCGGGTGTGTGACTGCAGGTAGTTGTCGTACTCCGCCTCGATGCCAGTCTTGCCGTAGATCAGCGAGTCGAAGCCGACGATCTGGGCGTAGAGGACAGCGGTGTACTGGTTGTAGACACGCTGGTACTTGTAGTACCCGGTCGACGGGATCGAACTGGCCAGCACGATGCCATCGGCCGACAAGATGTCGCCCCGGGGCTGGACCCGGGCCACGGCGATGACCTTGGGGTTCTGTTTCGCCGTGGTCAGACTGGAGGCCTTCACCACCTGGATGTTGTTGAGCTGCACGAACAGCGCGACAAAACAGAGCAGGAGGAAGATCCCGAGGCGACGGATGCGGCGCTCCATCAGCCGACCTTGGTGGTGGTCGTGACCGCTACGGAACCAGGCAGGGTCGTGGTGGTCGACGGGCACCCGACCGCACCCGGGGTCTGAACACAGGCGCTCTGGTGCTGGGCCGCCACCAGTCCATAGACGTAGGTCTGTGCAGCTTTCAGCGAGTCCTCCTGTACGCCGGCCACCAGCTGGGGACGGGTGTAGGAAGGCACGTCAGCGGTGGTGATACCGGTCCTCTGGACCTCGATGGGCTTATAGAGCACGCCGCCACCGACCCGGCCGTGGTAGATGATCAGCTCGTTGTTGGCAGCCTGCACGTAGTAGGCGTTGGTGTCGTACCAGCGCACCGCATAGAACGCCCCGAAGGCGATGGCACCGAGGATCGCCAGGAACAACAGTGTGCGGACGGTGATGAGCCGCCGTCCCCTAGCGGCCCGGCGTGCCTTGCGTCTGGCCCGGTAGCGGTCACGCCACTTGGGCTTGAGCGGCTCGGGTCCAGCGAGCACCTCCACTGATTCGTCCAGATCCGAGCGCGAGGTCCCCGGGGGCATTGTCGCGGCCGAGTGGAAGTCGGCGGCCACGGCGGCCACGGCCGGCACGTCCTCTTCGTCGTCCTCGCCGAGCACCACGTCGATGACGACGACGGTGATGTTGTCGCTTCCACCATGGGTCCGTGCGGCTCGGACCAGTAGGTCGGCGGCCACCTGCGGGTCGGGCACCGTGGCCAGGACCTCGGCGATCTGCGTGTCGGCGAGTTCATTGGTGAGGCCGTCACTGCACAGCAGGAACCGGTCGCCCCGGGTCGGCTGGATCTTCCAGAGGTCCACATTGACCTCGTCGGCTACCCCGAGTGCCCGGGTCAAGATGTGGCGGTGGGGGTGGACGGCAGCTTCTGACTCGGTGATCTCGCCGCTGCGGGCCATCTCCTCGGCCAGGCTGTGGTCGACGGTGATCTGCGTGAGTTCGCCCTCGTGGTATCGGTACGAGCGCGAGTCGCCCACATTCACCAGGGCGATGACGTCGCGCCCGCTCTCTTGGACCAAGGCGGCCGCCGTCATGGTGGTGCCCATGCCCCGCAGGTCAGCGTTGTCGATGCTGTGCTCGTAGACCACGGTGTTGGCCTCGGACACCGCCTCACATAGGCCGGTTCCGGTGGGCTTGGCTCCGAACGCAATCGTGAGGGTGTCGACGGCCAGCCGGGCGGCGACCTCTCCTCCGGCATGGCCTCCCATGCCGTCGGCAACGGCGAAGAGAGTGCCGGTTTCGATGGCCAGGTCCTGATTGACCGACCGGACCAGGCCGGTATCGGTTGCCGAGCCCGAGCGGAGGAGGGTCATGTCAGCGCCCGACCTCGAACACGGAGCCCCCGACTTGCAGGAGGTCTCCTTTTTCGAGCTTGGTCCGCTCTCCGATCCGGACGGTGTTCACCCAGGTGCCGTTGGTGGATCCCAGATCCTCCACCCACAGGTCGCCGTCGAGTCGGAACAGTCTGGCGTGCAGGCTCGACGCAAAGGTGTCGTAGTCGATGGGCACGCCACAGCCCGGGGCTCGGCCCACCGTGACTTCGTCACCGACGTCATAGACGCGACCGGATTGGTCTTCGGGTCGGATCACGTGCAAGCGCAGGAGACGTCGGCGCTTGCCGTCGACTACTGGGTCGACGTCCTTGCCTCGGCGACGCTTGCGCTTGAGCGGGCGGACCTCCACCCATACGGCGCGGACGACCCACATGAAGAAGAGCCAGATCAAGAGGATGATGCCGAATCCGAGCACCCGTAGGAGTGGGGTGTTGTCGATCGGTATCGGTGCTGTGGCCGCGTAGAGATGGATCAAGGTCGGGTGCCGGAGCTCACGAGGTCTCGAAGCGGAGCACGGTGGTGCCGACGACGACCTGGTCACCGTCGTTCAAGACCCGCTCGCGGATGGTGGCTCCGTTGACACGGGTGCCGTTGGTGGAGCCGAGGTCTACGACTACGACGTCTTTGCCGTTGCGACGGATCTCGGCGTGGCGCCGGCTGGTGTTCGAATCGTGGAGCACGACGGTGCTTTCGGGCAGGCGGCCGATGGTGATGGGCTCGGGTCCGAGGACCACCCGGGAGCCGTCGGCGAGGACGATAGAGGCGGCCGACAGGCCGGCGGGGCCATCCCGGACGTCCGAGACGACGGCGAAGCGTCCACGGCGCTGTCGGGGATCCTCGACGACCGAGACGGTGACGGGCCCGACAAAGACGTACTCCTCAGTGCGGGCGTGCTCCCGGGCGGCCTCTTCGAGCTCGCGCACCAAGGCGTCGAGGAAGCGCTCGAAGCGGTCGAAGTCAGAGGCTGACAGGTGGACTACGAAGGAATTGGGCGCGATGAGACCATTGACGCCGAGTCGGCGCTTGAGGTCCATCTCTCTGGTCACCCGGCGCCCGATCTCCACAGGGTGCAGTTCGCCCCGGAAGGCCTTGGAGAGGGTGCCGTCGACCAAGCGCTCGAGGCGCCCTTCGAACTTCTGAAGTCCCATGACGGCGCCAGCCTACCGGTGTCTACCCCCTGGTAGGGGGTACATCAACGGAGAAATTCTGCGGGCGCGTTTGCCATGGGAGTTGCTGAGCACTCTGGGGGGCAATCGGAAGCCAGCCAAGGCCGTCGGGGCGGCTGCCGCTTCCTTCGGTGGTGTCCATTCCTGGATTCGCGGGTCAAGAAGTTCGGGTAGCCTCTACTGGTCGCTCGGGCGAGTGGCGGAATTGGCAGACGCGCAGGATTCAGGTTCCTGTGTCCGAAAGGATGTGGGGGTTCAAGTCCCCCCTCGCCCACTTCAGGACGTACTTGGGTCCATACAGGAATGCCCCGGTCGACTCCAAGCGGAACCCGACCAGCGGAGCCTCCTGCTTCCCATCCGGAAGGCTGCGCCCCGGTAGCGGACCCCTCCCCACCCGCCGGCCCAGAGGCCCCCCGTTCCGGGAACCCCGCCCCGACTGCCCCAAGCCCGCTCGCTGTATCGCCTGGGCCCGTGTCGACG
>CAIVIS010000084.1 GCA_903906055.1 uncultured Acidimicrobiaceae bacterium
AGGTCATTGCCGGCCGGCGGAGTGCCGAGGTAGAGCGGGTAGGAGATGGACCCGATGTCGAGGGGAGCGCCGTCGCGGTACTCGGCGCGCAGTTCGTGTAGCCGGACCAGCAGATCGACGTTGGGTCCGACGGACTGAGGGAGCCAGCCGTCGGCGAACCGAGCGGTGCGGCGCAGTGCGGCTGGCGATGAGCCGCCCACCCAGATCGGAGGCCGTGGCGACTGGATTGGGCGGGGCAACAGGCCGACCCCGGACGCCGGCCAACGCGGCCCGGGCAGTTCCGGGTACTCATCGGTCAGACCGAGGGCCAAGCCGGCGACCGCTTCGTCGGTGGCTGCACCCCGTTCGTCGAACGCCGGACCCATGAGGTCGAACTCCTCGTTGACATGTCCGGCTCCGACACCGCAGATCACCCGGCCCGACGACAAGACGTCGACGGTGGCGAACTCCTTGGCCGCCCGCAGGGGGTGGCGGAGGGCGGCCACGTAGATGTGGGAGAGGAGGCGGATCTCGGTGGTCACTGCAGCGAGGTAGCCGAGAGTGGCGATGGTGTCGTACCAGGTGTTACTCATGGCAGCGGTCAGCCGGTCAGGGATGAACGTGTGGTCGCACACGCCGACGTAGAAGAAGCCCGCCGCTTCGCAGGCTTGGGCCACCTGGGCCAACTCGGCCGGCCCGGCGTCGGGCTCCCACGGTTCGACGTAGATCGAGGATTGCGACTGCACGGGCAGCTGCATGCCGAACGACACGATCCCGGGCGGCAGCACGGGGACGACGTCGGCGGGGAGAGCGATGGGGGAGTCGGTCACGGGGAGAACCTCACTGCGTCAGGCCCCCGGTCGGGGGCGGGTCGATGGCGTGTTGGAGGAGAGTGGTCCGATGACCGAGGTCAGCCGGCAGCCAGTGCGTCGGCCAGTGCGTCGGCCAGTGCGTCGGCCAGTGCGTCGGCGGTGCCGAACTGAGTGGCGAGCACTCGGGCCCGCTTGTAGGCGAGGTGCGCCGGGACTTCCCAGGTGAAGCCCATGCCGCCGTGCACCTGGATGCTGGAGCGGCCGTTCGTCACGGCAGCCTCGTCGGCGAGGAGCTTGGCCCCGGCCGCAGCTACCTCGGCATCGCCGACGTCCGGTTGGTCGACAGTGACAGCCGCGGCCTGGACGGCGCAGCGGGCCACCTCGGCCCGCACGACCATGTCTGCGCACAGGTGCTTCACGGCCTGAAACCCGCCGATGGGCCGGCCGAACTGGATGCGCCCCTTGGCGTATTCGACGGCGAGATCACAGGCCCACTGCGCCAGGCCGACCTGCAGGGCTGCGGTCAGCACGGCACCGTCGCGACGCCACCATGCGGCGACATCGGGCCCGGCTACCGGCTCACCGGCAGGGAGTACCGGCAGGGACCAGACGGGGGTGAGTGGATCCATCGGTCGCGGCAGTGGCGTGGCATCCAACGAGCGCGGATCGAGGCGCTCGATGCCGGCTTCAGACAACACAAGGAGGACGTCGAGATCGGCCAGGTGTTCGATGATCACCGGCAGCGTGGCGCTCCCCACGGCCCCCGCAACCGGGCGCTCGACAAGACCGACGACCACGGTGCCGTCGTCGGCACCGTCGATGAGCCCGGCGGCCAGGTGGCTTGCCACAAGCGGGCCGGGGATCAGTGCGTATCCGAGCGCCTCGAACACGAGCGCCGCTTCGGCCAGACCCAGACCGACCCCGCCGGCTGCTTCGGCCAAGCACAGGCTGAACACGCCGGCCTCACCGAGTTGGCGCCATCCATCCCGGTTGACCACCCGGTCAGTCGATTCGGCGGCCCGGATCGACTCCAGAGGGAAGACGCCTTCGCACAGCCGTCGGATGCCGTCGGCCAGCTCTGTCTGGAACTCAGTGACCTCGAAGTCCATCGTCGTCCTTACTCTTTTGTCTGGGCTGGGGCCGCAGCCTTAGCCGCTGCCGTCACCTGGGGCTCCTTGGGGAGTCCCAGGATCCGCTCGCCGACGATGTTCCGTTGGATCTGTGAGGTGCCCGCGGCGATGGTCAGGGAGATACCCCGCAGCCAGTCCTCGACCATGACCCCGGCGGGAAGCAGACCCTCGCCGTCGATGCCTTCGCTGTCATAGGCGGCCAGACCGGCTCGATCCAACAAGGAGAGAGAGAACTCGCCGAGCTTGTGGCGGGTCTCCGAGTAGGCCAGCTTGAAGAAGGTGCCGCCCACGCCCGGGATCCCGGTGCGCGCCGCCTGGGACACATTGCGCTTGGTCAGGGCGTAGAGCGCATCGAGCTCGGCCTTGATGTGGCCGGCCTGGCGCCGGGTGCCGGGGTCGGACCATGCACCGGTGCGCCGAGCCAAGGTGACGGTGGCGTCGAGGAGCTCGATGGCCTCGAGCAGGTCGCCGACGAAGGCGGTGCCGCGCTCGAAGCTGAGGGTGACCATGGTCACCCGCCAGCCGTCGTTCTCCTCACCCACCCGGTTGGCCACCGGCACCCGGACCTCGTCCA
>CAIVIS010000085.1 GCA_903906055.1 uncultured Acidimicrobiaceae bacterium
CGTGAGGTCCTCCCAGTCGTCCCGGCCGCCGAGCGCGGTCAGGAACGCATCCGGGTTGGCGGGTCCTAGGCCAAAGCCGACCGCATCGGTGGTGCCGATGAGCCCAGCGGCCTCTTCGGGAGTGCACATCTTCGGTGTCATCGCCTCAGTGTGACAGCGGACCCTCGGGTCGGTGAGGGCACTAGGTCACATCCTTCTGTTTCGTGGTGACTCTTGGGAGCACTGCCCCGACACTGCCCGAGTGTCGCCGGCCGCACCGGCGGTGACACCACCACCCCTCGGCGGGTGGGAGCATGACGGGGTGAAGTTCGACACGCAGCTCGCCGGCCTCGAGGACGCTCTCTCCCATGCGCGTCGCCTGGAGGCGATCGGAGTGGATGGCGCCTTCACCTTCGAAGGGCCCCACGACGTGTTCACCCCGCTGATCCTGGCCGCCACGGCGTCGACTTCGCTCGAGCTGGCCACCAACGTGGCCATCGCCTTCCCCCGCAACCCGGTGCAACTGGCTCATCAGGCCTGGGACCTGCAACTCCTTTCGCAAGGACGGTTCACACTAGGTCTGGGCAGCCAGGTCCGGGCCCAGGTCGAAAAGCGTTACGGGGCGGAGTTCGATCGCCCGATCGCCCGGATGCGAGCGATGGTGGGTGCTCTCCGGGCCATCTTCGCCAGCTGGGAGACCGGGGATCGCCTGGACTTCCGATCCGAGTTCACCTCGCACACCTTGATGCCACCGCTCTTCAACCCGGGGCCTCACCCCCACGGGCTGCCACCCATCGCCCTCGGTGGGCTCGGGCCCCAGATGGTGTCACTGGCCGCCGAGGTGGCCGACGGGCTCTTGGTGATGCCGTTCAACACGGCTACGCACTTCCGGACTCGGACCTTGGCGGCGGTGGACGAAGGACTGGCCAAGGCTGGGCGGGCCCGATCGGATCTCACCGTCACCGGAGAGGTGATCGTGTGCTGCGGACGAGACGATGCCGAGCTCGACATGGCTCGACTGGCCGGCCGCTGGCTGCTCTCCTTCTACGCCTCGACCCCGGCGTATCGCCCGGTGCTCGAAGCCGAGGGATGGGAAGATCTCCAGCCTGAGCTCAACGCCCTGACAAAATCGGGTCGGTGGGACGAGATGCCCTCCCGCATCGACGACACCATGCTGGCCACCCTTGCCGCGGTGGGGTCACCATCCGAAGTGGCCGCCAACATCGTCGACCGCTTCGGCGGCCAAGTGGATCGGGTCGGCTTCTACACGCCGTACTTGGTGGCCGACGACACCTTGGGTGAGCTGGTGGACCAACTCCGTCACGCCGACAGATCCGCCACAGAGGAGAAGCCATGACCGAGCAACCAACACCCCACTACGACGAGTTCTCGCTGTTCCACGAGAACGCCGGTGAAGTGGGAATCCCTCTCCACGCCCCGCCGGTGGTGCAGCGCGCCTTCGTCGAGGTGGCCGCCGGCCGGAAGGTGAGCGCCCTGGTCTGGGGGCAGTCATCGCCTGAACTGGTATTCCTCCATGGCGGCGGGCAGAACGCCCATACCTGGGACACCGTGGCCCTGGCCCTGGATCGACCCCTGCTGGCCATCGACCTTCCTGGTCACGGCCACTCGGACTGGCCCGAGGACTCGCCGTGGCTGAACCCAGGAGACATGGCCGACGACGTGGCCGAGATCATCGGCCAACTTGCACCCGAGGCCGGTGTGATCGTCGGGATGTCCCTCGGTGGCGCCACGGCCATCGCCCTGGCCGAACGCCACCCCGGTCTGGTGCGCAAGCTGCTCCTGGTGGACATCACGCCGGGCGTCAACAGTGACAAGACCTCCGACATCGCTGCGTTCCTGTCCGGCCCCGAGACCTTTACGTCGTTCGACGAGATCCTGGAGCGCACCATCCAATTCAATCCGACCCGGTCGGAGTCGTCGCTGCGTCGAGGCGTCCTGCACAACACGGTGCAGCGTGCTGATGGCACCTGGACCTGGCGTCACCAACTGGGGCGCCCCCCGGTCGATACCGGCCTGCACGTCGAGCGAGTGGACTTCGTCTCCCAGTGGGACGCACTCGCTGCTATTGCCGTCCCGGTCCTATTGGTGCGAGGCAGCCGATCGCCAGTAGTGGACGACGAGGACGTGGCCGAGTTCTGCCGCCGCCGCCCGGACGACTCGGTGGTGGTGGTCGAAGACGCCGGACACAGCATCCAGGGTGATCAGCCGCTGGAGTTGGCCCGGATCATCGAGGAGTTCTCCACCGAGGGCTGAGATCGTTGCGGTGGATCCGCCCCGGTAAGTTCACTCCGGGCATCCCTGATGTTTGCACCTAGTTCATCTCCCGTTCATCTTTCGTTCAACCCCCGGGGTTACCGTCGTAATGACGTGACGAGGTGGCTCCCTAGGAGCCCTCGCACGGTGCGGATACTTTCGACCACGGAGGACAGCGATGACCGATTCGACCACCACGACCACCACGACCACCAAGCGGATTCGCCGGGCGGCGGCACTCGGCGCTCTGGGGCTGACAGCAGCGGCACTGCTGAGCGCCTGCAGTTCATCTTCGGCTCCGGCTACTACGACCACCACGGTCCCCGGTGGCGTGCTGAGCACGGGCAACGCTGCCTACTTGGCCGCTGACCTGAAGGCGCCCGCCGGCACCTTGAACGCATCGGGCTCGACCTTCGTGCAGCCGTTCTTCACCAGCGCCTTCTACGCCTACACCGGCAAGAACCAGGGCCTGCAGGTCAACTACCAGGGTGTGGGCAGTGGCTCGGGTATCACCGCCTTCGAGGCCGGCACCGTGGCCTTTGCCGCGTCGGACGTACCCATGGGTACGTCCGACCTGGCCAAGGTGCCCGCCGCCTCGGGGCCCGTCGTCCAGATCCCGGACATCCTCGGTGGGGTGGCTGTCGCCTACAACCTTCCCGGAGTGACGCAGCGGGTCAAACTGGATGGACCCACGTTGGCCGGGATCTTCGACGGGTCCATCACCATGTGGAACGCCTCGCAGATCACCGCCCTCAACCCCGGCGTCTCCCTGCCGGCCCAGACCATCGTCCCCCAGGTCCGTGCCGACAGCTCGGGAACCACCTACATCTTCACCGACTACCTGAAGGCCGCCAATCCGACGGCATGGACCCTCGGCACGTCGAAGACGGTGGCCTGGCCTGCAGCTGCCGTGCAGTCGCCCAAGAACTCAGGTGTGGCCGCGTCGATCCAGTCGACCCCGTACTCGATCGGCTACATCGAACTGTCCTACGCCATCAAGAACAAGTTCTCGTACGCCTCGGTCAAGAACGCAGCGGGCAGTTTCGTGGTCCCCTCCCTCTCCACGGTGGCGGCTGACGCCAACCAGAAGACCACGGTGAGCGCCACGGACTTCTCCATCGTCAACCAGGCCGGAGCTACCAGCTACCCGATCTCGGGCTACAGCTGGGCCATCTTCTTGCAGAAGCAGGCCGACGCCACGATCGGTGCTCAGGTGGTGAAGGTCCTGGACTGGACTACCCACACCGGTGGCGGCCAGGACCTGGCTGCCGGCCTCGGCTATGTGGCCCTGCCCCCGGCGGTGCAGAACCAGAACCGCACCCAGATGCTCACGGTCACCGGCCCGACCGGTCAGACTCTCCTGACCAAGTGACCGACTCCAAGTGACCCGGTGACCGAGAGCGTGGATCTGAGCCGGTGATGAAGGACGGGATGGTGGGGCGATGACAATGGTCGATACACCCGCACCTACACCCGCACCTACACCTCCCGTCCTTCCGGTGACCCGCCAAGGCAGGCGACTGTCCCTGCCCGACAACGGGTATCGCACGATGCTGGCCGTAGCTGCCGTCATCGTGGGGGCTCTGGCGGTCTGGCTGGTCGTCGCCATCGTCATCCAGGCCCACCCGGCCTTCGTGACACTGGGTTATTCGTGGATCCTCCAGAAGACGTGGGATCCGTCGCACGGCAAGTACGGTCTCCTTCCTTTCATTCTCGGAACCCTCGAGTCCACAGCCATCGCCGTGGTCCTGGCTGTGCCGATCGGCCTGGGCACGGCCTTGGCTCTGGCTTATCTGGTGCCCCACCGGATCCGGTCGGTGCTGTCCACGGCAGTCGAACTCTTGGCTGCGGTGCCCAGCGTCGTCTACGGGCTGTGGGGTCTGGTCGTCTTGGCGCCGCTGTTCCGGACCACAGTGGAGCCGTTCTTGACCGCAGTGTTCGGTTGGACGGGACTGTTCGACGGCCCCAACGAAGGAGTCGGCCTGCTGCTGGCCGGGGTCATCTTGTTCGTCATGATCCTCCCCACCATGGTGGCCATCTCCCGAGACGTCCTGGCCGTGGTGCCCAAAGAGCAAGTGGAGGGGGCCATGGCGCTGGGCGCCACCCGCTGGCAGGTCCTGCACAAGGTGGTCGTGCCCGGGGCGCGGACCGGCATCCTTGGAGCCTTCACCCTGGCCACGGGCCGCGCCCTCGGTGAGACGGTGGCCGTCGCCATGGTGATCGGAAACTCCCCGTACATCGCCCACTCGCTCAAGTCCCCGGCAGCCACGCTCCCCTCGCTGATCGTCAACAACTTCGGAGAATCCAGCGGCACCGAGCTCGCTGCCCTGTTCGGCGCTGGTCTGGTCCTCCTGGTCATCGGGATCTCGGTCAACTCGCTCGCCCGATGGCTGGTGTGGTCCACCTCGGGTGGGAACTCCCAAGCAGGTGCCCGATGACCATCGTGGAGGCACCCGTCGAACTCCCAGTCGATGCCACGACGGAACGCCGCAGGGCTATCCAGGCAGCCGCATCGTCCAGTCTGCGGCGGCGCAAGCTCAGCTCGGGCATCGCCATCGGCGTCTGCTGGGCATTTCTCGGTATTGCCATCATTCCGCTGGTTGCCGTCTTGATCTATGTCACCGCCAAGGGGTTGCCAGCATGGAACGTCGACTTCTTCACCCAGTCGACGACCCCCGAAGGCATCCCCGGCGGTGGTGTGTGGAACGCCATCGTGGGAACTGTCGAGATCACCCTGATCGCCGTGGCCGTCACGGTGCCGCTCGGCCTGCTGTGCGGACTGTTCCTGGCCGAGTCGAACGGGCGGATCGCCGCCACGCTGCGCTTCACTGCAGATGTGATGACTGGTGTCCCCTCGATCACGGTTGGCATCTTCGGCTACATCGCCATCGTCAAGAACTTCGGGGGCTACAGCGGACTGGCTGGCGCGTTTGCCATCGGATTCATCATGTTGCCGGTCATCACTCGGGCCGGAGAGACCGCCATCCGGGGTGTGCCGCAGTCGTTGAACGAAGCGGCCCTGGCCTTGGGGGCCCGCCGGGCGACGATCGCACGTCGGGTGGTCGTGCCTACGGCGCTGCCGGGAATCATCACCGGGGTCCTGCTGGCCGTGGCTCGGGGCCTAGGGGAGACCGCTCCGCTGCTGCTGACGATCTTCGGCAACCAGTATCTCCAGTGGAATCCGACCAAACCGATGGAGGCACTTCCCATCCTGATCTACAACAACAGCAGCCAGCCCTACGCCGATCTGGTCCAGGTGGCCTGGGGTGCGGCACTGCTGTTGATGGTGGTCGTCCTCGTCCTGAGTATCGGCAGCCGCCTGTTCGCGGCAAGACTGCAGAAGGAGCGTCGATGATCGAGGCTGAGGTAACCGTGGCAAGGGTGGAGGAAGCCGTGGCCGTGTATAGCGACGAGGTGGTCGTGGACCAACCAGAGCGCAAGGTGGTGATGACGCTGGCCGATGTGGCGGTGGCCTTCGGTGGCCGCACGGCGGTCCGCGACGTCACCTTTGATGTGCACGCCGGCGAAGTGACGGCGCTCATTGGTCCGTCGGGATCGGGCAAGACGACCCTGCTTCGGGCGCTCAACCGGATGCACGACACGGTGCGCACGGCTGCAGTGACTGGAACGGTCCGGCTCGGTGACCTCGATGTCTATGCGCCCTCGACCGACCCCACATTGCTGCGCAGTCGGGTGGGCATGGTCTTCCAGCGACCGAATCCGTTCCCCACCATGAGCATCTACGAGAACGCGGTGGCCGGGCTCAAATTCAACGGAGTCCGCAAGAAGTCCCTGCTCGACGAAGCCGCCGAATCGGCACTCATCGGTGCCGCCCTGTGGGACAGCGTCAAGGACCGGATGAAGGCACACGCCAGCACACTGTCGGGTGGTGAGCAGCAGCGGCTGTGCATCGCACGGGCACTGGCCGTCGAGCCCGAGGTGCTGCTCATGGACGAGCCGACCTCGGCACTCGACCCGATCGCCACCAAGCGGATCGAAGAGCTGGTGGTGGAGCTCAAGGACCGGGTCACGATCATCATCGTGACCCACAACATGCAGCAGGCCATGCGGGTCTCCGACCGGTGCGCCTTCCTCCTCATGGGTGAGGACAAGGCGGGGGAGCTGATCGAGTTCGGACCGACAGCCACTCTGTTCAGCGAGCCGACTGACCCACGGACCCTCGACTACGTCAACGGGCGCTTCGGCTGATCCGCTGGACCCGATTCTTCGTGGCGCCAGCCACTGTCAGGCGCTGATCGGGGCATCCTGGGCGTCGTACACCTGCCCACCAGTCGGTGGCGGAACGCCGACGTCTCCACCAGGGTCGATGCGGAATCCGATGCCGCGGACGGTGACGATATAGCGGGGCTCGGCTGGCTCCGGCTCCAACTTGGTGCGCAGCCGGTGGATGTGGGTGTCCAAGGTCCGGGTGTCGGCGAGGTCGGTGTCGGGCCACAGCAGTGCGATCAGTTCGTCGCGTGAGCGAACTCGTTGCACCGGGGTAAGTAGGGCGGCCAGCAGGTCGAACTCCTTGCGGGACAGATGGACCGGCGCTCCACCCAGGGTGACTTCTCGACGGACATAGTCGATGGCTACCGCTCCGAAGGCCGGTCCGCTGCGTGGGGCGACTGTGCCGACCGTCCCTGTCCGGCTGATGCTCTCAGCGGGGCCACCAGCCAAGTGTGACGCACCAGGCTGGGCCCGTCGAAGGATGGCGTTCATGCGGGCCACCAGTTCACGCAGACGAAACGGCTTGGTCACATATCCCGAGGCTCCGAGCTCCAGGCCGAGCACCACGTCGAGTTCGCTGTCGACGGCGCTCACCATGATGACGGGCACCGAAGAGATGGCCCGGATCTTGCGACACACATCGATCCCGTTCATCCCCGGAAGGAGCATGTCGAGCAGGACGATGTCGGGCTGGCGCTCGGTGATGAGGCGCAGTCCCTCGAAGCCGTCGGCGGCCAGGGCGACGTCGAATCCCTCGCCGTCGAGGCCCGAAGCCAAGGCCTGGCGGTAGGACTCCTCGTCCTCGATCACGAGGACGGTGGTCCGCCTGTGCTCAGATCCATCCAGACGCGTAGTCACCGGCAACTCCTTCCGGGGAAACCCTACGGAGGACAGGTGAACGGCGGACGGCCGCAGGGCAACCCCTCGGTGATCATTTCGTGAACAACCCGGATCACTTGAGGGCCGCGGCCGATTCCCTGGGCAGCACCCAGGTGCCAATGATTTAGAGCGCCTGGCCGATCACCAAGCCGACGGCTGCGGCCCCCAGGCCAAGCACCAGGCTGGCCCCCACGTTGACGGCGGCCGCCCGCCACTGCCCACGACCGGCCTGGCTGACGGTGTCGAAACTGAAGGTGGAGAATGTGGTGTAGGCCCCGAGCAGACCGGTTCCGACGACGACCACCACCGTCGTCGGGATGCCGCGGTGGGCGGCAAGGCCGACGAGCACCCCAAGTGCGAACGACCCGGACACGTTGATGATCAGCGTCCCCCGTGGGAATTCGCTCACGGTGCGCCGGCGCACAGCCAACTCCATCTCGTAGCGCAACAGTGCGCCGATGGAGCCGGCCACCATGAGGAGCACCGCGGTCACAGCCGACCCTCGTCCCCGGCCAACAGTTCGGGATCGGGGATGGCGGCACTGGTCTGTGATGGATGGAGTCGTCCCCGGGCCAGGGTGATGCCGGCCAGGGCGGCACCGAGGCCGGCCACCAGGGACAGAGCGAGGTATGCCGCCGCCACACCTATGTGGCCGTGCTGAATCCGACGGTCGATCTCCACTGCCAACGTGGAGAAGGTGGTGAAGCCGCCGCAGAACCCTACGGCCACCAACGGTCTCAGGTAGCGGTCGGTGGGCCACCGCTCGACCACCAAGGTCACGACCACACCGAGCACGAACGACCCCAGCACGTTGACACTGAGGGTGGCCCACGGAAGCCCCGCGGGCGAGGAAACGAAGCCCCGCTCGATGACGTAGCGAGCCAATGTGCCCAGGGCACCGCCCAGGGCGATGGCCGCCATCGGCCCCGGACCATGATGCGGGTGGCGCATGGGGATCGTGCCGTTTCGGATCGGATCGTGCTGGCCAGAGTCTCCGCTCTGTCCACCGGTTCCAGTCGACTCGGGCACCGTTGCGCTCCTTCCGGGGTGGCGACGAGTGCCGTC
>CAIVIS010000086.1 GCA_903906055.1 uncultured Acidimicrobiaceae bacterium
GGCGGCTGAGGCCCTTGGCCGCAGTGGGCCGCCAGGTGTCACCTGCTCCGCTACCGTGAAGCCGTGAGTACAGAATCCCCGTCCTGGACCGACATCGACCCCGCAGAGGTCGAGCAGCTGCTTGCCAACGGCGCGTGGTTGCTCGACGTACGTGAGGACGACGAGTGGGCGGCTGGGCATGCGCCAGCCGCAGTCCATGTGCCGATGGGACAGGTTGCCGATCGGATGGCCGAAGTGCCGACCGACCGGACCATCATCTGCATCTGCCGAGCGGGGGGACGGTCGGCCTCGGTCGCTACCCATCTGGCCGGCGCTGGCTACGACGTGCGCAATGCTGCCGGTGGAATGCAGGCATGGGCTGGATCAGAGTTGCCCGTTGTGGATGACGACGGTGCTGCCGGCCAGGTCATCTGAGTTCGCCGGTACTGGAGCGTTTGCGGAGGTGACCGTCTATCTGGACGACTGGCGGCAACGAGCCCACCTCGGGCCCGTGGACGACCGTTGGTCCCACTTGGTGGCCGACACCGACGACGAACTCCACGAGTTTGCCGCTCGAATGGGGATGCGTCGGGCCTGGTTCCAAGAGAAGCCCGGGCGCCCGCACCACTCGCACTACGACATTCCGGAACGGGCCCGTCCTGAGGCCTTGGCCAACGGTGCCGTCGAGGTGACGTGGCGCCAGCTCGGCCGGATGCTCCGGGTATGGAGGACCGAGGCAGGACCAGACGCCGGTTCACCCGACGCCGCCAACTGGGTGGCCCGATGACGAATGTCCTCGACCCGCGCACGCCCGTCCTGGTCGGGGTGGGGACGGCAAGTGAGGACGCCGAAGCCGTGGAGCTCATGGTCCAGGCCACCGAGGCGGCACTGGCCGATGCCGGGGGTCAGAGCCTGGCCGGCGCCATCGATCGGGTGGCCGTTCCGCAGGGGAGTTGGGCCTATGTGGATCCGGCCCGCCTGGTGGCAGAGCGGGTGGGCGCCCGACGAGCCAAGACGCACCTGGTGGAGCTCGGTATCGCCCAGCAGAGCCTGATCAACGATGCCCTGGCCGCCATTCTCTCGGGTGCCGCTGACGTCGCCGTGGTCGCCGGGGGGGAGGCCAAGCGGTGGGTCCGCGACCGTGAGAAGTCGGGCTTGCCGCCCATCGAGACTGCGCAGCCTGGCGCTGCACCCGATGTCATCCGCCGACGAGAGGGTCCCCTCCTCGAGCCGGTCGAGGTGGCCCATCGTCTGTGGGACCCGGTCCAGCAGTACGCCATGATCGACAACTCACTACGGGCAGCCGAGGGCCTGTCCATCGAACAGCAACGCACCGAGATCGCCGATCTGTGGGCCCGGTTTGCTGCCGTGGCCGAGGGCAATCCCGATGCTGCCTTTGGCGCACCGGGAGATGCCCACTGGATCGCCACGCCATCGGCGGACAACCGGCCGCTGGCATTCCCCTACAACAAGTGGCACTCCACTCAATGGACGGTCAACCAGGCTGCTGCTCTGGTGTTGTGTTCGGTCGAGGCGGCTGAACGCCACGGGGTGCCGGCAGACCGGTGGGTCTTCCCCCGGGTGGGGTTGGAGTCGAGCCACGCCGTGTCGTTGCTGTGCCGCGGCCAGATCTCCGCATGGCCAGCTATGGAGGTGCTGGGCGGAACAGCGGCGGCGTGGCTCGGCCGACCAGTGGCCGAGGTCGAGGTGGCTGAGGTCTACAGCTGCTTTCCGGCTGCGGTCCGTGTCCAGCAGCGAGCGCTCGGGCTCGACCTCGTCGGCACACCGACGATCACCGGCGGGATGGCCTTCGCCGGCGGCCCGTTCAACAACTTCGTCCTGCAGTCGGTGGCCGCGGTGGCCGAGCGGCTGCGTACCGAACCCGACCAACTCGGCATGGTGACGACGGTGAGCGGTCTGCTCACCAAGCCAGGGCTGGGGGTGTGGTCGGCCCGGCCCGATGGACGCCCGCCGCTGCTGGCCGACCTGGCCTACGAAGTGGCGTCGGTGACGGACACGATCGAGGCGGTGGCCACCCTCGAGGGCTACGACGGTATGGGCACGGTGGCCACCTACACAGTCACGTATGACGGCATGGATCCGGTCCAGGTGGTGGCCGTGTGCGACACCGATGACGGCAGACGATGTGTCTCGATCAGCACGGACCCGGCGCTGGCCGCTTCGGTCTGTTCCGAGGAGCTGATCGGTACCCGGGTGCGCATCCGCTCCGGCGCGTTCGACGCGGACTGACCTGGGCGGATCGGGCCGAGCCGGGGAGGAGACGACCACCGGGGCAACCTCGGGTCGTACAGTGGGTGCCATGACTGCAGCTGACGCACTTCGCTCCAACCGCACCGGGCTCTGGACCGGTTCGCTGGAGACCCTAAGCGGACCGCTCGCCCAAGATGCGGCCGCCGAGATCGATGCCCTGGGCTACGGGTCGCTCTGGTACGGGGAGGCCTACGGGCGCGAAGCCTTCTCCACCGCCCAGGCCCTGTTGGCCGCCACGGACAATCTGGTGGTGGGTTCCGGGATCGCCAACATCTACGGACGCGGAGCCATGACCACCAACGGCGCCATCCGGCTGATCGAGTCGCTCACCCCGGGTCGATTCGTGGCTGGCTTGGGCGTGAGCCACAAGCCGCTGGTCGAGCGGGACCGCAAGGAGACCTATCTCCCACCGGTGCAGGCCATGGGTGACTACCTCGATGCACTCGACACGTCGCCGTACTTCGGGGCCGATGCCGTGCGGCCCCCCATCGTGCTGGCTGCGTTGGGGCCGAAGATGTTGGGCCTGGCCCGCGATCGCACTGCCGGGGCTCACCCATACCTCGTCACACCGCTCCACACGGCGTCGGCCCGGGGGACGCTGGGGCCCGATCCGCTGCTCATCGTCGAGCAGGCCGTCGTGCTGGATCAAGATCGCGACGAAGCACTTCGCCGTGCTCACGACCACCTGACGATCTACACCGGACTGCCCAACTACCGGAACAACTGGCTCCGGCAAGGGTTCGTGGAGGAAGACTTCGTCAAGGGTGGCTCCGAGCGCCTGGCGGACGCCTTGGTCGTCCAAGGTGACGAGGCGGCCATCGCGGCTCGGGTACGTGAGCACTTGGACGCCGGGGCTGACCACGTCCTGCTTCAGGTACTCGGGACTGACCTCGGCCAGGTCCCCATGGACGAGTGGCGGCAATTGGCTCCGGCCATGGCGGATCTCAACTGAGCGGTACTCGCGGGGTGCGGACGAATCCGTGGAGCAGGCCGACCTGTCGCAAGTCCATGCGTCTGATGGATCAGGTCGGCCCGGCGGCGGCCGCCTCGTCCGAGGTGTCCCAGACCCGTTCCAGCAGGCGCAACATGACGTCAGGGGGCTGAGCTCCAGGGATGGCGAACCGCTCGTCGATCACGAAGAAGGGCACGCCGGTGCAGTCGAGCTCGACGGCTCGGGCTTCGTCGGCCCGGACTTCGTCGCCATACTCGTCACCCGCCAGCACCTCGACCGCCCGTGTCCTGTCCAGACCGACGTCTGCGGCCAGCTCGGCCAGTGTGGCCGGATCGGAGATGGCTCGACCCTCAGTGAAGTAGGCGGCCAGCAGGCGTTCCTTCATGGCATCGCCGACACCCTCGTGGTTGGCCAGGTGGATCATCCGGTGGGCGTCGAAGGTATTTCCGATCTGGACCTGATCGAGGTGGTAGTCGAGGCCGACTGTGGCGGCCAGGTCGGTCATCTGGCGGTTGGCCGCTACTGCCTGTTCGGGGCTCATGCCGTACTTGCGTGCCAGGACCTGATCCATGGTGAGCTCGACCCGTGCGGGTGTGGTGGGGTCGAGTTCGAAGCTCCGCCACTCGACCGTCACCTGGTCGGCATGCTCGAACTGGGCGAGGGCCGCTTCGAAGTTCCGCTTTCCCACGTAGCACCAGGGACAGACCACATCCGACCAGATCTCCACCTTCATGGATGCTCCTCCGTTCATGTGATGTCGATTCGAACTGTCGGCACGCTTGGCCGACGGCACGCTGCTGTTCAAGCACGCTATCGGGACGGCGCCATCACCACGGCGCCATCACCACGGCGCCACCGGTAGCGTCAAGGTCATGATCCTTGAGCATGCGCTGATCAATATCCGTCCCGGCACCCACCAGGAGTTCGAGGCCGCCATCACCAAGGCCAGAGAGGTGATCTCGGCTGCGCCCGGCTTCTGCTCGTTCGCCCTCCACCGTGGAATTGAAATGCCGAACCGCTACCTCCTGATCGTGGGATGGGAGTCGCTCGAGGCCCACACCGACGGGTTCCGGCAGTCGCCGGCCTTCGCCGAGTGGCGGTCGCACATCGGGCCGTTCTTCGACACCCCTCCGGAAGTCGATCACTATGACCTGCTGGCGGGGCTGTCCTGAGCGGCAGGGCCCTGTCGGTTCAGTCCTGGCTGCTGGCTAGGTTCCACGCCGCTGCCAGGTGTTCGGTGAGTTCGCCCACGGGCATCCTGGCATTCAGCCCACTGGTGGACGCCATGAGGTAGACGGGACGCCCGCCGACCGACCCGGGTTGTCGACCAGCGACCGCATGGCGGTCCACTACGGTGCGCCAGCCGGACAAGCCGACGAAGCACACGGCCCCAGGACGGAGCCACTCGGCGATCCCGCTCACTCGGGCGAACCCGGCTTCGTACTCGGCCCGAGTCACCTCGGCTGCCGTCCGGGTGGCCCGCTTGACGAAGTCGGTCATTCCCATCCCGCACGCCAGGGCCGCCGCCGGTTCACGGTCGACGGTGACCAGACCGGCGGCCAGTGCTGCGGGCCAGAACCGGTTGCCCGGACGGCCGAAGCCGACACCGACGTCAGCCGAGTAGATCGATGGGTTGACCCCACAGATCAGTAGACGCATGCCAGGGCCGATGGTGTCGGCCAGGGTCCGCTCACGAACCACGCGAGCGCGCACTGGACCTCCGAGGGCTGCTGTAGGGGCGGAGTCCACGGTGAACCCAGCGCCGTTGACCAGATCTGCCATCGGGCGCCCCAGCGAGGCGGCCGGGACGGTCAGGTCCATGACGGCACCTACACCAAGCATCCCGTGAGCCCGCCGCAAGCAGAGGGGAAGCTGTTCTGGCGGTGAAGCTGGCATGTTCCACGACCACACGCCGTCTTCGTCCGGCGATGGGACCGGAAGTTCGGTCGGCTCGCCGGGTGGAGCGGTAGCGGACACACGATGAGCGTATCGGTGGCCTGGCCTATGGCCTGGCACGCGGCCAGGCCCAGTCGACGGTGGCCCTTCCGGCGACCGGATGGTTGACTTATCTCTATGGCCGAGTGCCCCACCTTGACCACCGAGCGATTGGTGCTCCGACCGTTCCGTGTCGACGATCTCGACCACCTCCACGCCATCATGACCACCCCCGAGGTGCGGGCGTCGCTCCATCTCCCAGCGGAGTTCTCCATGGATGGCGCATGGCGGGCGATGCTGTCGTTGTCTGGGCTGTGGGCCCTGCGCGACCTGGGCCAGTGGGCTATCGAGGAGCGGGGGAGCGGGCGCTTCGTCGGCCGGGCCGGACTGCACTGGCGACCGGAGGACGACTGGCCCGGGGTGGAGGTCGGATGGATGCTCGACCCGGCGGCGTGGGGGCTCGGGTACGCCACCGAGGCCGGGCAACGGGCCGTTCGTTATGGATTCGATCAGTTGGCGCAAGACGCTCTCTACAGCCTGATCCTGCCGGAGAACACCCGCTCCCAGGCAGTGGCTGAACGCCTCGGCTTCACCCCCTACGAGGAGCGGGTGCTCGCCCACTTTCCTTCCCAAGCCCACATGGTGTGGCGGCTCGGTCGAGCCGACTAGCGGACTGGCCTGGTGCTGGAGGCCACACCACTGATTGAAATACTGGCCGGATCTGGTATTGGATCAGATACCGCTCCAGTGCCGATTCCTGCCAACGCCCACCGACATGCGAGATGGTGACCTTCTTGGACGGACGATCGGAAGGCGTGCATCGACACCTCGGGCCGCCAAGGAGAAGGCTCCTCCTTCGCTGCGTCCCACTCCTTGCCCAAGAGTTTGGGGTGCCACGTCTGCGCGGGCGCGAGGTCGGCCTCTGCGATCCCCGACTCACGTTCGGCGGCACGGCGGCTGAGGGTCTCCTTCACCTGCCCGAGCGCCCAGTTCTACGCGAACCGAGTTGCTCCGCAGTAGGACCGGAGCAGGCGATCCTGGGCAGGCGTTGGGTCAAGTGGGAAGACCACAGCCCGGTTCAGGTACTCCTCGGCGCCATCCCCGGTCATGCCGTTGATTGTCGTCCAGGGTGTGGCGGTGCCCGATGTCAGTTGCCTCTCATCTCACCAAGCTGCCGAAATTAGCGAAGGCTGAGTCCGCCGTCGACCAGGACCACCTCGCCGGTGACGTACGTCGAGCGGGCCAGGCCCATGATCACCTCGGACACATCCTCGGGGGTGGCCGAACGCTGCAGCGGAGCCTGGGCCTGCACGAATTGGCGCACCACGGTCCAGTCCTCGGTCCACGGGGTGTCGACCAGCCCCGGGGCTACGGCATTGACCCGGATGTCGGGCCCGAGCGTGTTGGCCAGCAGCCTGGTCATGTGGGACATGGCAGCCTTCGAGCAGGCGTAGGGGATGGAACTGCCCACCGGCCGCTCGCCAGCCAACGAGGAGACGTTGATCACCTGGCCGTGCCCGGCTGCTCGGAGGTGAGGAACGGCGGCGACGGTCAGCTGCCAGGTGCCGATCACGTTGGTGTCGAAGATGCGTCGCCATACCTCGGGGTTGGCCGCCTCGAGATCGCCGTGGGGGATGACAGCGGTCGTCCCGGCGTTGTTGACCAGGACGTCGAGCCGGCCGTGGGAGTCCACCACCTGTTCGATGAGTCGTTTGGCGTCAGCTTCGTCGGCGATATCGGCCTGGACGTAAGAGGCCAGAGGTAGCTCGGCGGCCAGGGCTCGGCCCGCATCGACGGAGTGGACGGAGTTGATGACCACGGTGGCCCCGCAGTCGGCGAACTGACGAGCCGTGGCTTCACCGATGCCAGAAGACGACCCGGTGATCAAGACGACCTGTCCGGCGAAGCGGTCGTCGGAGCGGCTGGATGTACGTGTTGGCGTGGTCATCCTCGGAGTGTAGGACTGGCGATCCACCGCCCGGTAGGTTCAGGGCGTGCAACTGCCGTTCTTGCTCCTCGGTGATCGTCGATGAGTCCTCGCCCGGACAGTGCCGACGCTGTCGGACCCGAGTCGGTCCGGATCTCGTCTTCGGTCCGGATTCCCATGTCGGAGCTCCAGTTCAAGTTCAGTGCCAGCGGTGGGCCCGGTGGTCAGAACGCCAACAAGGTGGCCACCCGGGTCGAGCTCCGGTTCGATGTGTCGGCGTCACCATCGCTGGGGCCGTATCAGCGGGCCCGCATCATCGAGCGCCTGGGCACGGAAGTGCGGGTGGTGGCTGACGACGAGCGGTCGCAGTTGCGTAACCGGCAGTTAGCCGTGGAGCGGTTCCGCGAGCGGATGGTGGCCGCGCTCCATGTGGAGAAGATTCGGCGTCCTACCCGGCCGTCCAAGGGGGCCAAGGAGCGCCGGCTCGCCGAAAAGCGTCGCCTGTCAGAGCGCAAGCGGGACCGTAGGCCCGACCACGACGAC
>CAIVIS010000087.1 GCA_903906055.1 uncultured Acidimicrobiaceae bacterium
AGGTAGGCGACATCACCGCTCATCAGTGCGCAGCTCCGACAGCGCCTCCGACGGGGTCTTCACCCCGGTCGAGGCAACAGGCAGGCCCAGTTGGTCGGCGACCTCGAGGAGGGCGCCCTCTCCTCCGACCGCCCGACCCTCTGCCACCAACTGGTTCAGCGTGCCGGGGTGGATCGGTACGAGCCGGGCCACCGGTCGTCCGTGGTCCGTCACGTCGATCGACTCGCCGTTGCGGACCCGACGAAGCAGCGCGCTGGCCTGCTGACGCAGTTCACGGACACCCACCGAATCACTCATTTGGTACACATTGTAGCACAATTGACGGCATCGCTGGCAACTCTCTCCTGAGGTGCCGCTCAGCTGGTTGAGTAGTACGGCTGGTCGCACCGGTAGCCGTGTGTCGGGCCGCTCACCGGCGGGTCGTCGAGGCGCTGGAATGCTCCCCCCACGACCTGTCCGATCAGATAGCAGGTGATCGGTACCTTGCCCGCCGGATTGCTCACCGGGATGAGATTGCCACTCGAGAACGAGGTGATGTGACGGAGCGCTTGGAGCACCGAGCCTCGAGTCGGGTTGCTACCCGCGCTGCGCAGCGCATCGACGAATAGTTCGGCACAGAGCCAGCCTTCGAGGGCCGTGAAGTCGGTGGGGAACCCCGGTGAGACCTTCTGGACCCAGGTGTTGAACGTCGAGATAGCCGGGATCACTCCGGCGTCCTCACCCAGGAAGAGCGACGATGCCTGAGTCAGGTAGGCACCATCCACTGCGTCCGCACCGCCCGAGTTGACCACCAGTTGCTTGGAGTAGGACGGGGTGCCCAGCACCACGACCGGATGGAAGTTCTGCTGACGCAGGTCACGGAAGATGGCCGACGCGTAGTTCTGAGGCTCTTGCTCGAGGAAGAGGATCTGGACCCCGGCATTCTTCATGGCCACGATCTGCTGAGTGAAGTCCGTCTGGGTCGGCGGGAGCGCTGGGTCGGCCAGCACGTGGTAGCCGAGGTGTTCCATGGCGGCCTTCTCGTTGTGCCAGGCCCGAATGGTTGCCGGCAGATCGGCGATGATGGTGGCGGCGTGGAGGATCTGGGCTGGGAACTTCTTCTTGAAATAGGTCAGCGGGCCGAGGGGGTAGCCGTCCTTGGTCGGGTTGGGGCTGAAGTTGTTCGGAAGTGCTCGGGTGGCCGGGTCCAACGAGGCAGAGACGTCAGGCAGCTGCGGATTGGCGGCGATCACCGTCCCACCAAAGCTGTCCTCGAGAGAGACGCTGCCCACGATGGCGAAGTCGTTCTGCAGTGCGTACTGCGTGGCCTGCTTGTTGGTCGCACCGGCGAACCCGTCGTCCACTCCGTGCACGATGATCGTCCGCCCGTTCACACCCCCTTGCGAGTTCACGTAAGCGGCATAGGCCTCAGTGCCCACTACGGCACCGGTAAACAGGCCGGCTACCTCGGTGGTGACGTTCCCGATGGTGACTGTCTTTGCTGTCACGCCGGTGGTGTCGTCGAAGGCCGATGCCGGAATGGGAGGCCCCGCCGACGAGGAGTGGGTCTGGCCGATCGTCTGCGTCGACGAACAGGCCGACAGCATCGATGCCGCCATCACCGCGCATGCGGCAATCACCGGAATCCGAAGCCGACTGAGTCGAGCGGGCGATGTCTGGCTTGGTTCCATGATCCCCCCCGGGATGCTCGTTCGGGATCGAGGTAATCCGGCCCGTGGTCGGGGTCCCCACCCGTTGACGAAACCTACACTCCGGACATCAAGGATGCCGGGGCTCAGCCAGCAGGAACCTGCCACCCACGTCCCTCGGCGATCTCCTTGCACGTCGGACAGACCGGGTACTTCTTCGGGTTCCGGCCCGGTACCCAGATCTTGCCGCACAGAGCTTTGACGGCCGTCCCGTTGACCATCCCCTCCACTACCGAGGGTCCGGCCGAGATGTAGTCGCCCTTCTTGGGGGTGAATCCCTCGAGCACGATGTGGGACATCCGCTCATGGTCACCGTCCAACTGGGGGTCGGCGAGGTTGGGGGCAATGGTGATGCCGGTGTCACTCATCCCATCAGGATCGCGCATTCTGGGGTGACAGGCACGATGGCTGCCCGAACGGGCGCCACGGACACGTCCATCGCCTTCGCTGTGGCTCCCTAGCCAGCCTGGCGGACCTGGCCCCAACGGGCTGACCCAGCCTCTTGACCATCCCTCTAGGCTTGACCCATGCCGGTCCGCACTTTGATTCTTGCCTCGGGCTCCCCGGCGCGCCTGAAGCTCCTGCAAGATGCCGGAATCGACCCGGTGGTCGTGGTCAGCGGCGCACCCGAAGACGACGTCGATCCGGACGACATTCCCGGTTCCGCCATGCGTCTGGCTGTCCGCAAGGCCGATGCCGTGGCCCGCATCGACGGTGGCGACCTGGTGCTCGGCTGCGACTCCATCTTGGAGTTCGACGGCCGCCCGCACGGCAAGCCGGACTCTGTCGAGCAGGCCCGCATGTGGCTGACGGCCATGCGAGGCCGGGCCGGCATGCTGCACACCGGGCACTGCCTGATCGACGAAGCCACCCAATCCCGGGCCGTAGTCGTCGTCAGCACCACCGTGCGGTTCGGTATCACCACTGATACCGAGCTCGACGCCTACCTGGCCACCCCCGACGCCCTGGCCGTGGCCGGCGCCTTCACCCTGGATGGCCGATCTGCTCCCTTCGTGGATGGGATCGTCGGCGACCACGGCAACGTGATCGGACTATCGCTTCCGGCGCTCCGCTCGCTCCTGGCCGACCTGGGCATCGCCATCACCGACCTGTGGCGGGACGCGGCCTGATGAACCCCACGACTCTGATGCCCGCAGCCGACGTGACCCCAGCCACCATGCCTCCAACCTCCGTGCCATCTGCCGGGGACCGACCATTCGCCGGACTCATGATCGGCAACCTGGCCGTCGACCTGCCCGTGGTGCTGGCTCCCATGGCCGGTGTGACCAACAGCGCGTTTCGGACCCTGTGCCGCAGCTACGGGGCCGGGCTCTACGTGAGCGAGATGATCACGGCCCGGGCGTTGGTCGAGGGGAATGCCAAGACCATCGGCATGGCC
>CAIVIS010000088.1 GCA_903906055.1 uncultured Acidimicrobiaceae bacterium
AAGAGGAGTCGTTGTCCTCGTGAGGCTGCTGTTCCTGCGTCGAGGTAGGCATTGCACTCGGTGAGAGTCTTGCCAGCACCCTCGTACGTGCTCCAATCGACCGCGGCAGACCACCGTTGGAGGTGCTCGAGTACGGCGATGAGTGGCTGGCCTGGACCGGTACCCCTCGAGATGCCCGACAGGCTCGCGATGTAGTCGTTACGCATGACGATGGGCACGAGGACTCGGACTTCGCCAGCAGCGGAAAGCTCCGCATTGGCCGTAAGCCGAGCGACCCTGCCATTTCCGTCGTCGAATGGGTGGCACTCGGTGACGAGGAACATCATGGCTGTCGCCCGGGCCAGAGGACTATGAAGCCGGTCGAGTGCGGCAAAGCCTTGTTTGAGGGTCCCGGCCACGAGGGCAGGCTCCACGAACTGGTAGCCGCCGGCGTAGTTGCTGAGCTCCTTGAATTCACCTGGACGCTTGTCCTGGCGCACTGCCATGAGCGTGCTGTGCCTGGCTTGGAGGATGTCGATCAGGTCGTCACCGTTGGCCGGGACCCGTACCCGGTCGGTGGGACTCACGGCCAACCGGTAGGTAGCCGACACGTCGTGAGCGTCGGCCGGCCGGGCCGCTGGGAAGACCCCATCGACCGCTATCCGACGAGCGTCATCCACGCCGAACTCCGTGCCTTCGATGAAGTTGGAAAAGTACGCCTCGAAGAACGCCAGCCATTCCCACCGGCTCACCGGTGGCAGGGCGGCGAGCGGACGCGGAGGCCGCCGCTCCAAGAGATCGACCAGGGCCTCGACCATCTGCAGGCGGAACCCGTCGAAGGGAGCGCCATCGAGGCGGGCCGCGAGGTGCCCAGACATTGCCGTGAAGCCGCCCGTGACCGTCCCGAGCACGGCCACCAAGCGTTTTCGCACGGCCGCAACTGCGTTCGGTGGAAACGAGCCAGCGATGACGTCGAGTTGGTCGAGGACGCCCTGGATCCGACCGGTGCCCCCTGACCGAGCGAGTGCGTCGATGCGGTCCTCGACGGCCACGGTGCCAGCCCGATGGAGCGCCGGCCGCCCCCGCACGTCGATGTTTTCGACCAGCACTCGAGCTGGGCCGGAGAGGTGGAGTCCCTGGGGCAGCTCCATGTCCCCCGGCACTGGCCCGGGTGCCGTGATGGGCCAGAGCACTAGACCGGGAAGTCGCACCTCGTTCTTGCGACCGGGCTCCGGGTGGGCAACGAAGAGAATTCCGTCGTCGGGGATTCCCCCAGCCATGGCGGTGCGCCCGCACAGGACGCCGCCCGGCCAGTAGTGGGCGGCGATGGTATGCATGTGGTGGCGGGCCACCTGCTCGGGCGGCAATGTTGCCCCAACGGCGTAGAGCCCGGGGGCCAGCCGAAGGGCGGCGCCGGTTTTGGCCGAGCGCAGCAGTCGGCTCTCATTGTCAGCATCAAGGCGGGTCAGTACCCCGTGGGGGCCCGGAGGCACAGGTTTCTTGGCCAAAACTACCCCCTCTCACCTCGATTGTGCAGGTATTCTACTGTTTATCCGTGCATTCTGCTGGTTTTATACATTTTATTAGTGCAGCGTGCCTTCTTCGTTGGTCATGAATCCACGACCCCTAGGAGCAGACGGGCGGCGCCAGTGCATTTCACCATGACGATCCTGGTAGAGCGCTGTTGGTCGTGGAATCCCCGAGGTGCTGAACGGATCCGTACGTCAGTGCGGGTGGTGATGGAGTACTGAGGGTTCCGTTGGGTGGGGTCGGTGGATGTGCGGAGATCTGGGGTCTGCGCTCAGGCCCGGGCCACGGGAGTCCCATACCGCTGGCGGGCTGCCTCGCCCGATGTGCCGAGCATCGTGCCGATGGCCGACCAGCTCTGGCCGTCGATCCGGGCACTTGCTACTGCATCCATGAGGACCCTTTCCGAATCTGCCCGGGATAGGAAGGCCTGGCGCACACCCATCAGCGAGTCTGCCGATTTGGTGTTGTCTATGTCGGGAACGTGGTCCTCGAACCGACGCGCCAGCGCATCCGCTTGGTCGATGATCTCTTGGGTACTCCTCGGCATGGTGCTCACCTCACATACTTCGCTCGGGCCGGCATGGCATGGACGACCACCGGGCCGTCCGCTCCCTCGACGATCCCGATCTCCAGGAGCCGACCGGTCGTGCCCGGGCCAACTGCCATGAGGAATCCGTCGTCGAGATCGTCGATCCACATCGTGTGACCCACATCGGATGATCGAAGGCGTGGTGGATGTCCACGTCGCTCACCTGATGCCTTCGAGCACTGGATGCGATGGTCGGCTTTGCGTCCATTGTAGCAAGATAACTTGTGAGTGTGACGGTCTGACTGGAAGGTCAAGTGGCTCGTCAGGGCCGGCTTCGGCGGTACCGAGGTCGGGCTGGCGGAGGTGGAACGAGCCACCCTCGCTCCTCGTACACCTTGAACAGGCACCCGCCTCCGTCTGACTGCGACACCAGCTCCTCTCTCTCGATGGCCTGGTCTTCCTCCCAGTCAAGAGGTGCCAGGTAGAGATCGACCCATCCGTCATCGTCGACCTCGACATGGACCTCCAGCCCGTCCATCCCATCGCGAACGAGCTCAGCCCGCACTATCAAGGCGGCATCCCCACCGAAACCGCCGAAGAGCCCATCGACCAACCACCCGGCCTTGAGCATCGGGGCGATCAACTCGTCCAACTCGGACCATTGCTCCTCGGTCGCCACGTCGGGTAGCTCGCACTCATCATCATCCTCTTCCTCTACGCCGTCCTCCACCTTGTCGGGCAACTCTTCCTCTACGCCGTCCTCCACCTTGTCGGGCAACTGTTCCTCCATGGAATCATCGGTCATCAAGCGCTCCGCTCCCCCAGGATCCGCTCCTGAAACATGGTCCGCACCTGGGCCTCGGGACCGAGTCCGAACACTTCACACAGCGTCCGCATGGTGAGTACGGCCAGTGCCGCCACTTCGTCATCAGTGGTGGCGAACCGGTGAAGGTTGGGGGTGGTCCCCTCGATGGGGTCGATCCAACCGAGTGCGTGCAGGGCATCCACCTGTTCAGAGGTGTACTTGCAGCATTCGTCGAGCATGGCGTTGTCGGCGCACTCGCCGATCACCCCTCCCGCCCGCTCCAAAAAGGCGAACTGGAGGTAGCGGCCGTCGCTCTCCCCGCAGGTCGCACAAGTGATGTTGTCGAGTTCGACCCACAGCAGCCAGCGGCCGGGACGCAGGCGGAACTCCTGGAGCACCGAGGCATGGCCCCGCTCCATCTCAAAGACAGTGGTGGTCCGCTCGTGGATCGGCCCCGAGGAGTCCTCGTCGTCGATGTCGAGCAGGTCGTAGAGGGTCTCGGGCCAGGCCGGCACCGAACCCGAGGCATCCAAAGCGTTGACGGCGGAGAACTTGCCCTCTTCGTCGTGCAGCTCACCAGGGGCATCACCCAGTGGCAAAGATGGGTGGTACCCACCGCACGTCACAAGGCTCTGCATATCGAACTCGTCGGCCGAGTAATCGACGCCATCACCAACGCCACCATCAGTACCGCCATCGACACCGCCGTCAGTACCCTCGCCAGCACCGTCACCAGAGTCGTGGCGGCCGCTCATGCGAACGCTCCGACAGTGAGCAGGTGCAGGTCGACCAGTTCGGCCATGGACAGCCTGCTGGTGTACCCACCGGCCAGTGCGAACACCAGTGGGTGCTCACGAGCCGCGGCCCACTCGGCCACCTTCTGCTCGCGGATCTCGAGCATGCCCTTCGACACACCGCTGTCGAACGGATCCATGCCGGCGTTGTAGAGGACCAGGTCGAACGGACCGACCTGGTCACACAGCGCTAGGGCCTCGTCCACCCGCTCTAGGTAGTCCTGGCTGGTAGCGATGAGCAGGGCGTCGTCACCAGTGGGTGCCCACCGGTCGAACAGGTTGGTGGACACGTCGATCTGGACCACCGACGACGGGTCGGTCATCGACCGGGTGCCACCGCCGCAGTGGGCGTCGAGATCGAGGACCAGGATCCGCTCGGTCCCCAGATCGCTGGCCGCACGGGCAGCGACGGCCAATCCGTTAAAGGTGCAGAACCCGGAACCGTGGGCGGCCCGGGCATGGTGCAGCCCCGACGACAGCGATCCGGCCACCCGGCTGGTGCCGGACAGGACCTCGGTGACTGCAGCCACCAGGCCGGTCGAATGGGCGATGACCATGGTGGGCAGACCG
>CAIVIS010000089.1 GCA_903906055.1 uncultured Acidimicrobiaceae bacterium
ATGCGCCGATGATGCTGTCGACCGCCTCCTCCAGTCTGCTGCGAGCCGCACAACCATCAGTACCGAAACCATCAGCACCGAACCCGTCAGTTCCACGCCCAGCAGCCCCACGACAGGAGCATCGACATGTCTGAAACCGCACCCAACGGCGAGTCCCGCCTGCTCATCGACGGCGACCTTGTAGACGCCTCCGATGGTGGCCGCTTCGACAATGTCAACCCAGCCACCGAAGAGGTCATCGGACAGACCTCTGACGCCACGGCCGCCGACATGGACCGGGCTATCGACTCAGCCCGACGGGCCTTCGACGACACGTCGTGGTCAACCGACCGAGCCTTCCGTCAGCGGTGCCTGCGCCAGCTTCATGAAGCCATCGTGGGCGAGCAGGAGCTGCTACGGGCCGAGCTGGTGGCCGAGGTGGGCTGCCCAGTCATGACTACCTATCTGGCCCAACTCGATGCCCCGCTGGCCGAGGGCTTGTTGTGGCCAGCTGAGTACATCGACTCCTTCGAGTGGGAGCGCGATCTTCCCGACAACCAGAACTTCGGCGTCCCGAGCTGGCAGAAGGTGGTCAAGGAGCCCATGGGTGTGGTGGGCGCCATCATCCCTTGGAACTACCCCTTCGAGATCACCATCGGCAAACTCGGTCAGGCCCTGGCCACCGGGAACACCATGATCATCAAGCCAGCACCCGACACGCCGTGGAACGCCACCCGGATCGGCCGGCTCATCGCCGAGCAGACCGACATCCCGGCCGGGGTGGTCAACGTGGTGGCCTCCTCGGATCACTTGGTGGGCGAACAGCTGGTGACCGACCCGAGGGTGGACCTGATCTCGTTTACCGGTTCCTCGACCACCGGCCGGCGGATCATGGCTGCTGGCGCCCCGACCCTCAAGCGCCTCTTCTTGGAGCTAGGCGGCAAGTCGGCCGACATCATCCTCGACGACGGCGACCTCGAGACCAAGATGGCCTTCTTCGGATTCATGTGCATGCACGCCAGTCAGGGCTGCGCCATGCTCACCCGCACGCTCGTCCACGAGTCGCGCTATGCCGAAGCCGTCGAGATGGCCAAAGTAGCCATGGAGGGCGTCACCTACGGTGACCCGACGGACCCCGGAAACATCATGGGGCCACTCATCAACGCCACCCAACGCGAGCGTGTGCTCGGCTACGTGGAGACCGGTGTGGCCGAGGGCGCACGCCTGGTCACTGGGGGCGGTCGGCCAGCACACCTCGACAAGGGGTGGTTCGTGGAGCCGACCCTTTTCGCCGATGTCGACAACTCCATGCGCATCGCCCAAGAAGAGATCTTCGGCCCCGTCCTGGTGCTCATCCCCTTCCGCGATGACGACGATGCGGTCCGGATCGCCAACGACAGCGAGTACGGGCTTTCAGGCGCAGTGAGTTCGGCGTCCGAGGAGCGTGCCATGGGTGTAGCGAGACGGATTCGGGCCGGCACGGTCAGCGTCAACGGCGGGATCTACTACCACGCGGCATCACCGTTCGGCGGCTACAAGGGCAGCGGTGTGGGCCGCCAGAACGGCCGTGAGGGCTTCGAGCAGCACCTTGAGACCAAGACCATCGCCGGCGGTCAGTGACCGGCGCCGTCAAACCCAGCACCGTCAGTGGTGACGACCGCAACGACCGTGACGACCGTGACGACCGCAACGACCGTGATACGGACCGGGCCCGGGTGCTCGACGAGCACAACCAGGTCGTCGCCTCCGGCGGTCACCTGCTCCAGCAGCTCGACATGCGTGATGTCGACGCGGCAGGGGCCGACCTGGCTGTCGAGCTGACCCTAGATGGCCGCGTCAGCAACCCCCGCGGTGCGCTCCAGGGCGGCATCATCGCCACGCTGGTCGACATCGTGGCCGGACGGGCGGTGCTGGCCGGGGAGCCGGGTAACGCGGTGGCCACTTCAGATCTCTCCGTCCACTATCTCCGGGGTGTGACCGCAGGACCGGCCCGGGCCGTGGCCACCGTCGTCCGCCGGGGCAACCGATCAGCCGTCGTCACCGTCGACATCTTCGACGCCGGCGCGAACGCCGGCACCGGCACCCTGTGCGCGGTGGCCACTGCATCGTTTTCCATCACCCCGGCACCAGACGACCAAGTGTCCTAGATTCCCAGCCAAGGAACGAAGGTGGCCGGCCAACCCACCTTGTTCGCAGTGCCCGTCCGGCCGATTAGCGGCCCCGTCACCCCAGGAGCAGCCATGTCCGAAGAGTTCGTGCAATACGAGACCCTCGACGAGGGCCGCATCGCCCGCATCATGTTGAACCGCCCAGAAGCCCGCAACGCCCAGAACCGGGGACTCCTCGTCGAACTAGACGAGGCCTTCATGCGGGCCGAAGCCGACGACACCGTCCGTGTGGTGATCCTGGGCGGCATGGGTCCGATGTTCTCGGCTGGCCACGACATGGGTTCCAAGGTGGCCATGGCCGAGTGGCGTTCAGACAACCCCCACCCGACGCGATTGGGCAACGGCGGCACGCGCGGTGGGGCCGAGGGGCGCATGCTCCAAGAGTGGCACTACTACTTCGAGAACACCCGTCGATGGCGGAACCTGCGCAAGATCACCATCGCCCAGGTACACGGCACGGTGTTCGCGGCTGGCCTGATGCTGATGTGGGCCTGCGACCTCATCGTGGCCGCCGACGACGTCTCCTTTGCCGATGTGGTCGGCACTCGGCTCGGGATGTGCGGCGTGGAGTACTTCGCCCACCCGTGGGAGTTCGGTCCTCGCAAGACGAAAGAGCTCATGTTGACCGGAGACTCGCTCGACGTCGATGAGGCCCATCGCCTGGGCATGGTGTCCAAGGTATTCCCCGCCGATCAGCTCGTCGACAAGACGCTGGAGTTCGCCCGCCGCATCGCCGGCCTCCCGACCATGACGGCGCTGCTCATCAAGGAGTCGGTCAACCAGACGGTCGACAACATGGGCTTCTATAACTCGCTGAACGCCTGCTTCACTCTCCACGAGCTGAACCACGCACACTGGGCCGAGGTCCACGAAAACAGCTATCCCGTCGCCACCGTCGATGACGGGATGGATGACTGGCGCTCGGCCCCGCCAGTGAAGTCGGCACGCAAGTCAGAGCCGTGAGCCGAAGGCCCAGGGTGGAGCTCAGTCGGAAGAGGGCAGTGCCTTGGCTGTCTTGAGCTCGAGCATCCGGCCGTCGATGCTGAGCGCACCGATCCCCGGCTTCACGCACAGGACTTCCACGCCCGACGTCTCGTCGCTGTAGCGCTTACCCAACATGGTGCCGCCATCATGACCCTCGACCAACGCGGCATCCCCAGTTGGTCCCGAGTTCAGTGGCACGACCAGCGCACCGCCACAGGCCAGCTCTCCACCGCTGCCGGGCTTGACCACCACGACCTCGGTCTCGCACACTTGGCTCTCGAACCTGGTCCCCGGCTTTAACTCCACGATGTCCCTCCCAGGGCGTCTGTCGGTGACGCCTCGGGGCATCCTGCCAGGTCCGGGCCCATTGTGCCTGGACCCGCTGCTCGGATCAACTCCCTCGGCCACCAACCGGCCTGCCCCCAGGCCGGCTCCCGTTGCGCTACTGGCTTCCTCTCCCCGGGCGGCCGTCTCACTCTCCCCGGGCGGCCGTGTACCCCTCCTTGAGACGCCTGAGAGCCGGTGATAATGTCATTCTCATCACAAGAGATGCACCATCCGGGCTCCCGGGGGTGCTGATCCGGCGTGTCGGCGATCTGCTTGCCGCATCGGACATGGCCAAAGGGGAGAATTGTGGCATCACGAGACCTGGATTTTCCGATCTTCGACGCTGACAACCACATGTACGAGACCGAGGAAGCGCTGACCAAGTTCCTCCCTAAGCAGTACGCCAAGGCCATCGAGTACATCGACATCAAAGGTCGGACCAAGATCGTCGTGCGGGGCACGATCAGCGAGTACATCCCCAACCCGACCTTCGTGGTGGTAGCCGCCCCGGGCGCCCAGGAGGAGTACTACCGAAAGGGCAACCCGGACGGCAAGAGCTACCGGGAGATCATCGGTGATCCCATCAAGTGCCTCCCCGCCTTCCGTGAACCGGCGCCCCGGCTGCAACTCATGGACGAGCAGGGGATCGATCGGGCCCTGATGTTCCCGACCCTGGCCAGCCTCATAGAAGAGCGATTGAAGGATGATCCCGACCTCATCCAGGTCATTGTCCATGCCCTCAATGAGTGGATGTACGAGACCTGGCAGTTCAACTACGAAGGCCGCATCTTCGCCACCCCGGTCATCGCCATGGGATTGGTGGACCAGGCCCTCGAGGAGTTGGAGTGGGTCATCGAGCGCGGCGCCCGCTGCGTCCTGATCCGTCCGGCCCCCGTGCCCGGGCTGCGTGGCACCCTCTCCCCCGGTCTGCCCGAGTTCGACCCGATCTGGGAGCGCATCCAAGAGGCTGGGCTCCTCGTAGGTATGCATGCCTCCGACAGTGGCTACAGCCAGATCGCTAACTGGTGGGAGTCGAGTTCAGAGTTCCTGCCGTTCCAGCCCTCGGCATTCCGTGCGCTCTCCCAGGGACGCCGGCCTATCTACGACACCATGGCCGCCATGGTGTGCCATGGGGCCTTCACCCGGTTCCCCAACCTCAAGGTGGCGGCCGTGGAGAACGGGGCCAACTGGGTCCCCACCCTGCTCGGCGACCTCGGGGACGTGTATAGCAAGATGCCCCAAGAGTTCGCCGAGGACCCGCGTCAGTCCTTCCTCCGCAACGTCTACGTGAACCCGTTCTGGGAGGACAACCTGCAGTCGCTGGTGGACCTCGTCGGAGCCGACCACGTGCTCTTCGGCAGTGACTTCCCCCATCCGGAGGGGCTCGGCGACCCGATCGCCTATGTCGACGAGCTCGAAGGCATGGACAATGACACCAAGGCCAAGATCATGGGCGGCAACCTGGCCGGCCTCATGGGCGTCAACGTTCCCGCCTAACTGGCCCTGAGCCTCAGTCCGAGAGCTCAGGACCCACGATCGACACGAAGCTCACGCACTCTCCTGGGGCACCGCCCAGGTTGTGAGTCATCCCCAGGTTCCGACCCGGGCCCACCGTGGCCACTTGGCGCTCGGGCGGGGCCTCGTGGCGCAGCTGCAGCCAGCACTCGAAGAGCATGCGCAGCCCTGATGCCCCGATGGGGTGACCGAAGCTCTTCAGGCCACCGTCAGGGTTGACCGGCAGATCGCCATCGAGGTCGAATACCCCGGCCATGACGTCCTTCCATCCGAGTCCTCGCTCCGAGAACCCGAGGTCCTCCATCAGTACCAGTTCGGTTGGAGTGAAGCAGTCATGCACCTCGGCCATGGCCAACTGCGCCCGGGGGTCGGTGATCCCGGCCTGGCGATAGGCGTCCTCGGCCGAGCGCACCACCTCGGGGAAGGTCGTGTAGTCGTACTCCGGGTCACTGGCGCCTCCACCGGGGCCGGCCACGAAGCTCAGCGCCTTTACGTACAGCGGGTTGTCGGTGTAGCGGTGTGCATCCTCAGCCCGGCAGATGATGGCCGCCGCCGACCCATCGCTCACCCCGCTGCAGTCGAAGACACCGAGATCGCCAGCCACCCGCGGGGACTTGGTGATCGTCTCGAGCGAAACCTCTTTGCGGAACTGCGCCCGAGGATTGAGCGCCCCGTTGCGATGGTTCTTCCAGGCAATGCGGCTCATCACCTGCTTCATCTCCTCGGCATCGACACCGTAGCGATGGGCGTAGGCCGGAGCTACGAACGAGAACGCAGCCGGCGAGGACAGGGCGGCATCCGTGCCGTCACCAACGGGCCGGATCCCGGTGAGTCCAGAAAACCCAGAGTCCTTCAACTTCTCCACCCCGATGGCCATGGCGAGGTCGTAGGCACCAGAGGCAACGGCATAGCAGGCGTTGCGGAAGGCCTCGGAGCCGGTGGCACAGAAGTTCTCGACCCGCGACACCGGCTTGTAGTCGATCTTCAGCGGCTTGGACAGTGCCACTCCTGACACTCCTGAGGTCATGGTACCGAGCCAATACGCATCGATGTCGTCGAGGGTGACCCCGGCCGACTCGATGGTGTCCTTGGCCGCATCGACCAGCAGGTCGTTGACACTCTTGTCCCAGCGCTCGCCAAACGGGGTGCACCCCATGCCGACGATAGCCACCTGGTCGCGAATCCCATTACTGCTCATGCGTCCCCATTTCGCTCGTCGCCGGAACCGTCGGTGAGCGTTCCCACCGGACGGGCCTTCCAGAAGTAGTTGTGGATGCCCTTGGCCGTGGACAGGACCCGGAAGGTCATCTCCACCTGGGAACCGATGGCCAGGCGCTCGGGATCCACGTCGGTCATCTCGCACCGATAGCGACCACCGCCTTCGAAGTCCACCACGGCCCCGACCACGGGCGGTGACGGACTGAAGGCCAGGTGATCCACGGTGAAGGTGGCCACCCGCCCCACGGCATCGGCCATGCGCACCGGGTCCATCTCGTCGATCGTCCGACACCGCAGACAGACCCGTGACGGGGGAAGGTGGCGGAAGCCGCAGGCCCGGCAGTCACTGGCCGTGAAACCCGACTTCCACGGGGTGACGCGCCAGGTGGCCGGCGCTCCCGCACGTTCCGGGTCGGGTCGGCGAGGCGGCTCGCGACGCAGACCACCGCGCCAGGTGAGGAACCGGGCATAGGGCAGGTCGTCACGACCGGCACCAACCGAGTCCGCCACGGTCGACATCCCGAGCGCGGCCCGTCCGGACTGGACCTCGGTGATGGCGTCGGTGGCCCGGAACACGGAGACGTCAGCCCCGTCGGCCACCACGACTACGGCGATCAGGTCCCCCGGAGCGGCCTGTTCGAGGGCATCTGCCAGCAGCATCCCCGCTTGGGCGGCCCCGAGATTGCCGACCACCGCCGACCGGTCGGCCACCGTGGCCTCGGGGCGGGTGCCGAGCGACTTCCCCGCGGCCTGCACGCCTCGGACGTGCAGCCCGGCCAGCACCAGGTAGTCGATGTCGGCCGCCACGACCCCTGCCCGTCTCCAGGCTTCGGCGGCGGCGGCCTCGACCAAGGGAACGTAGACCTCCTGGCCGAACCGTTCCTCCCATACTTGGGAATCGGCATCACCCGGGATACGCCAACGGTCCAAGAACTCGCTGGACACGGCAGCGTGGGCCACCAGCTCGGCCGCGATTGGGTTGTCGGTACTGCCTGGTCCAAAGACAAAGGCAGCGGCGCCATCTCCGCTGTCGCGCTCCTCGGGCCCCCCGGCCAAACCAGTACGCAGATCGGCGACCACGGCCAGGCTACGGGTTCCTCCCGATGCGGCCTGAGTCTGGGCGGCGCGCAGTGCAGCCACCGAAGACCGCACCGAGCCCAGAAGGTCATAGGCGCCGCTCCACTCGGGCAGTTCCACAGCAGCGTGGATGGCGGTGGCGTTGGTCTTGTCAAGATATGTCGGGGCCGGGGTGGCGAAGTAGAGATCGTCGGGCGGACTGCCACGCAGGGCGCGTAAGGCCCGACGGGCGGCCTCGACTCCCATGGTGGTGGTGTCTTCGTCGTAGGAGGCCACCGCTCGGGTGCCCCGTCCTGCCGGCCCGCCTAACGTGGCACCGATGGCGGCGCGCTGCAGGCGCCAGTAGGGCAGGTACATGCCCCAAGCCAGGATCCCCGTGCGCTCGTTTCCCGTCATCGTTCCCGTCCCTCGAGTGGCGCCCACCGTTTAGCGACGATCATCATGGTGCCGATCGTTATGGTCCGATCGCTATGGTGCCGATCGTCGGAGCGACTGGCACCGATGTGGCCGCATGGCTACGCGCCGCAGCCTAGCGTTGGCCTTGCGACAACATAGGATACGGCCTCCGGGTCCGAGGTGCCGAGACGGGGAGATCATGCGACGCAGCCTGTTCGAGGACGAGCACGAGGAGTTCCGGGCCAGCTTCCGGCGCTTCGTCGCCACCGAGATGCTGCCCCGGTCCGAGGAATGGGACCAAGCGGGCATCGTGGACCGCTCGGTCTTCGTCGAAGCTGGCCGCAACGGCTTCCTGGGCATGGCCGTGCCCACCGAGTACGGCGGCGGGGGAAGCGATGACTTCCGCTTCAACCTGGTGCTGACCGAAGAGCTCCACCGGGTCGGGATGAACGGAGCTGCGCTCGGCTTCGCGCTCCACAACGACATCGCCCTCCCCTATTTGCTGCGCTACACAACCGAGGAGCAGGCCCGCCGGTGGCTCCCCGGGGTGGCTCGGGGCGAACGAGTCCTCGCCATCGCCATGACCGAGCCCGGCACCGGGTCGGACCTAGCATCCATCGCCACCACTGCCCTCAGCGACGGTGAGGAGCTCGTCCTCAACGGGTCCAAGACGTTCATCACCAACGGGATCAACGCCGATCTGGTGGTCGTGGCGGTCAAGACCGACCCGACCCAAGCCCACCGAGGCATGAGTCTGGTGGTCGTGGAAGAAGGCACGCCTGGATTCACCCGTGGGCGCAACCTCGACAAGATCGGCCTGCACGCACAGGACACTGCTGAGCTGTTCTTCACCGACTGCCGGATCCCGGTAGACAACCTCCTCGGCAACGAGGGCGAAGGGTTCGGCCTACTCGTGGCCAATCTGGGACAAGAGCGCTTGTCGCTGGCGGCTGGTGGGCTAGCCGGGGCCCGAGCTGCGCTGGACTGGACGATCGCCTATGTGCGCGACCGGAGCGCCTTTGGTGTGCCCATCGGCTCATTCCAGAGCACCCGGTTCACGCTGGCCGAACTGGCCACCGAAGTAGAGATCGGCCAGACCTTCATCGACCGGTGCGTTCTGGCGCTCAACTGTGGTGACCTCACCGCCGAGGAGGCAGCTATGGCCAAGTGGTGGTGTACGGAGCTGCAGGGCCGAGTGGTGGACCGGTGCCTCCAACTCCACGGCGGCTACGGCTACATGAGCGAGTATCCGATCGCCAAGGCCTACGTAGATGCCCGGGTCACCACCATCTACGGCGGGACCACCGAGATCATGAAAGAGATCATCGGTCGGTCGCTCGACCTCGGCTGACCCTTCGACCTTGCCCCTTCCCTGCTGCGGCCACCTGCTGCGGCTCCCAGTTGCAGGCCCATGGGGAAGTCGGACCCCCGGGGACCATACCCGGACCTGATGAAAACACCCCTTCTATACTCCGTGCACCCCGGAGAACTGCCCGCCGAACCGCAGCGGTGCGAGGGTGAGCCGCTCCCGACCGACGAGGTGCATCGATGACCGAAGAACGCGCGGGACCTGTGCAGTGGCAGGAGCGCACCGTCGAGCGCACCCTCAAAGATGCACGTCAGAAGGCCATCACTCGGGGAGGCATATTCATTGCCGCTGCCGTCGACCTCCTCCGCACCACGGGAAAGGCCGACTTCACCGTCCAAGAAGTCGTGGACCGCTCGGGGCTGTCGCTGCGCTCCTTCTACCAGCACTTCGCCACCAAGGACGACCTGTTGCTGGCTCTGATCGAAGAGACCGTCCAGCACCACTTGGCCATCGTGCGCCAACACGTCGATGCCCAGACCACTCCTCGGGACCGGTTCGAGGCACTGGTGCGCTCCACGTTCGGAACCCCCGAGACCGACGACCCCGCCTCGCGGGGCATGGTGCTCTTCCAATGGCACCTAGCGGCCACCCGGACCGACGAGTTCGCCGCCACCATCTCCCCCTATGTGGACTTGGTGGCCGAGGTGCTGGCTCCAGGAGTGGCCGACGGCACCTTCCGGGACGACCTGGTCGTGGCCGTCCAGGCCGAGTTGGTGACCCACACCTTGATCTCCATCTTGGACCGACGGGTGCTGGGCGCCAATGCTGGCCGCGATGCCATCACCCCTGATGAACTGGTGCGCTGGTGCCTCTCGGGAGTCTTGGCCCAGCTGGACCCTGGCTCAGGCGGACTCTGACTCCAGCCGGTGCTGACTCAGCCCGCTACCTCGATCACCAGGGCTGACCCCATGCCGCCACCGGCACACATGGCGGCCACGGCGATGCCGCCGCCCCGACGGTTCAGTTCGTAGATCAACGTCACCAGCATCCGGGCGCCGGTGGCAGAGATCGGGTGGCCCAGGCTGCACCCGCTGCCCGAGACGTTCACGATCTCTTCGTCCAGATCGAGCGCAGCACAGGTGGCCACCGGAACAGCGGCAAAGGCCTCGTTGATCTCGAACAGGTGGACGTCACCGATGCCGAGGCCAGCTCTACCCAGGGCTTTAGGAATGGCATCGATCGGCGCCATGCCCGTCCGGGCTGGTGCCACCCCTACGGATGCCCAGGACCGGATGGTGGCCAACGGGGTGAGCTGGCGGCGGGCAGCGAGGTCAGCCGAGGCCAGACAGAGGGCCGCAGCCCCGTCGTTGAGGCCGGCCGAGTTACCCGCGGTGATCGAGAATCCCTCGATTTCGGGGTGCAGCGGTGCCAGCGACGCCATCTTCTCCAGCGTGCTCGACCGCCGAGGGTGCTCATCGACCTCCCATGTGAGCATCTCTCCCCCCTTGGTGATGGTCATCGGGACGATCTCTTGGACGAACCGGCCTTCGTCAATGGCGGCCACAGCACGCATGTGGGAGCGGTAGCCCCAAGCATCGAGCTGCTCACGAGTGAGTCCTGCTTCGACGGCGGTATTCCAGCCCACGGTGATCGACATGTCGAGTGAGGGAGCATCGGGTGTGCCCGGATGGCTCGGGGAGATCCACCCATCGGTGGCTTCGGGCGCCCCTGGCTCCTGCCAGCGCGACGAGGGCGAGGTCGACTGGGAGTTGGTGCCACCGGCGATGATGGCGTCGTCCATCCCTGCCGCGATCGAACCGGCAGCTACCTGCACGGCTGACAGTCCGCCAGCACAATGGCGGTTGAGCGCCATCCCCGGGATGTCGGTCAGGCCGGCCTTGGCCGTGACATACCGTGCGACCACCCCACCTCCGTAGAGGTTCTCGGCCAGGATGAGGTCATCGATGTCCCCGTGCTCGAGACCGGACCGGCGCAGGGCCTCGACGGTGACTGTCTCCGCGAGGTCGAAGGCTGTGGTCTCAGTCAGGGTGCCCCGGTAGGCGGTACCCACTGCGGTGCGGCAGGCCGAGAGGACGACGGGATCGGACATGGTGACTCCATTCGTAGAGAGATGCGTTCGAGAAGTACTAGTGCAGAAACAGGTGGCAGCCACCACTCCGCCACCACTCCGCCACCACCCTCAGGTGGCAGCCAACGGGCGGTTCGGCGGCTACCCGCTGCGCGGGAGTCCCAGACCCCGCTGGGCGATCATGTTGCGATGGATTTCGCTGGTGCCTGCGTAGATCGTCGTCCCCAACGAAAACCGGAGCATGTGCTCGATCACGCCGTGGGATGGTGCCGAAGGGTCGAAGTAACTCCGCAGGGCGTCAGGGCCCACCACCTCGACCATGTCCTGAGCCCGATCCTTGAGGGCTTCGGAGCTGAACAGCTTCGACATCGGCCCCTCGGCGATGACCGTCTCTCCCGCTTCGGCCATCCACGCCACCCGACGCTGAAGGAGGCGCGACACCTCTAAGTCGATGACGGTGCGGCCCAGTGCCTCACGCACGGTTTCGTCCTCCATCCGGGATACACCGTCGTCGTCGGTCGACTCCCGAGCCCACGACTCGGCCGCCACGAGCAGCCGGTCGATCACGGCGGCAAATCCGGCGGCGTGCTCGTTGGTCAATGCCACCGTCATGGTGCGCCAGCCGCCATCGACCTCCCCGACCCGCCAGGCGTCGGACACCCGGACATCGTTGTAGAAGACGATGTTGGTCCGTTCCCCCGACAGGGTGAACACGGCCTGGATCTCGACCCCGGGCTGATCGAGGGGGACCAAGAACATGGTCAGCCCCTTGTGCTTGGCCACCTCGGTGTTGGTCCGAGCCAGGAGGAATGCATAGTCACCGATCTGGGCGTTGGTAGTGAACATTTTCTGCCCGTTGATGACCCACTCATCGCCGTCCCGCTCGGCTCGGGTGACCGCCGCCGCCAAATCGGATCCGGCTTCGGGCTCGCTGAAGCCGAGGACGATGACGATCTCGCCGGCCAGCGCCTTTGGGACGATCTCTGTCTTTTGGGCGTCGGTTCCCACTGCCAAGATGACCGCCGACACCATGTTCGTCGTGCCGATCCCGTACATGGGTGCATCGGCCAGCCGCAGCTCCTCGCCTACCGCCACCATCTCTTCAGGATCCAGCCCCTGGCCTCCGAACTCCACCGGCCAACTCGGAGCGATCCAGCCCCGATCGACCAGGGCCTGAGTGAAGGCGGCGTCGTGGGATACACCGGTGCGGTAGACGCGCTCTTCGAGGGCCAGGCTCATGTGCTCCTCAAGGAATGCCCGGACCTCGGCCCGGCGGGCCTCGCTGGACTCTCTCAGCCGGAAGTCCATCACGATGCCTTCCTCGGTCCGTAGCGCTTATCTGCCACCCGGCGCACCGCCTTGGCCGGGCTCATGAGCACATTGGTCCACGCCCTCGACCTGCGGTAGTAGAGCTGGATGTCGTACTCGAGCATGAAGCCGTACCCTCCATGGATGTGCAGCGCTACATCCGTCGCGTTGCGGGCCGTCTCGGCGGCGAAGGCAAAGGCCATGGCGGCCAACTGGGCGCTCCGGCCGGGCTCTTCGGCCACAGCCCAAGCTGCTTCCCGAGCCAGCAACGTGGCACCCGCAGAGGCGGTGGCCATGTCAGCCAAGGGATGGCCCACCCCTTGGAAGGCACCGATCTTCTGACCAAAGGCCTCGCGCTCGTTGGCATAGGCGACGCCGATCTCCACGGCCCGCTCGGCCATCCCGGCCAGGGCGCCAGCCGTCAGAACTAGCCAGTCATCGAGCGCGAGGTCGATGGCTTCAGGTGCCGACCCAGACAGGATGACGTCAGCGTCAGCCAGTACTGGCTCCCCAGCCGGAACATCGGCCAAAGGCAGAGAGCCGACGTTTTCGGGGATGACGCGATCGTCGCCGATGGGCACCACGACGAGCGTGTCCCCGTGTCGGATCATCATGTCCGTGGCCACCGCACCAGCAGGAACCAGCAGGGCCCACCCGGCCTTGGGCGGTCGCGGCGACAGCGTCACCATCCGCTCACCAGCCAGCACGGCTTCGAGGAGCCCGGTGGCAACAGGTCCACCGGCGCGGGCCAGGAGCCGGCATGCCACTTGTGACTCGATCAGCGGGGCCGAGCCGAGAGCCCGACCGTGCTGCTCGGCCACGAGGGCCAGGTCGAGCGCCGTGGCTCCCCACCCCCCATGCTCCTCATCGACAGCCATCGACAAGGCGCCCATGTCGAGCAGTTGGCTCCACAGCTGCTGGTCAAAACCGAGCGGCTCGGCCGCCCGGACCCGTTCAGGTGTCGACTCCTTGCCGTAGAGGGCGGCGAAGGTACTGACCAGTTGCAGCTGCTCATCACTGGGACGGAATTCCATTGAGCGCTAGTCGCTGGGCATGAGGTGCGAGAAGTCGATCTGACCCGTCTGCAGCGCACCGTAGAAGCCGCCGTCGGCGTAGAGCGACTCGCCCACCACATAGCTGGCCCGCTCGCTGCCGAGGAGGACCATCGCCCAGGCCTGCTCCTCTGGAGTCGAGTACCGACCGACCGGTCCCATGGCTGCATCGACCAGGCTCTTGCCCACCGCGTCATGGAAGAACGGCATCATGGCTGTGCTCGTGGGCCCGGGGTTGGTGCAGTTCAACCGGATCCCATTGTCCCGCATCATCCCCACCGACCGCCACGCCGTCCAAGCGTTGATGGCCTGCTTGGAGGCGGCGTAGCCGTTCCCCTCCCACAGCTCCGGGTGCGCCTCCAGCCAGTCCTTGCCGGCGCCGTAGCCGTCGGTGGCGAACAGGTCCATGAAGGCGGCCAGGTTGCTCTGCCACCCGATACCGCCTGCCGAGGCCACATAGACGATCGAGGAGCCCGATGGCATCTTCGGGGCCACCGTCTCGATGAGCTGGCGCCCACCGATAAAGTTCACCAGCATCGTTTCCAGGTCGGTGAAGGGCGGCCCAGGGAGCCCGGCACAGTTGAAGAAGGCGTGCACGTCACCCTCGATCTGCCCGGCGGCAGCCTCGATCGATGCGGGGTCGAGGAGGTCGATGGCGATGGCCTGCTGCACGGCCACGGCGATGGGGGCCCGATCCATGCCGATCACTTCGGCACCCAACTCAGCGAGTACCTCTGCAGTGGCCGCCCCCATGCCCGAGGCGGCCCCGGTGACTACGGCCCGCTTTCCCTGATATCCCAGAACATTGTCCATCTCCGTGCCTCTTTCGTCTCCGGACTGGCCTGCGGCCGTCTCTAGCCGAACTCCAGCCGACCCTCTACCAGCAAGATGGCGCCAGGCGCCCCACCGGTATCCCCCCGACTGATCCCCAGCCCCACCGACCACATCGCAACAACGTGGACAGCGAGGTCAGGGCCACGATAAGCCATCGCTGAGCCGATGCCAAGCGATCCCAGCCGCACTGTCCCCACGGTGGCGTCGGGGCGGCGAGATAGACCCATGATCAGTGAGCAGATCGGCCTCCCACCGGCGGCGCCTGGTTACGGGCGAATGCCCGGATCATGTTCTCTTGCACATAGGAAGCGACCAGGCTGCCGTCTTCGGTGAAGACGTGGGCCCGACCGTAGCTGCGGCCCGCACCGGACACCGGGCTCTCGTGGGAGAGCAGCATCCACTCGCTGGCTTCTACCGGCGCGTGGAAGGTCAGAGTGTGGGTGATGACGCTGGTGGAGATGGAGCGGTGGGCCATGGACTGACCTACCCCGGCGTGGGGCCTCATGGCGGTGCCGATCAGGAATCCGTCCGTGGCGAAAGCCAACAGCGCCAGGTTGATGGTCTGGTCGCCGGGAGCCCCGACGAACCTAGTCCAGACGTCGAGCTCTGCTGGGCCCACCGCATCGGGATCTGCGATGTCGACACCGTCCACCGTCCGGACCTCCCAGAAGCCGCTCGAGTGCGGGGACGGGTGGGAGTCTTCCGCCGACATGACATCGGGGGCGGGCAGCTGATGGCGGATGAAATCAGCGTCCGGGGCGTGTAGCAGGACGAGTGAACGGGTGCACAGCCGGTCGCCTTGGCCGATGGTGACCGTGGCGCTGGCGAACGAGCGTCCCTGCTGCATCACCTCCACATCCACCTCGAGCGGCGTGTCGGCTGACGCTCCTCGGGCGAACACGGTGTGGACCGACTTCACCACTTTGGTCGGGTCAACGGTGGCCGCAGCCACAATGGTCTGCGCCAGTAGTTGGCCACCGAAGACCACCGGCCCGCCGCCGAACTCGATGCTGTTACCTCGCCAGCGCGTGTCCCCAGTGCGCTCTAGGTCGAGGACGGCGAGCAGCTCGTCGATTTCCGGCATGGATCATGCCTCCTGTGGTGAGGGCCCCTTGGGGGCCGGTGGTGGATCTGACCCGATCCGAACGGGACCGACGGTACCGCGTCGGCCGATTCGGCGGAGTGTGGCTACGCTGGCCCGTGCTCGACCCATCCCTCGACCCATCCCTCGGCACCGGCCTCGTCCGGCTGGCCGCTCTTGCTACCGGGAGACCAAC
>CAIVIS010000090.1 GCA_903906055.1 uncultured Acidimicrobiaceae bacterium
GATCAACGACAGGACCGGGGCCGTAGCGCAACTGCCCGGTTCGCCCACAACTGAGCTCTCCGGCAAATGAAGGACAACCTGGCTACTCGCACTGGCGCACGTGAGCCAGGGATCGCAGGGGCTGACCTCACCCCCAAGCAGCTGGCCGCCGGTGAAGCCCCTGTTCAGAAGGTCACCATCTCGCATGTCGGTGGGCGCTGGCAGGAATCGATGCCGATGCGGTATCTGATCCAATACCAGATCCGGCCAGTTTTTCAATCGTTGATGTGTCCTCTGGTATCAGGCCAGTCCGGCACCGAGGCCGAGCGACTGCTCGAGGTCAGAGAAGACCGGGGTGCGGTCGCTCAGTCGAGAGGCGAGTGGTTGCATCCGGTTCGCATGTCCGGTGCGGATGTGTCTTTTTCAATACATCCGTCCCACCAAGCTGGCGAACCTAGGCCAGCTCGAAGGCGGCGTGCAGGGCGCGCACGGCATCTTCGGCCTGCCCGGCCCGGATCAGGCATGAGATGCGAATCGACGAGGTCGAGATCATCTCGATGTTGATGCCGGCATCGGCCAACGTCTCGAAAGTCAGGGCCGTGACCCCGGGATGGGTCTTCATGCCCACCCCGATCAACGACACCCGGGCCACGTCGTCGTCGCTGATGACTCCGGTCGCCTCCAGTAGGGGCAGCAGCCCCTGGCAGACCTCCGTGCTCACGGCCAGGTCTGCCTCGGGGATGGTGAACGAGATATCGGTGGTCCCGTGGATCGAGACGTTCTGGACGATCATGTCCACGTTGACGTTGCGGTCAGCCAGTCCGCGGAACAGCTTGGCGGCCAGACCCGGTCGGTCGGGGACACCAGTGACGGTGACCTTGGCCTCGGACAGATCGTGGGTCACCGCGGTGACGACTGCCTGCTCCATGGTTGGATCCTCCTTGTCGACCCACGTGCCCGGCTCCCAGGTGAAGCTCGAGCGGACGTGGAGCGGAACGTTGTGGTTGCGGGCGAACTCCACCGATCGCAGGGCCAGTACTCGGCCCCCAGTGGCGGCCATCTCCTGCATCTCCTCATAGCTGACCCGGGCCAGCTTGCGAGCTTCCGGCACGATGCGGGGGTCAGTGGTGAAGACGCCGGAGACATCGGTGTAGATCTCACAGGCATCGGCGCCCAGGGCGGCGGCCAAGGCCACAGCAGTGGTGTCCGAACCTCCCCGGCCGAGCGTGGTCACCTCGCGATCGGTCGACACCCCTTGAAATCCGGCGACCACCGGGACGGCTCCGGCGTCGAGGGCGGCCCGTAGTCGGTCCGCCTTGACCTCCAGGATCTTGGCCCGGGTGTGCACGGTGTCGGTGATCATGCCGGCCTGGCTACCCGTGAACGACATGGCGTCGACCCCCAGCTCGGCCAGGGCCATGCACAGCAGGGACATGGTGATCCGCTCCCCCGAGCTCAGCAGCATGTCGATCTCCCGGTCGGGCCGCACCGAGCTGACGTCAGCGGCCAATCGCACCAGCTGGTCCGTCGTCTTGCCCATGGCGCTGACCACGACCACCACGTCGGTACCGGCCCGCCGGGTGCGCGCCACATGGTCGGCCACGGCACGGATGCGGTCGGCATCACCCACCGACGTCCCACCGAACTTCTGGACCACGAGCGACATGGTCGGCAAGGCTACAACCCGGCGCCCGTACCTCCTGGCGCACCGCTGATCGGAGTGATCGGGACTCGTCCGGGCTGCCCTCGATGGACCGCTTCGAACGCACCGATGAACGCGACTACCCTGCAGGACCGTGGGAACAGAGAAGCGTGAACGTCAAAAGGCCGGTCGACAGGCTCGTCTCGAGTCCGAGCAGAAGGCTGCCAAGCGCAAGCAGAGCATCCGGAGGTTCGTAACCATCGGTATCGCCGTGCTGATCTTGGTGGGGCTGTCGCTCCTGATCTTTAAGCCGGGGAGCAAGTCGAGTACGTCGTCGACGACGACGACGACCAAACCGACGTCGAGCTCGTCGACGACGACGACCAAACCGACGTCCACCGGTGGATCGGGCAACAAGTCGCCCTCGGCCATCACCACGTCGGCCGACTGCCCATCGGACTTCAACGCCACCTTGAACAAGCCGTCCTACCCGGCGTACCCGCCGATGACCATCGACGCCACGAAGACCTACACGGCCACGGTGACGACCGACGTCGGGCCGATCACCGTGTCACTGGATGCCAAGACGGCCCCGAAGGCGGTCAACTCGTTCGTCTTCCTGGCCAAGCAGCACTTCTTCGACTGCATCGTCTTCCACCGTGTGGTGCAGGGCTTCGTCGACCAAACCGGTGATCCGACCGGCACCGGTACCGGCGGTCCTGGCTACTCGTTCGCCGACGAGCCGCCGGCCAAGGCCACCCCCCAGTACCCGCTCGGATCGCTGGCCATGGCCAACTCGGGCGCCAACACCAACGGCAGCCAGTTCTTCTTCGTGGCCGGTCCGGCAGGCGAGTCGCTGCCGCCCAGCTACACGCTCTTCGGCGCTGTTACCGCCGGGCAGTCGGTGGTCGACAAGATCAACGCTTCCGGTGCGCCCGCGTCCAACAGCCAGGGAACCCCGACCACCGAGCACCGCATGGTGTCGGTGACTGTCGCCACTTCCTAACGCCTAGGCGCAGCGGAGCCACCCAGCAGCCCCGCAGTCGTACCTCACATCCCGTAGTTCCCCACCCCCCGACCACCAGGAGTAGCCCCATGGCCCCCGAGATCCCCGCAGCAGACGGCTCCAGCCCCAAGACCCAGCGGTTCAACAGCGAGCCCCCGATGATCATCGACCCGACCAAGACCTACTCGGCGGAGATGCTCACCAACAAGGGGGCGATCACCATCGCCCTCAACCCGATCGCTGCACCCAAGACGGTCAACAACTTCGTGTTCTTGGCTCGCTGGCACTACTACGACGGCGTCATCTTCCACCGCATCATCCCCGGGTTCATGTGCCAGGGCGGCGACCCCGAAGGCTCCGGCCGCGGCGGCCCGGGCTACAAGTTCGCTGATGAGCTGCCGGCCCCCGGCCGCTATGAGATCGGCTCGCTGGCCATGGCCAATGCAGGACCGAACACCAACGGCAGTCAGTTCTTCATCATCAGTGGCCCCGACGGCGTGGGCCTGCCGCCCAGCTACTCGCTGTTCGGCACCGTGGTGAAGGGTCTCGACGTGGTCAAGGCCATCGAGTCGGTGGGCAGCCGCTCCGGCGCCCCGACCGAGCCCGTCGTCATCGAGTCCGTGGTGATTACTGAAGGCGACTGAGCCTCCGGTGGCGGGCTGTGCTCGGGGGTCGTCCCCCGGGCCAGCCGCCACCAGCGTCACTTGTCGGTCAGGTCTCTGGTTCCTGATCAGCGTCGATCCAGGTCTTGGATCAGTGTCGACGAGGACCTGCCGTCCGCTACCGTGATCAAGTGAGCGGTCCGCGTATGCCCGGTGGGGTGGTGCACAAGCTTCCTGGCGACCTGCGCTTGGCGCTGGCTGGCAATGCCCAGGCGCTCGATGCCTGGAAGGACATCACGCCTCTGGCCCGCAACGAGTTCATCTGCTGGGTCGAAGACGCCAAGCAGCAGACGACTCGAGAACGCCGCATCCGACGGACCCAAGAAGAACTCGAAGAGGGCATGCGTCGGCCGTGCTGCTGGCCAGGGTGCACGCACCGCGAGCGCACCGGCAAGTAAGCCTCGGCGGGCAGGGCTCAGGCGGGCAGGGCTGCGAGTCCGTCGGCCGCCGGTGCCCCGTTCAGGAACACCGCCACCGGCTGCTCGCCCGCCGAGCGCCACGTCCCAGCAGGATCACGGATGAGAGCCGTGCGCTCAGGTATCCCCACCACCGGCGTGTCGGCCGGGGCCAACAGGACGGACCGGTGGAGCTTCTCTCCGTGGCCGTCCTCGCCGATATCGCCGAAGTGCGGCACCACGGCCACCCCGGACACCAGCCCGAGGCCGATGGTCAGCCCCCCGCCCCGTGCATCGACCATGGGATCAGTCAGGGCCATGGCGGCACCCGAGGAGCCCACGATGACCGCCCCGTCGTTCCATGCCGCCACCATGGCGTCCCAGACAGCCGAGCCCTTCAGCACGCTGCGGACGTGCATGGGCGAACTCCCGGCCAGATAGATCAGGCGGGCCTTGCGCATGATGGCGGCCGCGCCATCGTTCTCGGCATCGGCGCGGGTCACCACCATCAGTCCCTCGACCCGGCCGCCCAACGGGGCGAACCACTCGCCAGCCCGGGCCACCAGGTGCTCGGGGTGCTCATAGGCGCCCGCCGTCGGCAGGACCAAGACCTCGTCCGTACCCGATGCGGCCAGGAACTCGGCGTCGAATGTGCAGCCTTCCTGCCACTCGCCTCCACCTACGAGAGCCAGGATTCCGGGGTTTGCGTCCATGGTCCGAGTGTAGAGGCCGTCAGCACCCCACTTGCGCAGGTACTGACCGATCAGCCTTCAGTGATGGCTGCTGCCCGGCGCATCAGCGCACCCATGGCGTCGCACACCTCGGTGGCCAACGCCAGACAGTCGGGCACCACGCCCATGCCGAAGAATCCGTGCACCATGTCGTCGTAGCAGCGGTACTCGACCTCTACCGCAGCACCGGCCAGGGCTCCGGCGTAGTTGGCCCCCTCGTCGCGCAATGGGTCGAACCCGGCGGTCACGATGACTGCTGGGGCCAGACCGTCGAGGTCGTCGCACAGGATCGGTGAGGCGCGCACGGTCTCCCAGTCCGAGGGATCGGGCAGGTAGTGGGCCCGGTAGGCCGCCATCCCTTCACGGGTCAGGAAGAACCCGTCCCCCATCACCTTGAACGACTCGGTCACGAATCGGGCGTCCATGGACGGATAGATCAGACACTGCGCCAAGGGGGGTGGCACATCGTCAAGGGCGGAGCGGCGTCCGGGTCTGGTCTCCTGGGCCACCACGGCGGCCAGGTTGCCCCCGGCGCTGTCCCCCATCACCCCCACTCGGCCCGGTGCGGTACCGAGCTGGCCGTAGTTCCGCTGGATCCAGGCGTACGCCGCCAGGCTGTCCTCGATCCCGGCCGGGAACGGGTGCTCGGGGGCGAGCCGGTAGTCGACGGCCACCACCACGCACCCGGTGACAGCCGCGATCAGGCGGCACGAGGCGTCATGGGATTCGAGGTCCCCGACGACCCATCCGCCGCCATGAAAGTAGGCGATGGCCGAGGGCCGGTTCCCGGGGTCGGCGATGCCGACCCCGAACCGCCGGTAGATGCGGACCGGGATGTCCGGAGCTCCGTCGGGGCCGGGGATGGTCCTCCCGGTCACGTGTACGTCGGTGCGGGTCGGCATGACCAGCTTGGTGGTGGCACCGAACACATCGCGGGTGTCGACCGGATCCGGCGCCCCTCCCCCCCGGTTGGTGGCCCGGTCGATGACGGCGGTGAGTCCGAGCAGGGCCTGCACGCTGCGGTTCAGGACCCGACCGTCGAGCTCCACCGGGTTGCGACGTCCCGACAGGGCCAGCAGTGCCCCTGGGCGAGCCAGTACGGCCGACAGCAGCCGGCCGGCCAGCGGCCAGCGCTCGTTGGCCGAGTGGGCGCGGCGGTCGTAGAGCCCTAGACGGTCCATCGGACCCCGGGGGCCGTCCGGTCGCGAGTTGCCCGATCGGGGGCCAGTTGGGGCACTGACAGACGTGTCGGACACGGGGGCAGGGGTCCTGCGGGTTGCGCTCACCGCACCATCGTGGCGGCACTGCTGCCCCGAGGCAAGCGGCTCGGGTTGGGCGGCCTGTCCCAGGCGCCGCTAGCATCCCCTCCTATGTCAATCGCACGCGTGGGAATTGTCGGTTCAGGGATCATGGGGTCTGGCATCGCCGAGACCGCCGCCGTCAGCGGATTCGAGGTGGTCCTGCGTTCGCGCAGCCAGTCCACCGCCGATGCCACCCTGGCCGCCATGGAGAAGTCGCTCAACCGTCAGGTGGAGAAGGGCAAGAAGACCGAGGAGGAGCGCGACCAGGCGCTGGCCCGGGTCACCGGCACCTCGGAGCTCGACGCCCTGGCCGGCTGCGACCTGGTCATCGAGTCGGTCGTCGAGGACCTCGACGTCAAGAAGGCGCTCTTTGCCGACCTGGACCGGATCACCGGCGACGACGCCATCTTGGCCACCAACACCTCGACCCTTCCAGTGATCGAGATGGCCATGCAGACCGGCCGTCCCGACAAGGTCTGCGGCATTCACTTCTTCAACCCGGCACCGGTCATGTCACTGGTCGAGGTAGTGCGGCCCCTGACTGCCTCCGACGAGACGATCGCTGCAGCCCGCCAGTTCGCCGAGGCCTGTGGCAAGACGCCGGTCGAGGTCAAGGACCAGGCCGGGTTCATCGTCAACGCCCTCCTCTTCCCCTACCTGAACAACGCAGTGCGGCTGTTCGAGCAGGGTGTTGCTTCCGTGGCCGACATCGACTCCGCCATGAAGGGCGGATGCGGTTTCCCCATGGGTCCCTTCGCCTTGTTGGACCTGGTTGGCCTCGACACCTCGCTGGCCATCCTCGATGCCCTCTACGACGAGTTCAAGGACCCGAACTACGCCGCCATGCCGCTTCTGCGCCGCATGGTCACCGCCCAGCAGCTGGGACGTAAGTCGGGCCAGGGCTTTCTCGACTACCGCAAGTAGGGCCGGCTGGCTGACGGGCTTATTGACGGGGTCTTCATCGGCAAGTGGAGGCCGAGTCGGTCCCACTTACCGCTCGGCACCCGGTTCGGGCCACAATAAGGGCATGAGCGACGTGGACAAGGCAGTGCAGGCCGATAATGCATCGGGGACGGCAGCCGCCGCCCCGGTCCGGGACAAGCCGTGGGTGATGCGGACGTACTCCGGTCACTCGACGGCCAAGGCCTCCAACGAGCTCTATCGGAACAACCTGGCCAAGGGTCAGACCGGCCTGTCCATCGCCTTCGACCTGCCGACCCAGATCGGCTACGACCCCGACGACCCGGCCGCCTCGGGCGAGGTCGGCAAGGTCGGCGTCCCTGTCGCCCACCTGGGCCACATGCGTGAACTCATGGACCAGATCCCGGTCGAGTCGATGAACACGTCGATGACCATCAACGCCACTGCGGCGTGGCTGCTCGGGCTCTACATCGCCAACGCCGAGGACCGGGGTGTCGACAAGCAGGTCCTGTCGGGCACCACCCAGAATGACATCGTCAAGGAGTACCTGTCGCGGGGTACGTTCATCTTTCCGCCGCTCCCGAGCCGGCGCCTGACGGTGGACACCATCGCCTACACCGTGGTCAACGTGCCCAAGTGGAACCCGATCAACGTCTGCAGCTACCACCTCCAAGAAGCCGGGGCCACACCTCACCAGGAGGTCGCCTACGCCCTCGCCACCGCCATCGGGGTGCTCGATGCCGTGCGCGACTCCGGCCAGATTCCGGCCGATGAGTTCCCGGCCGTGGTCGGCCGGATCTCGTTCTTCGTCAACGCCGGGGTGCGCTTCGTCGAGGAGACCTGCAAGATGCGGGCCTTCACCGAGCTGTGGGACCGGGTGTGCTCCGAGCGCTACGGGGTCACCGACCCCAAATTGCGTCGCATGCGCTATGGCGTCCAGGTCAACTCGCTCGGCCTCACCGAGGCCCAGCCCGAGAACAACATCCAGCGGATCGTTCTGGAAGCCCTCGGGGTCACCCTGTCCAAGAAAGCCCGGGCCCGGGCACTGCAGCTCCCGGCGTGGAACGAGGCCCTCGGCCTCCCCCGACCGTGGGACCAGCAGTGGTCGCTGCGCATCCAACAGGTCCTGGCCTTCGAGTCCGACCTGCTCGAGTACGGAGACATCTTCGACGGCTCGATCGTCATCGAGCGTAAGACCGCCGAAGTGGCCGAGGCATCGTGGGCCGAACTCCAAGACGTGCTGGCCCTAGGTGGCGCCTTCGAGGCCATCGACGAACTGAAGTCCCGCCTGGTGGGCAGCCAAGCCGAGAGGGTCCGTCGCATCGAGACCGGCGACCTCGAGGTGGTCGGGGTCAACTGCTTCAAGGAGACGGCGGAGTCGCCGCTGGCCAATGCCGGCGGCGAGGGCGGCTCCATCATGCGGGTCGATCCGGCCGTCGAATCCCACCTGAAAGCCGATGTCGAGGCCTGGCGGGCCGGTCGGGACAACGCTGCCGTGCAGCGGTGCCTGGACGACCTGCGACGGGCCGCTGAGGGGACCGACAACGTGATGCCGGCCACTATCGCCCTGGCCCATGCCGGAGGGACCACCGGCGAGTGGGCCAACGCCCTGCGCGAGGTGTTCGGCGAGTATCGCGCCCCGACCGGGGTCAGCGGCGGCGTCGGCCACCGGGGTGCCGAGTTCAGCGGCGTGCTGGCCCGCTCCAAGGCCCTGGCCGACCGGGCTGGCGGGCCGCCCCGGCTGCTGGTGGCCAAGCCCGGCCTCGACGGCCACTCCAACGGGGCCGAGCAGATCGCCGTAGCGGCGCGCGATGCCGGCTTCGAGGTCGTCTACCAGGGCATCCGGCTCTCCCCGGCCGAGATCGCGGCGGCGGCCCGGGACGAAGACGTGGACGTGGTCGGGATCTCCATCCTGTCCGGCAGCCACCTCGAGCTCGTGCCCGAGGTGGTCGAGCGGCTGCGGGCGGCCGGAGTGGACGCGCCGGTCGTGGTCGGTGGGATCATCCCCCCCGAGGACGAGGTCATCTTGCTAGGCAAGGGCGTGGCCCGGGTCTACACCCCTAAGGATTTCGAGATCGGCCAGATGATGGACGACATGATCAGCCTGGTCGAGACGTACCGGGCTGCCTCGGTGGGCTGATCTGGCGAGGTTGATCGGCTGCGCAGGCGCACTCCACCTGATGGCCACAGCGACCAGGTAGGTTCCCGGCGTGCCCACGCGTCCCACTCCCCCGACCCGCCGCTCCTCGGGCATCCTGTCCGGGCCCATTGACGCCCCGCCCGAAGCCAAGCTGGCCAAGGTGTTCCCCCTCGTCCCGGCCGTGGTCGGAATGACCGTCACTCACCGGTCAAGCGGGTTTTCTGGCACGCTCCTCAGGATCGAAGGCGGTGGAGTCGAACTGCGGGGACAGACCGGCCAGGAGCGGGTCTTCCGGCTGACCCCTGGGGCATTCGCCGTCGACGGAAAGGCCGTCAGCCTGGTGCGAGCACCGACGGATCCTGCCGCGGCCAAGCGGGCCGGAATCACCGCCTCAGGATCGGTCGCTGTGGCCGGGGCGCCGGCACGCGTGGCTCGGGCCGGACGCCTGTGGGTGGAGGGCATCCACGATGCGGCGCTAGTGGAACGGGTGTGGGGTGACGACCTGCGGGTGGAGGGCGTCGTGGTGGAGCGGCTCGACGGCATCGACCACCTGGACAAGGCCATCAAGGAGTTCCGTCCCGGACCGGCCCGCCGTCTCGGGGTACTGGTCGACCACCTGGTTCCCGGCAGCAAAGAGTCCCGCATGGCTGAGGGCGTGCGTCAGTCCGATGTCCTGGTCACCGGCACACCGTTCGTCGACGTCTGGCAGGCGGTGCGCCCGTCGGTGCTCGGCATCGACGCATGGCCGGTCATCCCCATGGGGACGGATTGGAAGACCGGGATCTGCGAGGCCCTTGGCTTCGGTGACCCGCCGGCGGCGTGGCGCCGCATCCTGGCATCGGTGAATAGCTACGCCGACCTGGAGCCCGCCCTGGTCGGGGCGGTGGAGCGACTGATCGACTTCGTCACCTCGGAGGACTGAGGGTCCCGAGGCGTCACCGACCGATCGGTCGGCTACTCGGGCACTGAGTCAGGTGATGACGGCGTCAGGTGCATCTCGTGAGAACGGAAGACCTCTGCGGTGTCCACCGAGTACCAGGAGTAGAACTCGTCGCGGCCGCGCTGCTGGGCCGCACGATGCGCCGGGTGGGCGCGCCAGGATCTGACGTCTTCGTCAGTCTCGAAGCATTCGAGGGAGACCTGACTGCCGTCCGGTGCGTCATAGGACTCGATCGAGATGAACCCGGGCTGGGAGGCAACCAGGTCGTACATCTCGACAGCCAACGCCTCATAGGCGGCGAGGTCAGCCCCCGCCTTGTAGCGAGAACGGAACACGACGATGACCACGACTCATCCCCCGGTCCAGGGGCGGTCGCGCCGGGTGTTGGCGGGCTTGACCCACCACCGTCCGCTGAACCGCCACACCGGGGGTCCAGTGGGCGACTCGGCCATGACCACCGTGGGTCGGGGCCAGACCTGATCGACAGCTGCCGA
>CAIVIS010000091.1 GCA_903906055.1 uncultured Acidimicrobiaceae bacterium
GAAGCGTCAGCACGATGGAGGCCAGCGGATGGGTAGCCACCGTGTTGGCCACGACGTCGGCCACTGGGTCGTCCGGAGCAGCCACCAGGTCGGCCCACAGGGGGAAACGACCCGGGGTTGAGGTTTGGGCCACCACTACGGCTGGCAGAGTGGACAGGCGTTCCATGTCGCCGACGTCGAGTCTGTCGGGAAGATCGTCGGCCTCGACCACCACCACGCTCCCAGAAGGACTGGCCAGCCGCTCGTAGACATCGCCGGTGGCCACGGCCTGTTTGAACGTCGGTCCGTCCAGCGAGATCAGGTCCATGGACCGAGGGTAACGTGTGCCGGGCATGAGCGGCCGTGTCGATGGTACCGAGCATCGGACAGCGGGGTCTAGTTCTGGCGCAGCCGAACGACCACGCTCGACCTGGTCTGATTCGGGCCTAGAGGCCCTCACGGGACGAAGCGAGGTGCCCGGGCTCGGCCCGCCAGCCGGCCTGGTGCCCGGGGTGCACGCCCTGGCTGCATCGATCGCTCGTGACTCGGCCCGCATCGGTCAGGCAGTGGATGTGGATCCCCTCGCAGTGATGGCCGCCCGGGCCCACTTCGCGGGCCTGCAGCGAAGTGGATCGGTCAGCTGTGGAGGATCAGCTCGCATGCTCCCTGCCGCTGATGGATGGATGGTGATCAGCCTGCCCCGACCTTCGGACTGGGAACTGGTGCCGGCATGGCTCGGGATGGCCGGAGCGGTGGAAGCCCAAAACTGGTCGCCGGTGGCGCGGCTGGTGGACCATCTTGCCGTCGACGAACTGCTGGATCGGTCGACCGGACTCGGGCTACCGGTGGCGCAGGTGGGGGAGCGGCATTCCAGTCGACGGACGCACCGGCCATCGACTGACGGCATGCCTGGCTTCCCTGGAGTCACCGAACAGCGGATCGGAGCCTCGGCCGGTGCGGCGGATGACATGCGCGAACTGGTGGTAGCTGATCTCAGTGCGCTGTGGGCCGGCCCGTTGGTCGGTGCCGTCCTGGCTGCCACGGGGGCCCAGGTCATCAAGGTGGAGTCACCGTGGCGGCCCGATGGTGCCCGGCTCGGCTCGCCGCAGCATTTCGCATCGCTCGATGTTGGCAAGGTACCGGTGTCGGTCGACTTACACACAGTCGCCGGGCGCCACCGGCTGCACCGGATCGTGGCCGAGTCCGACGTGGTGATCACCTCGTCTCGTCATCGCGCTTTGGAGCAGCTCGGTCTCGACCTCGACGAGTTGGTGCGTGCAGAGCGCCCCCGCATCTGGATGTCGATCACCGGGTATGGCACCGATCCGGACTCGGAGGACCGGGTGGCCTTCGGTGACGACGCTGCGGCCGCCGGCGGGTTGGTTGTCTGGGACGACCAGGGTCCTTGCTTCTGCGCCGATGCCGTGGCCGACCCACTGACTGGACTGGCGGCGGCGGCAGCTGTGCTCGCGACCTTGGCCGCCGGCGGCGAGCATCTGCTGGTGGCGTCGATGGCCGATGTGGCCGCAAGCATGGTGGACGGGCCCTGAGCACTGTCTTGCCCCTGGTGCAGCGCGTCGTTGATCTGCGCGGACATGATCGAAGTGAGGTGACACCGGTTGCCCCGTCTGTGATACTCGGCGTGACTACGCCCCGGGGGGGCAAAGGGAGTGCGCGTCATGGACATCAACGAGATGGTGCTGGTGAGCGTCGACGACCACGTGGTCGAGCCGCCCGGGCTGTTCGATGGTCGGCTGCCGGCCAAGTACATCGACCTGGCCCCGCAGTTCATCACTAACGACGACGGGACTAACTCGTGGCTCTACGAGGGACAGGTTCTGCCTAACGTGGCCCTCAACGCCGTCGCCGGTCGCCCACGCGAGGAGTACGGCATCGAGCCAACCTCATTCGACCAGCTGCGGCCTGGCTGCTACGACATCAACGAGCGGGTCAAGGACATGGATGCCAACGGCGTCCTCGGGTCGCTGTGCTTCCCATCTTTCCCACAATTCTGCGGCCAGCTCTTCGCCCGCACTGAGGACAAGGACGTGGCCCTGGCCATGGTCCGGGCCTACAACGACTGGCACATCGACGAGTGGTGCGGGACCCATCCGGGCCGGTTCATCCCGTGCGTGCTGCCCGCCATCTGGGACCCTGAGGTGATGGCTGCCGAGGTGCGTCGCACGGCGGCCAAGGGCGTCCATGCCGTGACCTTCTCGGAGAACCCATCGAAGCTCGGCTGGCCCAGTGTCCACAGTGACCACTGGGATCCGTTCTGGCGTGCCTGCAGTGAAGAGGAGGTGGTCGTGTGTATGCACATCGGATCGTCCTCGGAGTTGGTCATCACCTCACCGGATGCACCCATGGACTGCCTGATCACCCTGACGCCTATGAACATCGTAAAGGCAGCCACCGATCTGGTGTGGTCTCCGGTGCTGCGCAAGTTCCCTGATCTTCGGGTGGCGCTGTCGGAGGGGGGAATCGGTTGGATTCCGTACTTCCTCGAGCGCATCGACTACAACTACGACCGACACCACCTGTGGACCGGTCAGGACTACGGCAACCAGCTGCCGAGCGAGGTGTTCAACCGTAATATCCTGACTTGCTTCATCGACGACCGGTTCGGTGTGGCCAGCCGTGACTTCCTGGAGATGGACAACGTGATGTGGGAGTGCGACTACCCACACTCGGACTCGACCTGGCCGACAGCGCCGGAGACCCTGGCCGAGAGCCTGGGCGGCGTCAACGACCACGACATCGACCGCATGACCCACCTCAATGCCATGCGTCACTTCCGCTACGACCCGTTCACCGCTCTCGGGGGCCGGGAGGCCTGCACCGTCGGGAGTCTGCGGGCCCAGGCGGCAGGCCACGACGTGTCGATCCGAGCCCAAGCCCGGGCCAACGTGGCCAAGCGCGGCATCCTGGCCAGTGACCTGGCCGCCGCCGCCGGGCGCGACTAGCCCGACCCCGCTACGTCCGGGACCCAACGCCCACCTCTACTGCGTCATCGACCGTCGGCATTTTGCGCACGTTGCCCGAACAAAGGATAGAAACCCATGTCTGAAGCACTCGCTGGAGTCCGTGTCCTCGAAGTGGCGGCGTGGACGTTCGTTCCTGCCGCTGGGGCGGTCCTTGCCGACTGGGGGGCCGATGTGATCAAGGTCGAGCACCCCGAGATGGGTGACCCCCAGCGCGGCCTAGTGTCGATGGGCCTCATCCCTGGTGGGCCGGACGCCGTCAACTACATCATGGAGCAGCCCAACCGAGGCAAGCGAAGCATCGGCATTGACATCAGCACCACCGAGGGGCTCGAGATCCTCTACAAGCTGGTCGAGTCGTCTGACGTCTTCTTGACCAGCTTTCTGCCTGCGGTGCGCCAGCGGCTCAAGGTCGACGTGGAGCACATCCGGGCCATCAACCCGACCATCGTCTACGCCCGGGGATCAGGGCAGGGTCCAGTGGGGGTGGACCGCGAGCGACCTGGTTACGACGGCTCCGTCTACTGGGGACGTGGCGGTATTGCCAACGCCCTCACTCCGGCGGACTCGAAGTTCCCCATCGGTGGGCGGGCCGCCTTCGGCGATCTGGCCGGCGGGATGGCTATTGCTGGCGGCATCGCCGCAGGCCTCCTGCAGTTGGCTCGCACCGGGGAGGCTCCGGTCATCGATGTGTCGCTGCTCGGACTGGCCATGTGGCAGCTGTCCCCAGACATCGTGGCCTCGGGGCTCTACGGGGGAGACCCCATGCCGAAGTTCAGCCGTAACTCCTCACCCAATCCATTGGTGGGCAGCTACCGCACGAGCGACGACCGGTTCATCACCCTGATGATGCTGCAGTCGGATCGCTACTGGCCTGAGTTCTGCACCTGTATCGGACGAAGTGACCTGATCACCGACGAGCGGTTCGTCGATGGGGGAGCCCGGTTCGCCAATCGCGAGGAGTGCGTGCAGGAGCTCGATGCGGAGTTCGCCACCAAGACCTACGAGGAGTGGAAGGCCATGTTGCGTGGCCTGACGGGAGCGTGGGCACCGGTGCAGATGGCCAGTGAACTGGTGGATGATCCCATGGTGGCCGCCAATGGGTACCTGTCCCGGGTCGAGCGGGGCGACGGCAAGTCCTATGACCTGGTGGTGAATCCGGTGCAGATGGACGAGACGGCCGATCAGCTCCAGCCCGCACCCGACCACGGGCAGCACACCGAGGAGATCCTCCTGGAGATGGGCTTCGACTGGGACGCCATCATCGCCTACAAGGAGGTCGGGGCCATCCTCTGAGAATCGGCATCGGCGCAGCTAGGCGGTGCCCTCGGCGGCCAGGTCCCCTAGGGCGAGGGACTACTAGGGAGAGGGACTACTAGTGCGAGGGACTACTTGGGCGGGAAGCGCAGGGCGCCGTCGAGGCGGATGTTTTCGCCGTTCAGGTACGGGTTGGTAACGATGCTCTCGACTAGGAGGGCGAACTCCTCCGGCTCACCCATCCGGCGAGGGAAGACGATGTTTTCGACCAGCTTGGCTTTCATCTCCTCGGGGGCACTCTGCATCAGTGGTGTGCCCATAGTGCCCGGGGCGATGGCGCACACCCGGATGCCCACTGGGGCAAGGTCACGGGCCAGGGGCAGGCTCATCCCGAGGATGGCCGCTTTGGCGGCTCCGTAGGCCACCTGGCCGGTCTGTCCTTCGTAGCCGGCGATCGATGCCGTGTTGACCACCACGCCGCGCTGGCCGGTGGCATCAGGCTCATTGGTGGCCATACGGGCGGCAGCCAGGCGAGTGACGTTAAAGGTCCCGAGGGCGTTCAACTCCATGGTTGCCCGGAAGGCGCCCATGTCCATGGGGACGTTGTCCCGGGACAGCGTCCGGCCGCCCATGCCGCCACCAGCCACGTTGACCAGCACCCCGAGCGGAGCCATGGCGACGGCAGCATCGAGGGCGGCGGCCACGTCGGCGTCATCGTTGACGTCTCCTCCTACGGCTGCACCGGATCCCAGTTCGGCCACTATTGCCTCACCGGCCTCGAGGGCACGGTCGAAGATCACGACCTGCATGCCGAGTGCGCTGAGGCGGCGCACAGTGGCCGACCCGAGACCGCCGGCGCCGCCGGTGACCACGGCCGAGTGCTGATTCAACTCCATTGGAGACTCCGTTCGTCAAGGATGGGTGGGACTCAGGATGTGGGGAACGTCATCGGGAAGTGGTCGATCGACCGGATCCCTGAGGTGTAGGCCAGGGTGTGGCCCTCGGCCACGGCGTACTCGGGGATCCTCCGGTGCCATTCGCGCATGGCCACCCGCAGCTCGAGCCGGGCCAGGTGGGATCCGAGGCAGCGGTGGACGCCGCCCCCGAAGGCCAGGTGCCGGTTGCTCTCCCGGTCGAAGCGGACCACCTCGGCGTCGGGCAGATCGGCTTCATCAGTGTTGACCGAGCTGAGCATCACCATGACCATGTCGCCCTCATGGATCGGGCACCCAGCAATCTCGGTGTCCTGGACGGCTACGCGGACGACGCCCATGACCGGGGTCTCCCACCGGAGGAGCTCCTCGATGGCAGCCGGAACCAGTGCCGGGTCATCGACCAGCAGACGTCGCTGATCAGGGTGCTCGGCCAGGTAGGCGAACATGCAGTCCAGCGAGGCGGTGACCGTATCGAGCCCAGCGATCAAGAAGAGGAAGCAGATGTCGAGGATGTCCTCGCGGGTCAGCTCTTGGTCGTCCACGCTGGCGTCGAGGAACCGGCTGAGCAGATCGTCCTGGCGCTCGATCTCACGTTGGTCGAGCACCTTGTCGAAGTAGGCGTAGATGGCCTCGGCCGTCTGCTTCTGGTGGGCCAGACTTTCGGGGCTCCCGTACGTGCTCCCGACGGCCACCTGTGGCCGGATGATCCCGTCCTTCAGCGCAAGGAAGTGCGGGAGCTCGTCGACCGGGAGGCCGAGGAGGCCGAGGAATACCCTGGTGGGAAAGAGGGTGGAGAACTCGGCGGAAAAGTCCACCTCGCCTTGGTCGACGAAGTGGTCGATGAGCTCGTTGACTGACTCCGTGAGCCACTCCTCGAGTTTGGCTACCTCTCGGGGGGCGAAGATCGGGTCGAGCAGCTTGCGGTACTTCTTGTGCTCGGGCGGGTCGATCTGGAGCGGAATCAGCGGCCGGATGTTCTGCAGATCTACGGCATCGGCGTTGGAGGAGAAGATCTCAGGATGGCGGAAGACCTCTTCGACGTCGACCCGTCGGGTCAGCGCTACCCCTCCCGTGTCGACCGGGATGACCGGCATGGACTCACGCAGCATCTTGAACAGCGGCTGCGGGTGGGCCGCCATCTCGGGGTCCATGGCGGCAAACGGGTCTGAGGGTGGCGGGGGTGTTGGACTGTCCATGCGACTCCTTCGTTCCCGGGGAGAGGGCTCGTACCGGAGCCCCATCTCCCACGAATCCTAGGACTCTAGGTTGGAACGGCATCTGGTGCCCGGTGCCCGGTTTGCGGTGTGTGGCGCTGGGCTCAGGTGATCCGTGCCCGTAACTGGTCGAGTATCGGATTGTCGTCGATGGGCAGCAGAGCTGGCTCACCGGCATCCCGGCGGAGGTACCCGATGCGGGTCATGAGTGCAGTGCTGCGCACTATCGCCAGGGTTTCGTACCAGTCGAGCCCAGTCACTAAGCATCCAGCTGCCTCCTCGTAGCCGGTGATGGTGGCCTGGCGATCCGGCCAGCCTGGCAGCCGGCGCCCGAAGAGGTGCTCCATGGTGGTGTCCAGGCTGGTGAACCAAGCCAGGTCGTGCCAAGGGGCCCCGACTGTGGTCATATCCCAATCCAAAACGGCACGCACAGCGAGGTCGTCGCCCACCACCACGTTCTCGAGGCGGGCGTCCCCCCACAACAGGGCTGGCTCGGGCTCCTCGTCAGGCCGGTGGCGCCGACACCAGTCCAGGGCATCCACCAAGGTGGTCACCGGTGCGCCACCACTGGACCACTGGAGGTACCGGTCCCAATGGTCGAGTTCGGCCTCGTTGTCGCGGTGGGGGACCGCCTCCGGTCCCGGGGGGACCGCCTGATGGACGCGCGCCATCATGTCGAGCAGCCCACCGGCGACCCGACCTCGTGATGGCTCGTCGAGCGCCACCAGCCACGGATCGGTCAGGGTGACGCCACCGGCGAGGTGGCCGTCGACCCGGCGCATGAGTATGAAAGAACGTCCGATCCAAGAGGGGTCGGTCTCGAGTACCGGGTCGGCCACTGGAACCCCGGCAGCGGCTGCCGAATGCTGGGCCCGGCACTGCACGGACAGGTCGTAGTCAGAAAAGGTTCCTGGTCCTTGGGGTGCGGTTCGGAGCACCAGGGTTTGCTCCTGTATCTGGCCGGCTGTCGTCCACGATGCCCGGACGAACACCGTGTCGCTGGAGAACCCGCTGCTCGGACGCTCCCACTGGGTCAGCCTCACCTGGTCGGTGTCCTGGCGGTCGGCCAACCACAGGGCGAGCCCGGCCTGGACCCGCGCATCGTCGTTGGTTCGCTCTTCCTTTGAGGGTAAACCTGTCATCGGTCGCCGTTCACCGGTCTGTGCCCATCACGGTGAATGTACTGCCGGTGGGCCCGTGGCGCCGGTTGTCGGCGGCAAGGACCAGGCCAGCAACCCGAACCCTGCGGTGGGTCGGTCCTACAATGGTGGCCCGTCGACCAGTTGCGGACGACGAGGTGATCAGTGGATCGGGGGAGTGTCATGGCGGACAGCGCAGGGCCGGCCCGGAGTCGACTGATCGACCGACTGATCGATCGACTGA
>CAIVIS010000092.1 GCA_903906055.1 uncultured Acidimicrobiaceae bacterium
CGATGAGGCAATGCGGACGGTGGGAGTGATCGTCCGGTCCGGCGTCGGGGAGTTGGGTGTCCCCACGGCGGTCCAACTGCAGCGGACGGGGCTGGCACTTATCGAGCGCATCGACCGGAAGCGCTGAGCCATCGGCTTCGCACATCCGACGCGACGACCTACCGCCATTAGGATTCGGTTCCCGACGACGACAGGCAGGAATCCATGACCAGCGCCACCGATCCGATTCAGAACGCCGGGCCCGAAGCCCTAGGTGAGTCCCGAGTCGAACAAGAGGCTCGTGAGATCGCCCCCGGAGTGTTCTTTCTGGCTGGATTCGGCAACACCACCATCCTGATCGGGTCAGAAGGGGCGGCCATCGTCGATCCCGGGCTGTTCACCAACGGCCCCCGCGTGGTCCGCGAACTCCGCCACCTGACCGACCTGCCCGTGCGCTACGTGATCTATACCCACGGCCACTACGACCATGCGTTCGGCACCCCGGCCATCATGGAAGATGCCGCCGCCCGGGGCCACGATGCCCCCGACATCGTGGGTCATGTCAATGTGGCCAAGCGGTTCGAGCGCTACGCCAAGACCTCCGGCCACCTGGCTGGCACCTTCGATGCTCAGTTCGCCATCTGGGGCCCAGGCGGGGGCGACGTTGTCCGCAACGCCAAGTACTTCCCGCCGACCATCGCCTATGAGGACCGGCTCCTCCTCGACGGCCTGGGCGACCTGCCCGTCGAATGCCGTCACGGCCTGGGGGAGACCGACGACCACACCTGGGTGTGGGTGCCCGGTGCCCGGGTCATCGTGGGCGGCGACTTCATCGTGTCCTCTCTCCCTAACGCAGGTACTCCGTTCCGGGTACAGCGCTACGTGCTCGAGTGGGCCGAGGCGCTCGAAGAGATGGCATCCGTCGAGCCGCTGTCGGTCATCTCCGGCCACGGAGGTATCTTCGGCGACCACGCTCAGGAGATGCTTCTGACCACATCCACCGCACTCCGCTACCTCGACGGGGAGGTGGTCCGCCGCCTCAACGAGGGTCAATGGCAGGAGCAGATCCTGGCCGAGGTAGAGCTGCCCGAGGAGTTAGCGGCCAGCTCGTACCTGCAGCCGCTCTACGGATGCACCGCCTTTGCGGTGCGCGACATCATGCGCCGCTACATGGGGTGGTACGACGGCAACCCGTCGATGATCTTCCCGAGCTCGCGCGCCGACGTGGCCACCGAGGTCGTCGCCCTGACTGGTGGCACCGCCCCGGTGATGGAGCGGGCCCGGGTACTAGGTGCATCCGAGGAGACCGCCGAGATTCAGCGGGCCCTGCACCTGGTCGACTTCGTCATCTTCAACGGCGGCGAACAGGTGGACGAGGCCCACGCGCTGAAGGCTGAGCTGCTCGATATTCGGTCCAAGCGTGAGCGGTCGTTCGTGGCCCACAACATCCTGGCCTCGGCCGCGGTGATCGAACGCGAGAGTGGCGCGACCGCCTGAGGACCGAGCCATCCTGGCTGGCTGCGACACGCATGACTTTAATAACGGTCATGACGACCACCCTTCTGCTGTCGGAGATCAAGGCACACCTGTCGGAGATCGTGGATCGGATCGAACAAGGGCACGATCGCGTGGTGCTGACTCGCAACGGGCGACCGGCCGCCATCGTGGAGTTCATGCTGGGCACCCTGGTCGAAGCCCCCGCTCGGGTGGGGCACCCGTTGTAACGCGAACTTGCCGGTCTGTGGTCAGCCCGCCGGGGCCCGTACTAGGTGATCTACGAGATCGTGGACGAAGAACGGAGTGTCCGGGTACTGCGGATCGACCATCGGGCTGACGTGTACCGCCGGAGCTAGGTCACCCAGAGCAGCGGTGCCAGTCCAAGCCTGGCGAGCAGCGGCTCATTTCCCCGAATGGGGATTCACCCAGCCAGCAGCTCGCGCACCCGGGGGATCACCTGTGTGCCGTAGAGCTCGATACTGGCCATCATCAGATCGTGGGGCAGGTGGCCAGCGCTGTACTTCATGTCGAACCGCGACAGTTGCAGCGCATGAGCGGTAGCGGCGATCTTGGTCGCCACCGTCTCGGGGGAGCCGACATAGAGAGATCCGTCAGGTCCGGCCTGCTGGTCGAACTCGGCCCGGCTCATCGGTCCCCAGCCCCGCTCGGCACCAATCCGGTCGCGCATCAGCTTCATGTGAGGCCACAGTTGTTCGCGAGCCAGTTCGTCGGTGGCCGCGATGTGGCCCGGTGAGTGCACGCCGATGGGCAGGTAGGCAGAGCCGAGCTGGGTCAGGGCGCGGTGGTAGAGGTCGACCAGGGGAGCGAAGCGGGCGCTCTCCCCGCCGATGATGGCGATCATGAGGGGCAGGCCGTAACGGGCGGCCCGCACGACTGACTCGGGGCTCCCACCCACCCCTATCCATGTCGTCAGGGATCCGGACCCAGTCCTCGGATAGACCATCTGGTCGCGCAATCCGGCCCGGGTGCGTCCGTTCCAGGTGACGGGGCCTTCGGCCAGGAGGTGCACAAAGAGGTCTACCTTCTCTTCGAACAGCTCTTCGTACTGGTCGAGTTCGTAGCCGAACAGGGGAAACGACTCGGTGAACGAGCCCCGGCCCAAGATGACCTCGGCTCGACCGTTCGATACGGCGTCCAAGGTGGCGAACCGCTGAAATACCCGTACTGGGTCGTCGGAACTGAGCACGGTCACCGCAGATCCGAGCCGGATCCGCGTGGTCTGTCCGGCGATGGCGGCCAGGACGGTCTCGGGTGACGAGATGGCGAAGTCGGCCCGGTGGTGCTCGCCGAGCCCGATGAAGTCGACGCCGACCTGGTCGGCCAGGACGGCCTCGGCGACGACATTTCGGATCACCTGTGCCTCCGGCGCAAGCTGTCCTGCGGTGTCGATGGTGACATCGCCGAAGGTGTCGAGGCCGAGTTCGAGTTCGTGGGGCATATGGGCTTCTTCTCCTGGGTCGTGGCCGAGTCCGATGTGGGTGGGACTGCAGACGCATCGGCGGGCTGGGTGGTGCCCCGATGACCATCGGCCGACGTTCGGTGCCCGTGCATGCAGCGTACGGCGAGACCTTCGGAGGCAGGACCGGACCCACCGAGCGACTTCGGAAGTGAGGCGATCGGGAACTGGGTGTCTTCAATAAATCTCCGATGAAATGTGAATCAAAGGATGTATCAAGTCGGACTGGTCCACCCGACATTGAACCGGACACTTTCGGTGGCAGCGGCTCCACCGAGGTATTGCGGACCCGCTACCAGGGACTATGTGTTCAGGAGAGGGACAGTCCTACCGGTACAGGGGAGATACAGGAACCCATTCCGCAACCTAACTGCATGCAATTTAGGAACGACTTATGGCGCGCTCATGGCTCAGTATGGAAGAAGTCAGAAAGCGCATTGATCCCCAGACCGTTACCTGGTCGCCTGAATCTGGGAGGAGCGAATGGCGAACCCACCTTCCTGGCATACGTATACGTAGACCAAACAAGGAGAGATGGACCATGAAAGCAAAGATGTTCAATACAAAGCGCAAGATTGCGGCTGCGGGACTCACCGCCGCCATCATCCTCGGTACCGGCGGAGTGGCTGCGGCATACTTCACCTCCACCGGTTCCGGTAACGGTTCGGCCACTGTCGGAACGGCATCACCCTGGAGCGTGTCTGTCGACGCTGCCACCGGTGGTCCGCTCCTCCCGGGCTCGGGCACCGAGACCATGGGCTACAGCATCAGCCACATCGGTGGCGGCGTGCAGAAGCTGAACTCGGCCACTGCGTCGATCAATGCTGCCACTCTGCCGGCTGGTTGCGACGCTGCCTGGTTCACGGCTGACGCCGGAACGCCCACCGCCAATAGCGATGGTTCCTACAGCGGGACCGTGACTGTGACGATGAGCAATGTCGACGCCGATCAGGGCGCCTGTCAGGGCGGCAACGTCGGAGTCGTCCTCGACGCTGCGTAGTCACATGAGGTCGTAGGGCGCTGAGTCGCACTACGTCTTCAACTGGCCAGATGGCCGGGTCTCATGGGTGCGCCCCTGAGATCCGGCCGGACGGCTGGTCCCACTTTCAACTGAACGACTCATACACCCCCCCCGATACGGAGATTCGATGCGACAGCACAGCGTGAGAGTGAGGACAACCGGCACACGGGCTTCGCTCATCGCCCTGGTCGCCGTCCTTGCCACTGTGCTCGCCTCCGCTGGCATCGTCGATACTGCCTATGCAGCGACTGCCGCTCCTAGCGTTACCTCTGGGCCGACCACCGGCACTACTAGCACCACGGCCACCTTCACCTACGCCGACACTGCTGCCAGCGCAACCTTCACCTGCGCCCTCGACACCACCCCCTACACCGCTTGTGCCACTACCGGTGTGACCTACACCGGCCTAGCCGCCGGCAACCACTCGTTCAAGGTAAAGGCCACCGTCGGAACCTCCACGAGCGCGGCCACCGCCTATGCCTGGACGATCGCCCCTCCGCCCCCGCCTGCGCCCACCATCACCTCGCAGCCGGCCAATCCCACCTCAGTCACCACGGCTGCCTTCAAGTACTCCGACACCCAGTCCGGCGTGACCTATGCCTGCTCCCTCGACGGCGCCGCCTACGCAACCTGTGCGAACAGCGGTGTCAGCTACACCGGCCTGGCCCTTGCCACCCACACCTTCGGCGTCGAGGCTAAGACCGCTACCTCCGCGTACAGCGTCCCCACCACCACATCGTGGGTGGTCGGGCCCGGTCCGGCCGCCAAGCTGGTCATCTCGACTCAGCCGAGCGCCACTGCCACCGACGGTGTGACCCTGTCCGCCCAGCCGGTAGTCACCGTCCAAGACGCCAACGGCAACACCGTCAACGGCACCGGACCCACCGTCACCCTGGCCATAGCCAGCGGTACGGGCACCGTGGCCTGCACCACCAACCCGGTCACCGCCACATCGGGCATCGCCATCTTTGCTGGGTGCTCCATCACGGGAACCGTGGGCTCCTTCACCCTGTTGGCTACATCGACCGGCCTGACCAGTGCCACCACCTCGGGGGTCACCCTGTCGTCGGGAGCCGCCACCAAGCTGGTCGTCACCACGCAGCCGGCCGGCGCCGCTAACGGTGTCGCCTTGACCACGCAGCCGGTCATCGCCGTGCAGGACGTCGGTGGCAATACCGTGGCTGCTTCGGCCAATGTCACCTTGGCCATCGCTAGCGGCACGGGAACGCTGGCCTGCACCGCCAACCCGGTGACGGCAACGTCCGGCATTGCCGCCTTCGCCAACTGCTCCATCACCGGAACAGCGGGCGCATTCACGCTGACCGCCTCGGCTGCCGGACTCATCTCGGCGACCACGAGTTCGATCACCCTGGCTGCGGGTCCGGTGGCCGGCCTGGTCTTCACCAGCCAGCCCACCGCGGCAACCAACGGGATCGCCTTGACACCCCAGCCGGTAGTGAACATCGTCGATGCCAACGGCAACCGGGTGGCCACGTCTACTGCCAGCGTCACTCTGGCCATCGCCACCGGATCGGGCACGCTCAGCTGCACCGCCAATCCGGTCGCCGCCGTCAGTGGCACGGCCCGGTTCTCGGGCTGCAAGATCACCGGCCTGGCCGGTAGTTATACCTTGGCTGTCTCGAGCCCTGGGATCGCCGGCGCCACCAACGCCCCGGCCAGCTTCGTCCTGTCCGCCGGGGCCGGAACCAAGTTGGCCTTCACCACCCAGCCGGCGGGTGCCGCCAGTGCTGCTCCCTTCACCACTCAGCCGGTCGTCACTGTCCAGGACGCCAGCGGCAACACCGCCACGACCTCGGTGGCCTCGATCACCCTGACGGCCTCGGCCGGCACGCTTACCTGCGCCACCAACCCCCTGGCTGCGGTCAACGGGATCGCCGCCTTCAGTGGCTGCACGGTGACCGGAATCATCGGCTCCTACACGCTGACCGCCAAGGCCACCGGACTCACCACGGCCACCTCGACCAGCTTCGTTCTGTCGGCGGGTGCCGCCACCAAGCTGGTCATCACCGCCCAGCCTTCTGGGGCGACCATCGGTGCGGCCTTCACCAACCAGCCGAGTGTGACAGTCCAGGACTCGGCGGGCAACACGGCCACGAACTCGGCGACATCGGTCACCCTGGCTGCGGCCAGCGGCACCGGCACGCTGGCCTGCACCACAAACCCGGCAGCCGCCGCATTGGGCATCGCCACCTTCACCGGCTGCATCATCACCGGCATCACGGGCAGCTACACGCTCAGCGCGTCCTCGGGTTCGCTCACTGGTGCGACGACGACGGCATTCGTTGTCAGCCCAGGCGCTCCGTCCAAGATCGTCGTCACCACCCAGCCCGCCGGTGCCTTCTCCGGTATCGCCCTCACCACCCAGCCGAAGTTCACGGTCCAGGACGCCAGCGGCAACACGGCGACCACGGCCACGGGCCCGATCACCTTGGCTGTGGCCAGCGGCACGGGCACGCTGTCGCTGTGCACGGCCAACCCGGGGACCCCGATCAGCGGTGTGGCCACCTTTGCCGGATGCGCCGTCAGCGGCTCGGCCGGTGACGTCACCCTGAGTGCGGCGGCATCCGGGCTGACCACGGCGACCTCGGCCTCGTTCACGTTGGCCGTTCCACCCACGCCCACGATCACCTCGACACCGACTGATCCGACGACTGCCACCACGGCCGCCTTCAAGTACTCCAGCACCCTGTCGGGCACCGCCAGTTTCTGCTCACTCGACGGGGCTGCCTTCGTTGCCTGCGGAGCCAAGGCCCAGAGCTACACCGCCCTCGCTCTCGGAGCCCACACCTTTGCCGTCAAGTCCTCCTACAAGACGTCGACCTTCGGTCTTGCGGCTACCTACTCGTGGACGATCTACACGCTGGCCACGGCCATAGCGACCTCGGCGGGCACCCCGCAGTATGTGGTGATCGGCAGCAGCTTTGCGACGGCGCTGGCGGCCAAGGTCACGGGCACTGGTGGCACCGGGGTGGGCAGCGTCAAGGTGACCTTCACGGCTCCGTCCTCTGGCCCGTCGGGAACGTTCGCCACGTGTGCCGGCGGTAATCCGACGCCGAACACCTGCATCGTGACGTCCACCGCCGGGGGTAACGCCACGGCATCCGCCCTGACTGCTAACTCGATCCCCGGATCCTTCTCGGTGACGGCAACCGTCGATGGTGTGGCCACGCCAGCCACCTATGCGTTGATCGGCAGTGCCAACTTCACCATGTCCGGTGGGACCAACGGCCTCCTCGTCCCTGGAACGTCGCAGGGGATCGACGTGTCGATCACCAACCCCAACCCATCACCGATCACCGTGTCGTCGGTAGCGGTGACGGTGGCCACGGATGCAGGTTCCTGCCCGGTCGCCACCAACTTCGCCATCGTCCACGGGCTGATGGCTAACGCCACGGTTCCGGCCAACTCCACCAAGTCGCTGTCGGATCTGGGCTTGGCCAAGGCCAACTGGCCCACGGTGTCGATGCTCGAGACCAATGCGAACCAGGACGCGTGCAAGGGTGCCAAGCTCACCTTTGCCTTCACAGGGGTGGCTGCAGGATGACCCGTCGCATCGCACTGATCGCAGCATCGATCCTGCTCGCCCTCGGGATCTCGAGCGGGGCGGCCTACGCCTACTACGTCTCCACCGGGACCGGAGGCAACACCGCCACTGTCGGAACACTCCAGGTCGTGTCCGGTGACGCCATCACCACGCAGACCCCCGACACCTTGCTGCAGCCCGGCGACTCGGGCGAGGCCATCGTCAGTATCCACAACCCCAACAACTACCCGGTCACCGTGACCGACGTGGCCCAGGCCGGGGCGATCTCGGTATCTGGCGGTAGTGGCTGCACCGAGTCCAACTCCGGCATCAGCTTCACGGCCCAGGCCGGACTGTCCGTCTCGGTGGCCGCATCGTCCACGCAGCTGGTTCACCTGCCTGGCTCGGTGTCCATGGCCTCGTCCTCGGCTGACGGATGTCAGGGCGCCACATTCGATGTCCCGGTCAGCGTGGCGGTGCAGTCATGAGGGGAAGGCACTCGATGAAGCGGTCGTATCGGGGCATCGTGGTCCGCCCGGCCCAGGCGCTGCTGGCCGTCTTTGCCGTCATCTTCGGTATCGGGCTCCTGAGTGCCGGTGCCGCTTTCGGGGCGTGGATGGCCTCTGATGGTTCCGCTCCGGCCCAGACCAGGGCGGCATCGCTGTCCGCACCGGTCGATACCACGGCCACGGCCACCTCGGGTACGTCGATCACCGTCGGGTGGACGCTGGCGGCAGTCCAGCTGGTGGGCGCACAGTACGTGGTGACCCGCACCAATGGTCCGGGCAGCCCGGCCGTGGTCTGCACCGTGGAGTCCTCGGTCGCCTCGTGCGCCGACACCGGCCTGGTGGCACTGACCGGCTACACCTACACGGTGGCCGCGTCCCTCGGGGACAGCTGGCACTCGGCGGCCGGCACCGCTTCGGCTTCGACTGTTCCGACCTTCTCCCTCGCCCTGGAGGAAGGACCCTACGTCGCTGGTACTCCGGTGACGGTGACGTCATTGACCGCAGTATTCGGCGGCTCCACCGACATCGGCTACAGCGGTACCAAGACCATCAACTGGACCGGGCTGGCTGACGGACCGTCCGGGCAGAGCCCTTCCTACCCGTCCTCGTCGGTGACCTTCGTCGACGGTGTGGCCACGCCAGGAAGCTTCACCACGTTCGCAGCTGGCGCGACCACTCTGGGCGCCACCGACGCATCATTCTCGTCGGCCACTGGCTCCACTCCTGTGACTCTGACTCCTGGTGCAGCCACCAAGATGGCTGTCACCACCCAGCCGGCTGGAGCTGTCGACGGCGTCGCCTTCACCACCCAGCCGGTCGTCACTATCCAAGATGTGAACGGCAACACGGTCACCGACTCGAACGCAAGTGTCACCTTGGCCGTGGCCTCCGGAGCGGGCACACTCGCCTGCACCGCCAACCCGGTGCAGGCAGCAATCGGTGTCGCCACCTTTGCTGGCTGTGCCCTCACCGGCACCCTTGGCGACTACACGCTGACTGCGTCGGCCAGCGGTCTCACCGATGCCACCACCTCCAACATTGCGCTGGGGCTTGGTGTGGCAGCTCAGGTGGTCGTGAATACCATGGTCGACTCCACCGACGGTGCGCCATTGGCGACCCAGCCAGTCGCCACCATCGAGGACATCGGTGGAAACACCGTGACCTCCGCCGCCGACGCTGTGACGCTGCATGCATCCTCGGGCACCGTCGCCTGCGCTCAGAACCCGGTGGACGCAGTCGCCGGTGTGGCGACGTTCGACACCTGCTCGTTGACCGGCCAGACCGGCACACACACTCTGTCAGCCAGCGTCGAAGGCCTACCGGCCGGAGACTCCAACAGCTTCATGCTCTTGACCGGATCGGCCACTCAGTTGGCTGTCACCACCCAGCCTGATGGTGCAGCAAATGGCGCGGCCTTCACCACCCAGCCCGTCATCACCATCGAGGATGTGGGCGGCAACACCG
>CAIVIS010000093.1 GCA_903906055.1 uncultured Acidimicrobiaceae bacterium
CATCAGTGGTCACCCCGTCAAGGATACGGCCATCCCGGCCGTCGCACCCCCGAGGACGTTGTCACACCCCCCAGCGATGATCTCCTCATGGCGCTGGCCACCTTCTCCGACCAACCCCCGGGCATGTTCTCCGCCCCGGCTGCCCGTGATGCGGCTGGTTCGGGAACCTCGTCTGGGTCACCTTCTGGGTCACCTTCTGGGTCGCCTTCTGGGTCGCCTTTTGGGTCGCCTTCTGGGTCGCCTCCTGGGTCCTCCGACCCTGGCGTGGAGGCCAGGGCCTCATGGCTGGCCGATGAACTGGCGTCTCTGCTGGGCGATCTTGATCCCGATCTCCTGGTGGGGGCGGTCGCGACCGCCGTATACGGCCACTTCGCCCGGGCCGAACGGCTGATGCTGGCAGGCAAGACCCTGCTGGCCCCTCGGATCGCGGCATCGGGCCACTGGCGGACCGAGGGCTACCGATCCCCCGCTGCGCTGTTGGCAACCGTCGAGGGGGTCTCAGCCGGCCAGGCCAAGCGCACCTTGGAGACCGGGCAGCGTCTTGCGCTGCTGCCCTCGACCGAGCAGGCGCTGCGTGCCGGCACCCTGTCTGGCCCCAAGGTGGCCGAGATCACCCATGCTGCCTTCGTCGACCCCGAGTCCGAGTCCGCGCTTCTGGAGGGTTCTGAAAGCCAACCCCTGCATGTGATCAAGGAGCGGTGTGCCCAAGTCCGGGCCACCTCGACCCGTCGTGACCCTCTGGCCGCCCACCGCAGGATCCGTGCCAAGCGATCGTTCGCTTGGTGGACGGACCCCGAGGGAGCCTTCTGCTTCCAGGGCCGAGACACCTCTGATCGAGGTGCCGAGTTGGTGGCCCACTTCACTCCGGTGGTCAACCGCCTCAGGAAGGACAAATGGGCGGCAGCCAAAGCGGCGGCGCGCGCCCTACCGAAGGGCGCTCCCACCCCAGAGGGCGAACCTGAGGCCGCACTGCGGGCCGATGCCTTCTACCTCCTGGTCACCGGACGATCTCCGACGGGACCACCAAGTTCTTCTGGTTCGACTGACTCACCAGGTACACCTGCCTCGCCTGACGCCGGTCCTTCCACCACCGACGCCGCCGACACCAACCGCAGCGACACCACCCGCAGTGACACCACCCGCAGCGACATCGACCGCAGCGACATCGACCCGACGTACCTGGTCGACCGAGCCCCCCGGGCCACCATCATCGTCCGGGTCGATCTGGCCGCCCTGCGCCGTGGCACCGTCCAACGCAGCGAGCTGTGCGAGATCGATGGACAGGGACCGGTCCCCGTCGATGTGGTCCGCCATCTCCTCGATGACTCCTACCTCAACATGGTCTTCACCGAAGCTGGCGACATCAAGGCCGTCTCCCACCGGGGACGGACCATCAACCAGCGATTACGCACCGCCCTCGCACTTCGGGACCGACATTGCGTGGTCCCTGGATGTGGCGTCGCCTACTGGTTGGAGATCGACCACATCATCTCGATGGAGCGTGGCGGCCTGACCCGTCTCGACAACCTGGCTCTGCTCTGCCATCACCATCACTGGAAGAAGACCTACGAGGGGTGGCAACTGGCCCGAACCGGGCCGACCGACGAGGACCCGGGGTGGACCTTCACGCCCCGGAAATCCTTCGGCCAGCAGCCGCCGGAGCCCGTGTCCCGGAAATGAAGACGGACATGAACGCGGACATGAACGCGGAAATGAACACGCAAAATGAGTGCCGAGTTTGCATAACGAGCGTCGAGGCGCCAGCGGCGCCGCGATCAGCTGATGGCAGGGTGCGACACCTCGACCACGGTATGGATACCCCCACGTACGAGCCAGTCCGTGGTCACCGTCATACGACGAGGAGAGATGACAGCAACCAGGTCATCGAGCATCCGATTGGTCATGTCCTCGTGGAATCCGCCCTCGTTGCGAAAGCTCCACAGATAGAGCTTCAACGACTTGAGCTCCACGAGCAGTTCGTCAGGTACATAGGAGATGCGGACGGTGGCGAAGTCGGGCTGCCCCGTCAACGGACAGAGACACGTGAACTCCGGGGTGTCACAGGTGACGACGTAGTCACGGCCAGGGTACGGGTTGGCGACAGATTGGAGGTCTTTGCTGGGCTGGGTTGACATGGCTCGGCTGAGGTTACCGGTCGGCGTCGTACAGGCCGGCCGAACCGTCCTTGTCGATGATGAGGCCGTCCATGTCGGCATGAAGCAGCAGGACCTGGCCAGCGATCCCTGACGCCACGAGCGCCTGCTCGCCTGCGAGTTGCACGCCGGGAGCGTCGATCCCGCGGCAGATTCCCAGGAGCGATGGGCCAGCACCCGACCAGCACGATGCGAGTGCACCCCCGGCTACTAGCGCGGCCAGCAGTTTGGGCGCAGCCGGGAACAGCGGACTCCGGTAGTCCTGATGCAACCGATCTTCGGTCGCTTCGGGGATCAAGAGCCGGCTGTCGGCCATTCCTGCCATCAGCAGCGCCATCCTCGACAGGTTGAACGCGGCGCTCTCCCGGGTGACTTCCGACGGCAGCGACTGCCGGGCCCGCGCTGTCGACAAGGGGATATCAGGAACCATGACCACGAAGGCCAAACTGACGTCGAGCGGAAGTCTGACTACTTGCACCCCGCCTCTGACCACGGCGGCGGCCACGAATCCACCGACCATGGATGCCGCCGCGTTATCTGGGTGTCCGTCCATGGCAGTCGCCACCGACAGCGGATCCGACGCACCTGCAGCCGCAGCGGCAGCCACGGCCAGGGCTGCCGAGGATCCCAGCCCTCTGGCGATCGGGATGTCGGAGCGCACGGTGATAGCCAACCGATCGGTCCCGGCTACATCGATGGCCACTCGAGCAGCTAGGTGGGACGAGTCGTCGGCCAGGCCTTCGCCCTCACCCACCGACCGGACGATCAGCTTCGAGGCCGGCTCGACGTCAACAGTCACATAGCGGTTGAGGGCCAGCCCCAGGGTGTCGAATCCAGGCCCGAGATTGGCAGAAGATGCAGGTACACGTGCTCGCACGGCTCCACGGTACTCCCGGCACGTACCTCCGAGCGGGACCTGCGCCTAGGGCTGCACGCACGGCCTAGGAGTGTGCCAGCCTCCACCATGCCGACGGTTCCGGAACCACGGCGGCAAGCTTCAGCGGAACGGACTCGATCTGCGAGGCGATGGTGAACTCCGCACTTCCCACGACAGTTCCCGGCCGACTCCCCGGGGGCACCGCAATGAACCGGTTGGCAGCCACCACCTTTTGGCCTGGCCACCCTGGCAGCCAACCTCCTGATGCCGTCACATAGGGCGCCTGGTGAGCCACACCACCCCAGGTCGACGTCATCGTGCCCATGATTTCACCCGCTTTGGCGACTTCCACGGTCCCGATGGCCGCCCTAGCGGCGCCCAGCAGTGCGTCTACGACAGGGCGAGCGAATTTGAACGGGTCGGCGATGGGGAGGTCGGTGATCGGTATGGAAGTAGTCGTGGTCGGCGGCGGCCGTGGTCTCGTGGTCGTTGTCGTCGTGGAACTGGCGGTCGTGGTCGGCGCAGCTGGATCCGTCGTATCGGTGGTGTCCGTCGGAGTCGTGGTCGTCGTCGTGGTCGTGGTCGTGGTCGTGGGTGGAGGCGGCAACGTCGTGGTCGTGGTCGGCATCGTGGGCGGCGGTGTCGGCTGGCCCAGCACGGCGGCCATCACCAGCACATTGCGCCCTCGGATGGTGCGGTTGGCGGCAAGGACCATGCATGCTCCGGCCGCCGACGTATATGCCGACTTGATGCCGACCACTCCGTCCTTTCCGACTTCAGGGACGATGTTGGAAAGCGTGCCCGCCACGGGAAGGGTCACTTCGGTCATGGCGACGATCTGAGCAAACGTCGGTATGGCCATACCGACGGCAGCCATCCGCAGCACATCGGATGCAGAGGACACCGTCTGCGGGTCGTAGCCGCTGGCATCCACGTAGTGGGTTGCCGTGGCCCCGAGTGAGGCTGCCAACGCGTTCATCTTGACCACGAAGGCAGGAATCGAACCGGCATCCCATGTCGCCAACGTGTAGGCGATGTCATTGGCCGACTGGGTGAGCAATGCTTCGAGCATCTGCCGTTCGCTGATGGTCTCGCCCTGCTTGATGGCCACCGTCGTCTGGTCGTGATGCAGTTCGAAGTCGTACTCGACGATGTCATCGGATGTCACTGTCACCATCGGTCCCTGTTCGCCGACGGGGAGCGGGTGATCCTGCAGAACCACGATGGCCGTGGTGATCTTGGTCAGCGACGCCACCGGGACCGAGGGCTCTGGTCCCGACTGTTCTACGTAGCCCAACGACGGGATGGAGATGGCACTCTGCCCTTTGGCCGCCCACGGCAGCGCAGGGGCAGTTCCGGGCACGACTGTCCGCACCAGTGCCGACGGGTGAGCGACTGGCCGTGTCAACGGGACGTTGATCCGCTGCGCTGCCACCCACGCACCGGATCCGAGGAGTAGCACGAAGGCTGCGCCAAGCACCCACGGGAGCCATCGGTGCCAACCACTCTTGCTCTTGCGATGGCTGGCGGGCTTCGTCTCACTTGCAGCCCGACGACCCTGACGACCCCTGCGGCCACGTCTCGGACGAGTGGCGAGAATGACCTCTGACGCCGTGGAAGCCGGGCCGGACGCACCCTCGTCGGTCGTGGTCATCGCAACATCGAGTGCCGATTCCGCTGGCTCAGCGGGCGTCCAGTTCCTCGGGCGTCATCAAGACCTGTCGCGCCTTCGAGCCCTCGGACGGACCGACTACACCACGACGTTCCATGAGATCCATGAGTCGCCCAGCACGCGAAAAGCCCACCCGCAGCTTGCGCTGGAGCATCGAGGTGGAGCCGAGTTGCGACCGGACCACGAGCTCCATCGCCTGCGCCAACAACTCGTCGTCATCCCCCTCATCGCCGCCACCGGCACGCGGCCCGTCAGCGCTCACCACGTCTTCGATTCCGGCGACGACCTCCATCGGACGCTGACGCTTCCAGTGGGCGACTACGGCCCGCACTTCCTCTTCGCTCACCCAAGGACCCTGGATCCGCTGAGGATTTGAGGACGATGCCGAGAGCAGCAGCATGTCGCCCTTGCCGATCAGGCGCTCCGCACCAGGCTGGTCCAAGATGACCCGGCTGTCGGCCAGTGACGACACCGAGAACGCCATCCGAGAGGGCACATTGGCCTTGATCACTCCGGTGATCACGTCCACCGAAGGACGCTGGGTGGCCAAGACCAGATGGATGCCCACGGCACGCGCCATCTGGGCGATCCGGCACACCGACTCCTCGACGTCCCGGGCGGCCACCATCATCAGGTCGTTGAGCTCGTCGACCACGATCAGGATGAAGGGCAGGCGAGGGAACTGGAGCGGAGCGTCTTCGTCGTCGTCGTCGACCTCGGCATCGGTGCCCTGCATCCGGAGCCGGTAGGCCTCTTCGTGCTCGGCCAGGTCACCGGCATCGAAGGCGGCGTTGTAGCCCGTGATGTCGCGCTGTCCGGCCTCGGCGAGGAGGTCGTACCTCCGCTCCATCTCCGTGACGGCCCAACTAAGGGCGTTGGCCGCCTTCTTCGGGTCGACCACGACCTGGGTCAGCAGGTGCGGCAGGTCGTTGTATTGACCAAGCTCCACCCGCTTCGGGTCGATCAGGATGAGCCGCACCTGGTCGGGCGTGGCCCGGGTCAGGATCGAAGTGAGCACCGAGTTGATGCAGGACGACTTGCCCGACCCGGTCGATCCCGACACCAGCACGTGGGGCATCTCGGCCAGGTTGGCGATCACGGCGCGGCCGGCGATGTCCCGACCGAGGCCCACCTCGAGCGGATGGGTGGCCTTGGCCGCCTCGGGCGAGGCCAGGATGTCCCCGAGGGCCACCAACTGACGACGGCGGTTGGGAACTTCGACGCCGATCGCTGATTTACCCGGAATGGGGGCCAGGATCCGAACATCCGGCGAAGCCATGGCGTAGGCGATGTCCTTGGAGAGCGACGTCACCCGTGCGACTTTGACGCCTGCCCCGAGCTCGAGCTCGTAACGGGTGACCGACGGTCCGACCGTCCGGCCCACCAGCCTGGTCTCCACGCCGTGGGCAGACAACGCCTGCACCAGGGCGGCACCGGCCGCATCGACTTCTGCCTCGTCGATGACCTGAGCCTTGGCTCGCTTGAGCAAGTTGGCCGGCGGCAGTCGCCAGTCCCCCATCGGGGGGCCCATCTTCATCTCGAGCTGTTCGCCCTTGCCCGGCTTGGTAGCTGCCTCGGGCAGCACGACCGCCTCCAGGACCACGTCTTCGTCGTCCTCGTGTAGGGCATCGACATGCACGGGCTCGTCATCGTGTGGATCTACCGGTGCGACAACGGCCACTGACGGCTGACGGCCCTGAGCGAGTGCGCGACCGAATGGATCGGTGGGCTCGCTGCCCGAGTCGTCGACCGCATCGGCGGCACGATCCCCTCGGGCTGCACCCACCAGCCACTGGACGGCCTGCACCAGGCCGGACGCAGCCGAACGGACCGACACACCCGTGAACACGAGTACCGATACAGCCACCGCGACCACGAGGACGACAGCGGCACCGAAGCCACCGAGTGCCGATCCGAGCGGATCAGCGATCACCGCACCCACCCAACCGCCAGCCGAAGACAACGCCGCCGTGGATGCCCCGATGGCGGGCGACCCGCCGGCGAGCGCGGCGATCCCCGAGATGGCGAGCAGGATCAGGGTTCCACCCAGGACAGCCCGGGCCGGCTCCCTCCGGGTCCGTCCGTCGTCAGAGGTATCTGCACCCCTCCCCATGAACATACGGACGCCGACGGCTACCAGGACCAGCGGAACCAGGAATCGACCCCAACCCAGCAGATCGCCCATGGCTACACGGGCGAAGCGGCCCGCAGGACCGAGCGATCCAGCGTAGAAGGCGAGGGCGAAGAGGACGCCCACCGTGACCAGTGCGACCCCCCACAGGTCCGTCGCATGTCCTGCGGCCACTGCCGACATCGAGGCGAGCATTCCGACTGGCTCCTCGACACGGGCGCTAGCGCGGCCTCCGCCCTTGCTGGCCTGGCTCTTCTTCGCGGGGGCGCTCCTGCTCGATCGGGCCGGAGTTGTCGCCTTGCCCTTGGGCCGCGACGCCCCGGATCGACCCACCGGACGCTTGGTGGCGGTCTTCACAGTACGGACAAGGCTACTCCCGGGGAGTGCCCGTCAGTGGGACACCAACCGATCCGATCAGACAGTCACGATGACTGGCACGATCATGGGCCGCTGCCTGGTGCGTTCTCCCACCAGCTTGCCCAGCGCCTTGCGAGCTACCCGGTTGAGGGTCTCGTGATCGGTGTTGCCGGAGGAAAGTGCCTGCTCCAGGGCCCGGGTGACCTGCTTCCTGGCTTCTTCCAGGATCGCCTCGGTGTCCTTGTCGTAGGCCCAGCCCCGGGTCACGATCTGAGGGACTCCGATCACCTCGCCCTGCTTCAGGTCGACCGTGGCGACGGCCATGACCACACCTTCTTCGGCCAGGACCATCCGGTCCCGCAGCACCCCGTGGCCGATGTCGCCGACGGAGCTACCGTCTACGAATAGGTAGCCGCCTGGAACACTTCCGTCCCGGTGCATACCGCCTGAGTCCAGACGTACCGCATCGCCGTCCTCGCACAGCAGCACCCGGTTGCCGTCGATTCCCATGCTGGCGGCCAACCGCACCTGGTTGGCCATGTGGCGGTACTCGCCGTGGACCGGGATGAGGAACTCGGGTTGCGTCACCGACATCAGCATGGCTAGCTCGCCTTGCTTGGCGTGTCCGCTGACGTGGACGTTCTCCACGCCAGAGTGGATGACTTCGACGTGGCGGCGGTGCAGGCTGTCGATGACCCGGCCGACCGACCACTCGTTGCCGGGGATCGGATGGGCGCTGATGACGACGACGTCCTCGTCCTGCAGTTTGAAGAACCGGTTTTCGCCGGCAGCCAACCGAGACAAGGCCGACATGGGCTCGCCCTGAGATCCGGTGGAGATGACGCACACCCGGCCCGGTGGGTAGTTGTCGATCTTCTCGATGTCCACCAAGGAGTTCTCGGGGATGTGCAGCAGGTCGAGCTTGCGGGCCAGCGCCACGTTCTTCTGCATCGAACGCCCCAGTGTGGCCACGACCCGGCCGCCGGCGATGGCGGCATCGGCCACCTGCTGGACCCGGTGGATGTGGCTGGCGAAGCAGGTCACGATGAACCGACGATCGGGCCGAGCCAGAAACACCTTCTCCAACGTGGCACCGACGGTTGACTCCGAAGCGGTAAATCCAGGCTCTTCGGCATTGGTCGAGTCGACCAGGAGGAGACGGATACCCGGATCCGAGGCCAGTGCCCCCATCCGGGCCAGATCAGTGCGGCGCCCATCCACCGGGTGCAGGTCGATCTTGAAGTCTCCCGAGTGGAGGATGATCCCCTGGGGCGTGTGGAAGGCCGTGGCGAAGGCGTGCGGGACCGAGTGGGTGACGGGGATGAACTCCACGTCGCACGGACCGATGCGTCGACGCTCGCCGTCACGGACGGGGATGAAGTTGGCCCGGCTGGCCATTCCGGCCTCGTCGACCCGACTGCGGGCCAGCGACAGGGTCAGTTCGGATCCATAGACATCTACCGGGAAGTCACGGAGCAGATAGGCCAGTCCACCGGTGTGGTCCTCGTGACCGTGGGTGAGGATGACCCCGTCCACCCGGTCGGCGTTCTCGCGTAGGTAGGTGAAGTCGGGCAGGACCAGGTCGACACCGGGCATGTCCGGATCCGGAAACATGATTCCCACATCCAGAACAAGGATGCGACCGTCTACTTCGATGCATGCGCAGTTGCGACCGATCTCACCGAGTCCACCGAGGAAGACCACCCGGACCGACGAACCCGAACCCGAACCGGAACCGGAACCCGAACCGGAACCCGACGAACGCCGGGCGCTCGCCCTCGGCGCCGCAGCCTTCGACCCTGCGGCCTTGGTCCCTGCGGCCTTCGCTCCGGTCGCCTTCGACCCCTCTGGCTTGGCCGACCTGGCCGACCCTGCTGCCTTCGATGTTCCGGTCACGTTCTCAGATCCTCCTGCTGCTTTCGGCTTGCGACGCCGACTGCCCGAGGACGAGTTGGAACCGTTTGATGGTGCACCTTGCCGTGACCCCGGGGAGTCAGGCAACTGAGTGCTGCGACTGTGCGTGAGAAGCCAACTCGGCGATGACCGAGCGCGCCTGGTCGTCGAGCGACTGCGGGGCCGGAGCATTGGGCAGACGGCACTGACCGACGGCGAGACCGAGCGCTCGGCACGCGGCCTTGGCCGGCACCGGGTTCGGATACTCCTCGGACGACTCGAACCGGTAGGACTCGAGCAGCACCCGGTTCAGGTCGGCGGCACGTGCGACATCTCCAGCACCGTGTGCGGCAAGCATCTGGGCGAATACCGGTCCGGCCCAGTGAGAGGCCACACTGATCACCCCGACCCCACCGATCGATGCGAACGGAAGGGTGAGCGAGTCGTCACCGGAGTAGAGCTCGAATCCGGCCGGCGCCTCGGCTACCACTCGGGCAGCTGCGGCCACGTCTCCGGTGGCATCCTTGACGGCCACGATGTTGGAAACCTCGGTGGCCAGCTGCACCGTGAGATCCGGTCCGATCCGCCGGGCCGAGCGAGCCGGGATGTCGTACAAGATGACCGGAAGATCAGTGGCGGCGGCCACGGCCCGGAAGTGGGCCGACAGTCCCGCAGCAGAAGGTCGGTTGTAGTACGGAGTGACGACCAGGACGCCCGCTGCCCCCGCGGCTTTTGCTTCCTTGGTCATCATGATCGAGTGGGCGGTGTCGTTGGTTCCCGAGGTGGCGACAACCGGGATGGTCACGGCCTCGATCACGGCACGGAACAGCGCTATGCGCTCAGGATCGTCGAGGACCGGTCCTTCGCCCGTGGTTCCGGCCACGACCAGTCCGTCGCTGCCGTTTTCGGCCAGATGACGCGCCAGCGAGACGGCGGCGTCCAGGTCAAGCCCTCCATCGGAATCGAACGGGGTGACCATGGCGGTCACCACCGTTCCGAATCGAGGCGCGTCCTTCATCGCCTGCTCCCGGCGACGGTGGCTATTTCGAGTCTCACAGGTAGGCAGGCTACCAGGAGCACCGGCGAGTTCTGCCGGGGGCGTCGGGTGTCGCCCCCGGAGTTCGCCCTCGTGATCAGATCAGCTCGCGCTGGCTCGGAGGCACGGCCGCCATGGCGTCGTACTCCTCGGAGGTGTCCACTGCGGACTCGAACTCGATCACCCCTAGTTCGGTGAACTTGGTCCGGAGCCATCCGTCGGCCGCGTCCAAGAGGCCAAGCTTGCGGCAGTTGGGAACGATCTTGGAGAACAACAGGGCTTGGAACTCGTTGCGGTCCGGAGCCGACAGGACCACAGGCAGGATCGTCTTCGGGTCCACGCCCATCCGATCCCACACCTCTTGCTGGAGGAATCGGTCACGCATGCGAACGGCCGCTTCGAAGGCGAACTCCTGGCGCTCGCGCAACTCGGCGGCGTTGAGCTCCTGGTAGTACTCCTGGAGACTCAGCACGCCGAAGGCCACATGGCGAGCCTCGTCAGCCATCACGTAGCGCAGGAGCTGCTTGAGCAGTGGGTCCGGAGTGAGCTGATGCAAGAAGCCGAAGGCGGCCAGGGCTAGTCCTTCGATCATGATCTGCATGCCCAGATAGGTCATGTCCCAACGCGAGTCGGCGATGATGTCGTCGAGGAGCATGCGCAGGTGGGCGTTGACCGGGTAGTGCCCCGAGAGCTTCTCGTCGAGGTACTTGGCGAAGACCTCCACGTGACGGGCTTCGTCCATCACCTGGGTGGCGGCGTAGTACTTGGCGTCGATCCACGGCACCGACTCCACGATCTTGGCCGTGCAGACCAAGGCACCCTGCTCGCCGTGGAGGAACTGTGACAGCGTCCAGTTCTGGCTCTCGACACCGAAGGCGATCCACTCTTTGTCGCCCCACTTCTCCAACGGCGTACCAGAGATATCGAAGCCGGCTGCGAACCCTCCCTGCTCCTCGGCGGCGATGACAACCAACTTCTCCTGGTCGACATCGGTGTCCCACGGGAGGTCGGTCTCGCCGTTCCACTGGGCGTTCTTCGCCTTCTCGTAGAGCTTGTTGAGCTTGGGACGGGCGCCCTTCTCGTAGTCCCAGGTGAAGATGGTGTCGTAGTCGGAGTGGACCACGTGACGGCCATCGGCCTCTTCGGTACCGACTACGGAGAGGATCGCCTCGAGATCGTCGATCTCCTTGCGCCCGATGATGTCTTCGGTACTGCTCATCTCTGTGGTCATGTCAGCCTCTCTAGTCAGTATTCGTGTGCTTCAGGTCGGAACGGCAACATCGGTCGGAACTTGTCCGGAATCGGTCGGATCTTGTCCAGATATCAGTTTCGGGATCGCCCCAGCCCGGGGCGATGAGGCGTGATGTCGATCGGGCGGGCCACTGCAGCCTGCAGCGCCTCGATCCCCGGGAGCATGAACGTGTGCACCAGTCGGGCCGCCTGCGATGGATCGCACAGATCGGTCCGAGGAGAAGGAGAGACGGCGTAGGACAGCACGATGCGGGCCGCCCACTCAGCCACACGTGCAGCCTCAGCAGGTGTCATCCACCGAGCCAAAAACGGGGCTGTGAACCGCGACGCGATGGCGAGCAGCCGGTCAGAGTCAGCAAAGGCAAGGTGACCAAGGATGATTCCGGGCTCATGTACGACGAGGAAATGGATTGCGGCGTGGTCCCGGAGGCGCACCGACGCTTCGACGATCCCCACCACCAGAGCCTGCGACAGCTCCTCGGCCGACCCCAGACACACGCCGAGTGCCGAGAACAGGCGCGCTACCTCGGTGTCGACCACCGCACCCAGGATCTCCTCCCGTCCACCGGGAAACGCCCGATACACCGTCGCCCTCGAGACCCCCGACTGTCGGGCAATGTCGTCGACGGTCGTCTTGGCAGTCCCGTGGCGAGCCAGGCAAGCGAGTGTTCCGTCGATGATCCGCACCCGATGCGGTGACTCCGAATCAGGATGTGTGGCGTCTGCACTCGGGGCGAACGCGACGACCTTGTCGTCCCCCAAGACCCGCAGCGCCCCCGTTGCTCCACTCACAGATGAAACAGTAGGCTATGTTTTGTTTCAGCGTCAATCATTGGACCAACCGACTGGTCCAGCCTCGTGCCCACCCACGCGTTCAACTCGGTCGAGCCGGCACCACGACGCCGGCCAGCAGCTCGCTTCGCACCAGTCGGGCCACCTGTTCAGGATCTTCCAGGTCCCAACGTCCCGGTGCCGAGATGTAGGACAGGACCATTCGAGCCAGGAAGTCGGCGGCGTCATCTGGGTCTACGCCGGGAGCCAGCCCTCGCTCGGTCAGGTACGGGGCCAGGACCGCAGCGATCCCCTCTCGGATCCGATTGCTCTCCACGGTCAGGATCGGAAGGAGCTTGTCCGGCTCTGTCTCCATGACCCGCTGGAGCACCTCGTGCTCGATGATCGACTGATGGGCGAACATGATGCCCCGCTCCATCATCTCCTCCAAGTCCCCGGACCCCTGGATGCGCTCGAACAACTTGCCGAAGAAGTCGAGCGTGGCCCACGCCACTGTGGCGTTGATCACCTCGTCCCTACCTCCAGGAAACGTCCGATAGACCGTGGCTCGCGACATACCGGCCTCTCGGGCCATGTCTTCGACTGTCGTCTTGGCCACCCCGCGACGGGCTACGCAGGCATAGGACGCTTCGACGATGCGCTGGCGGACGTCCTGCATCTTGGCCTGAGGCTCAGATCCCGAGGACCGGCTCGAGACCCACCGTGAGCCCTGGGCGCGAGGCCACCGCTTCGACGGCGAGGACGACACCGTCCATGAACGAGGACCGGTCGTAGGAGTCGTGCCGGATGGTGAGGCCCTGTCCCGGTGCCCCGAACAGAACTTCTTGATGGGCGACCAGCCCGGGTAGCCGCACCGAGTGCATCCGTACGCCGCCTGGTCCGACACCACCGCGCGCGCCGTCCACGACCGTCGTCGACGTGACGTCGGCCGGAAACTCCGGTCGTGATGCCGCCGCTCGGGCCGCAGCCATCTGCTCGGCCGTGCGCAACGACGTACCTGACGGCGCATCGCGCTTGGCCTCGTGGTGCAGTTCGATGATCTCAGCTCCCTCGAACCACGGCGCCGCCATGGCGGCGAACCGCATCATGAGCACAGCCCCGACGGCGAAGTTGGCGGCGATGATGCAGTTGGCCCGGGACCCACCGGCTGGGTCGAACTGTCGCCCCAACTGGGCCAGGTCGTCCTCGGTGAATCCGGTCGTTCCGATCACGGCATGGATGCCCGACTCCGCACAGAACGAGAGCGTGGCCCGCGACACGTCCAAGTGGGTGAAGTCCACGACGACATCGACCCGGGCGTCAGCCAGCGCGTCCAGGTCTGCTGCCACCAGGAGGTCGCCATCTCCATTCCCATCTCCATTGCCAGTTCCACTGCCAGCGCCCACTCCCACGAGCTCCGCTACCGAGGATCCGACATGTGCGGGGTCGACGGCTGCTGCCAGCTCCAAACCGTGTCGGGACAGCACTGTCGCGCACACATCCCGGCCCATCCGTCCACCCGCTCCGACAACTCCTACTCGCATGTCGGCCACCCTAGCCAAGGAGGCCGTGCCTACCCTGCTGATCATCTGGCTGATCGTGCACACGCACCGTCAGCGACCGTCCGAGCGACTATCCGAGAGACAGTGCCGACGCGTCGAAGTCCGACTCGTCGAACGGCCCGACCACCGACAGGGTCCGGGGGGCCGCCACCAGTACCCGAGCCGCGTCATGGATCTCTTCCGACGTCAGCGCCTCCACCCGGGCCAGGACGTCATCGACGGCCAGCACCTCGCCGTGGAGCAACATGCCAGCGCCGATGCGGCTCATGCGGGCTCCCGAGTCTTCGCAGGCCAGCAGGGTCTCGGCCCGCAGGTTGCCCTTGGCGATGGTCAACTCCCGGTCGGTGATCCCTTCGGCCCCGAGCGCGGCCAACTGGTCGGTGACGATGTCGAGGATCTCCGCCACATGTTCGGGGGAGGTGCCCAGTCCGATGCTCAGGAAACCTGCATCGCGATAGGCAACACGCTCGGACCACACCGAATAGGCGAGGCCTCGTCGCTCACGGATCTCCTGAAACAGACGGCTCGACAGCCCGCCACCGAGCACATGGTTCAGCACGGCCAAGGCATAGCGGCTGGGGTCGTTGCGGTCGACCGACCGGGCGGCCATCACCACATGGGCCTGCTCGGTGGACCTACGGGTGACCCGTAGTGGTACTACCCGGTCGTCGGGCGCAATGCGGCCGGGTGACTCCCCACCCGCGCTCGATCCTGACCGGCGCTCGAGTCCTTCGACGAAGGCCGACTGGTCGACGTCCCCGGCCACAGCCACCACCATGTTGGACGGGAGGTAGTGCTGTTCGAAGAAGGCTCGGATCCGCTCGGAGGTCATGTCGGTGACCGAGGACTCGGTCCCGAGGACCTCACGACCCAGTGGATGGTCCGGGAACAGGATCGCCGAACTCTGCTCGCCTGCTTCGTCGGCCGGCTCATCGGCGTGCATCAGGATCTCGTCGAGGATCACCTGACGCTCGGCGTCGAGATCGCTCGAGCGCAAAGCAGGACGCCACATGATGTCCGACAAGATGTCGAGTCCCAGATCCACGTTCTCGGCCAGGAGTCGGATGTAGAAGGAGGTGTACTCCTTGGTGGTGAAGGCGTTGAAATCGCCGCCTACCTCGTCCACCGCCTCGGCGATCGCCGATGCTGACCGATCCTCGGTCCCCTTGAACAGCAGGTGCTCGAGGAAGTGGCTGGCCCCGGCGAACTCAGGCTCTTCGTCCCGCGATCCGGTACCGACCCAAAAACCGATGCAGACCGATCGCGCCTCGGACATCTTCTCGCTCACCACCGTGAGTCCAGAAGACAGGCGTTCGGTGCGGATCATCTCCGCTCAGCGGACGAGGTGCCCACCGAAGGACGCCGCCGTAGGCCGGCCGTGACGGCCGACCTACGACTGGCGTGCGTGCTCACCGGCGTCGACGCCCGCCCCGGCTGCCGCCGCTGCTGGGACGGTCGGACGACTCGGTCGATGCCGGACCGAGGTCACCGAACTCCTGGACCAACTCCTCTTCGAACGCATCCTCGAACGAAGCCGCACCGGTAGGTGCCGCAGGTGCAGCGGGCTGACGACGGGGACCGCTGTCCGAGTCATTACCCGGGTCGGCGTGGTCACCACGGGGCGAACCGCCCCGACCAGAGTCACGACCGCCGCCACTAGAGGTGCCCGAAGACGAGGCTGCAGGAGCAGCACCGGCCATGGACAGAGATACCTTGCCCTGGGGATCGATGTCATCGACCCTGACCTCGACGGGCTGGCCGAGCTCGAGGACGTCCTCGACACGCTCGACGCGCTTGCCCTGTCCCATCTTGGAGATATGGAGCAGTCCGTCACGTCCGGGGAGGATGTTGACGAAGGCGCCGAACTTGGTGATGTTCACGACCTTGCCCTGGTAGGTGGCACCCACCTCGGCCAGCGGCGGGTCGAGGATGGTGGAGATCCGGCGACGGGCCTCTTCGACGGCATTGCCGTCCTTGGCTCCGATGGTGACCGTTCCGACCATGCCGTCGTCGTCGACGGCGATGTCGGCTCCGGTCTCCTGCTGCAGGGCGTTGATGACCTTGCCCTTGGGCCCGATGACCTCACCGATCTTGTCCATCGGGATCTCGAAGGAGATGATCTTCGGTGCCGAAGGAGCAACCTCGCTCCGGGGCTCGGCAATGGCCTCGGCCATGACGTCGAGGATGGCCAGACGGGCGTCCTTGGCCTGCATGAGGGCCTTGGTCAGGACGTCGAGGGGCAGACCGTCGATCTTGGTGTCGAGCTGCAGAGCCGTCACCGAGTCACGGGTACCAGCCACCTTGAAGTCCATGTCCCCGAAGGCGTCCTCGGCACCGAGGATGTCGGTGAGGGTGACGTACGTGCCGCCCTCGTAGACGAGTCCCATGGCGATTCCGGCCACCGGGGCCTTGAGGGGCACGCCGGCCGCCATCATCGACAGCGTCGATCCGCACACCGAAGCCATGGACGTCGAACCGTTGGACGACAGGACATCGGAGACCAGACGGAGCGTGTAGGGGAAGTCTTCGGCGTAGGGCACGACGGGCAGGAGCGCCCGCTCGGCCAGCAGGCCATGACCGATCTCCCGGCGCTTCGGGCCCCGCATGAAGCCGGTCTCCCCCGTCGAGAACGGCGGGAAGTTGTAGTGGTGCATGTACCGCTTGGAGTCGTCCGGGGTGATGGTGTCGAGCAGCTGGTTCATGCGGGGCATACCCAGCGTGGTCACGTTCAGCACCTGGGTCTCACCCCGCTGGAACAGGGCCGATCCGTGTGCCGTCGGGAAGAGGTCGACCTCGGCGGACAGCGGCCGGATGTCGGTGGTGGTGCGACCGTCGATACGAAGGCCCTCTTCCACGATCCGCTTGCGGACCAGCTTCTTGGTGAGGCTGCGCACGGCGGCCTTTATCTCACCGGCACGGTCGGGGAACTCGCCGGACAGGTCGGCGAGGATCGACGAGGTGACCTCGGCGATGGCAGCGTTGCGCTCGGCCTTGGGGGTCAAGATGTTGGCGGCGGCCAGACCGGCGGTACCGGA
>CAIVIS010000094.1 GCA_903906055.1 uncultured Acidimicrobiaceae bacterium
AACAAGTCGATGTCACTCTCTGGCCGATCCTCGCCACGTGCCACGCTGCCGAACACCCGTACGTTCGACGCATGCCGATGTGCCGCGGCGCGAAGAATGGCCTCGCGGTGTTCGATGAGCCGGAAGCCCAGTGGCGTGTTAGGGATCAGTCGACGTGCCACGTAGCCAAGCGTAGTGCCCGACCTTCGGACAGGGTGACCTTCGGGCGCTGCACGTACTGGGCCGGATTGGCCGCCACCCGGCCGTCGATGTGTGCGAATCGGTAGAAGCCGCAGATCGTTGACAATCGTCGGTCGATGGTTGACGGGGCCAGACCACGCTTTTCCATCGCCGTGCGGTAGAGCTCGATGTGGGGTCGCTTCGCCTCCAGGACGACGAGGCTTGCGTCGGCCGCCCACTGAAAGAACGTTCGCAGGTCGCACCGATCTGCCTCGAGCGTCCGCTTGTTGTACCGGGCGAGTAATGCGGCTGCCGCTACCTGGGCTTCATCGAAGCCGGGGTCCTCGATGATGGTGACCAGGGTATTCGAATCTGAGTCGAATGCAGACTTGGCTCTCCTTCCACAATTGGGAGAACCAGCCAACGCCTACAGGTCGCTTTCGCATAGTGGACGCCCGAGCGCTGGCAATCACAGGCACCGTCGGCACTCATGCGCGATAGCGCGCTATCATGATGTCATGACAAAGAAGACCACCACCGTCCGTCTGCCTGAGGAACTGGCGACGACCGTCGAGGTTGTTGCTCGGGGGCGTGGCATCAGCGTCAACACACTCGTCGTCGACGCGCTGACCGCCGAGGTCGAGCGCGTGCGCCACGACGAGGAGTTCATGGGCAAACTCCGTGAGATCACCGAGCGCGATAAGGAAATCCTGGACCGATTGGCGCAGTGAGATACCTGACCTTGGCCGAGGCGCTCGTGGTGGCCGAAGCCGTGACCGGGCTCGACCTCACCACCCTGTCCCGAAGTCCACGGATCGATCTCCTCGACTCGGCGCTTCACGCTCCCCAGGCTTCGTTCGGCGGCCAAGAGCTCTACCCGGAGTTCATCGACAAGGCTGGCGTCCTCGCCGTGCGGATCGCGCGCAACCACCCGCTGCTCGACGGCAACAAGCGCCTTGCATGGTCCTGTCTCGTGATGTTCGTGATGCTCAACGGATACCAGCTCATCGTCCCTCCCGACGATGCCGTTTCGACCATGCTGGCGGTGGCCGCTGGCGGTGGCCGCTGGCGAGGTCGATGAGGCTGCTCTGGCTCTGTGGCTCACTGATCGGGTCGAATCAATCTCGTGAAGTAGTCGGGGCACTCGGACACCACGATGGGGTGCCTATGACCGGCACTCTGGCATAGGTCCCGCTGGCGGCGGTAGCGGGCAGCCCTGACGTGGAATCCTCTGTTGATGGCACCGGTTCAGAACGTGACGCTCGGCCGGGACGGTGGACCGTACCTATGTCCATGTTGCGGATTCCTGACTCTTCCTGAGCGAGGGGGATACGGCATCTGCCCGGTTTGCTTCTGGGAGGACGACGGCCAGGACGACCACGATGCAGACGAAGTTCGGGGTGGACCGAACTACACGCTCAGTCTGACGGAGACCCGGGCAAATTATGCGGGGCGGCTGCAAGGGGTGGTCGCAACGACCCGTTTGGTGCGGACTTCGGGTGGTTGGGCCCGGCGGGCGACGTAGACGCGCAGCCTCTACGCCCCTGGTGCCACTTCGGTCTTGGGGCCCCTCACCTCACCAAGTGCAGTCATTTTGTCGTCAGAGCCGATGAGGCACAATACAAGAAGTGCCGCTGACCTGGTGGGGCAGGTGGGGATCGAACCCACGACCGAGGGATTATGAGTCCCGTGCTCTAACCGCTGAGCTACTGCCCCGGGTGCGTAGATCTGGACGATGTCCTCAGGTGCACCCTGGGCTGCGAGCGTACCTCTCCCGTGCCCCGGACTCCGCTCTCCGTGGACTCACATTCGACCGGTGCCGCACCTGCGCTCCATCGCCATCCCCTTGACCGGAACAACCTCACCTTCCCAACTACTCGGTGGCGATGGCCGCCAGCACATCGAGCCGCGCCGCACGCCTTGCCGGCCAGCTGGCTGCCGCCAGGCCAAGGATTCCGGACAGCACCAGGAACACGCCCAGGGTGGATACCGGCACCACGATGTCGACGATCCCCTGCTCCTTGAGCGATGCCGCCAATGCCACACCCAGCCCCGTGCCCACCAATACGCCGATGATCGCCCCGAACAGCGCCAGGATGACCGCCTCGGAGCGGATCATGGACCGCACCTGGCGTCGGCGCATTCCCACCGCCCGCAGCAGACCGATCTCATGGGTGCGCTCGAACACCGACAGCATCAACGTGTTGACGATGCCGATCAGGGCGATCACGATGGCCAGGGCCAGGAGCACGTAGATCAGGCCGAGCAACTGGTTGACCTGAGCCTGCTGGCTCTTCTCGAACGCTGCCCGGGTCTGGATCTTCAGGTTCGGATAGGCATGGATGGCCCGAGTCAGCGCAGCATCAGCGCCCACCCCTCCTGATGAACGCACCAGTACTGCCACCGGCAGCGGGTTGGCGAAGTGCTGGAGGAAGAACGTGCCGCTTGCCAGGTAACTTCCCAACAGCGCATTGGGCTTGAAGACCCCGCCCACCCGCATGGTCGACCGACCGGTCAGAGCGAACGTGACCGGAACGATCGAGCCGACACCGAGCTTGCGGCTATTGGCGGTCGTGGTGTCGATCAGCAGTTGGCCCGCATCCAACGCTGACGAGCCGGCGCCAGCGTCCATCCGGAGGATGGCCGTCTGGGTCAAGTCCTTGGCCGAAATCGCCGTCATCGAAGAGACGGCGCCCTTGGCTACGAACCGCCCGGTGTAGACGGTCGAGACCGAGGTGACGCCGGGCACCTTGGCCACAGTCGGTCCCACCGCAGCGCTAAATCCGAACGCACCCAAGGTGGAGGGGGTGATGATGTAGTCGGCACTGATGGCATTGTCCACGCTGCTGGTGGCCGACTTCGACACCGATGCGCCAAACACGGCGATCGTCGACACCAGCGCCAGGCCGACCATCAGGGCCGAGGACGTCTGAGCTGTCCGTTTCGGACTACGCATCGAGTTCTCACGGCCCAGCTTTCCGGCGATCCCGAACAGCGCAGCCAGCGGACGCCCCAGCACGCTCGACATCGGACGGGCCACGACAGGTGCCAGCATGCCGATCCCCAGAAAGACTGCCACCGCTCCGACGCCGACCAGCTGGATGGCCGGCTTGGTCAGGCCGAGCAACAGTGTGGCGATGCCGAGCACGCCGACAACCGAGCCGATGGCGATACGGCGACTGAGGGACTCCACCTGATCAGACCGATGATCGCCCAAGGCCGCCACCGGAGGAATGCGCACGGCGCGACGGGCTGGACTGATGGCTGACACCACCGTGACCCCGACACCGACCACCAAGGCGGCGATCACCGTGCGTCCCTGAAACACCAGCGGCCCGGTGGGCAAGGTGATGCCGAACACCTGGAGCAGCGCCTCAAGACCGATAGCGGCGAGTACGCCGAGCCCCAGCCCGATCAACGAGGCGACCAGACCCACCAGCGTCGCCTCCAAGAGGACCGACCGGAATACCTGGCGTCGGCTGGCACCCACGATCCGCAGGAGCGCCAACTCGCGGGTGCGTTGTCCCACGATGATCGAGAACGTGTTGAAGATGGTGAATCCGCCCACGAACAGCGCAATGAATGCGAAGACCAGCAATGCCGTCGAAAAGAACCCCAGTGCTTGGTTGATAGCGCTCGACTGTTCGTCGGCCACGGTCTGGCCGGTTACGACTTCCGTTCCAGGCGGCAGCACCCGGGCGATGTCCTGGCGTACAGCGGCCTTGTCGGCCCCAGGCGAGGCCACCACATCGATGGCATCGAGCTTCCCGTCCATTCCGAATGCGTGCTGGGCCGTGGGTAGGGCGAACGCGGCCAGCGTGGCCCCAGCCAGGTTGTCGGCGGTGCCGAAGCGAACGAT
>CAIVIS010000095.1 GCA_903906055.1 uncultured Acidimicrobiaceae bacterium
GATCACCTATCCGGCGCGCTTTCTTCTGGTGGCCGCCATGAACCCATGTCCCTGCGGTCACGGCGGCCCACCTGGCAGTTGTCGGTGCACACCTGCTGCCCGGTCCCGATATGCCCGTCGCCTGTCCGGTCCGCTCCTCGACCGGTTCGACATCGCCGTGCGGGTCGATCTCCCGGCAGTGGACGATCTCATGGCTCCGTCCCTGGGGGAGTCATCGTCGGCCGTGGCCGACAGGGTGGCGGCCGCACGCTCGCTGGCCGCAGGTCGTGGAGTCGACGTCAATGCCGACCTGCCGGCTTCGTCACTGGCGCATTGGGCGCCACTCGATGCCGATGCGGCAGCCCCGCTCGAGCGGGCCGTGCGATCTGGACGCCTGAGTGCTCGGGGACTACACCGGGTCCACCGATTGGCTCGCACCATCGCCGATCTGGACGGAGGTGCGCTGACCATCGCCGCCAGTCACATGGCCGAAGCGCTCTTTTTGCGAGGCGACCGCTCGATCCTCCTTGGGGAGGACAGCCGATGATGATGGACGACAGAGCCGAGTCAGCCTGTGCTGCCGCCCTGGTGGATCTGCCCGGTATGACCCCCGTGCGGTTGGCCCGACTGCTCGATGGATTGGGGCCCGCACTGGCGTGGAGCGCGGTGCGGGCTGGCACCCACCCAGGCGATCCCGGGCGACGGTTTGCCGCCGCGGCCCGAGCGTGTGATCCATCGATGGTGGCTCAGCGGTACGAAGCCGCCGAAGTCTCCCTCCTGCTCCCCGGTGGCCCAGGGTATCCAGCCGCCCTGGTGGGCGATCCTGGTGCGCCAGCCGTCTTGTGTGCTTCGGGGGACCCGTCCGTCCTCGAGGCCCGCCCGGCAGTTGCACTGGTGGGCACCCGGTCGGCCACGCCCTACGGCGCCAAGGTGGCCTCTGAGTTGGGCAAGGAGTTGGCTGGCGCTGGCGTGGTGGTGGTGTCCGGTCTGGCCCGGGGGATCGATGCCGCCGCCCATTCGGGTGCGCTGGCCGCTGGGCCCACGGCCGCCCCACCGGTGGCCGTGGTCGGCACCGGCCTCGACGTGCCGTACCCGAGGGAGAACCGGGTGCTGTGGGAGCGGGTGGCATCGACCGGGGCCGTCTTGTCGGAGGCAGCGCTGGGCACCGAGCCCCGGCCGAGGGTCTTTCCGGCTCGGAATCGGATCATTGCTGCCCTGTCGGACGTGGTGGTGGTGGTCGAGAGCCATCGCAACGGGGGATCCCTGTATACGGCCGAAGCTGCAGCACGGCGGTCGATTCCGGTGTGCGCGGTGCCCGGCTCGGTCCATAGTCGAGCCTCGGACGGCACCAACGAGTTGCTGGTCGATGGGTGCACGCCGGTCCGCGACGTCGACGACGTGCTGGCTGCGGTCTCCTTGGCTCGCCAAGGAAAAGGCAAGGCCCCCTTGGAATCAGTCCGTACCGGGTCCGTGATGCTCCCCGACCAGGGCATCGCGCTCGACCGTATCCAACGTGCGGTGTGGGAGGCCGTCGAGGATGTGCCGACCACCGTGGAGACGGTGCTGTTGCGGACCGACCTATCTCTGTCGGCGCTCCTGGTGGCCGGCGATGAATTGGTGGAGCGGGGCCTGCTCACCTCCGGATCCGGATGGTGGTCCCGGGCCTGATGCGCGGGACGAGCAAGCCGAGGCACCGGTCAAGCGAGGCGCCGGTCAGGCGGTCGGGAACAACCCCTGCTGCCATCCGATCGACGCACTGGTCACTGGAGACGGTACGGGCGTCGAATCCAAGACCGGGGCCGTGCACGAGGCCTGTCCGGTCTGGGCGCCGAACCAGGTGCCTCCGGTCGGTGACCACCACATGATCCAACAGGTCGCGTTGCTCGACCGGGCCGCCAACGCCGCACCAGTCCCATCGGTGGTGGTCGCCACGCTGATCGTGCCTGGGCCTGTGGACGCTCCCGAGGTGAAGGTCAGTGCCGGGTCGGCGGCCTGCAGCGCGGACGCGTCTGGTGCGGCCTGGCCGCCGGCCGCGGCTAGGCGAACCGAGGTAAACGCGGTGGACAGGTTCTGCTGAGCCTGAATGGCATCGGCGGCTGATGCTGGTCGGTCCGGGCTGTTGGATGGGGACCCCGACCCGGACGACAGGGTGGCCTTGGCCACCCACAGCACGAGCAGGGCGGTGATGATCAGCCCGAAGGCGACCACCAAGAGCGAGAGTCCCTGATCGTCGGGGGACCTCGGATGTGAATCGATGGCTGATGGTCGGTATCTCATGGTGCACTCCCCATAGTCCGGCTTCCGGTCCGATGTAGCTGGCCAGACACCGTTGTCGCAGGTCAGAGGCTATCGTCCGCGGCATCTGGGTGGTTCGGACGCTACGGTTCGGACCATGACGGAGCAACGACACGGTGGCGCATCCCTCGACGGACTTGGCCTGTGGCTGGCGGCACCCGCTCCTGGTGACGACACCGACGGGATCCTGGAGCGGGCAGCTCGTGCCAGTGAAGTAGCCGAGCGGGCCGGCTTCACCTCGTTGTGGGTGTCAGAGCCGGGTGGTCGCCAATCTGAAGGTGCGCCCTATGAGGCCTACTCGTTGCTCGGTGCGCTGGCTGTCCGAACCGAACGGATCCACCTCGGGGCGCTGGCCGACGGCGCAGAGCGGCGCCCCCCTTCCATCCTGGCCAAGATCGTCACAGGGGTCGACGTCATCTCCCATGGCCGGGCAATCTTCACGTGGGACCCGGGCGCAGGCTCGGTGGACGATCTGGACCGTCTGGTCGAGTCGGTGTCAGTGGGCCGGGCCGTACTCGACGATGAACGTCCGTCATTGTCGGGCAGTTATTACTCGATTGACGGGGCGGTCAACCGTCCGGCACCAGTGCAGATCGGAGGCGTCCCCATCGTCGTGGTCGTCAGCGGGGATGGCCAACGTCGAGCAGACGTGCTCGACGCGGTGGCTGGACGGGTCGATGCCGTGGTCGTCCACGCTGGGGCCGACGGGGTGGAGGAGGCAGTCCGGGCGATCGGGGCTCGTGGGGCTCAAGGCGCAGCCGATGCGAGTAAGCGTCCTACCCGAGTGGTCGGCGTCCTGCGTGCCAGCGGAAGTCCGTCCACCCATGGCCAGCGGGCGGCGGAGCTGACAGCGGCTGGGGCCGCTGGCTGCCTGATCGAGGTTCCCTATCCATGGAACCCAGCGGCGGTGGAGGCGTGGGCAGAGCGCAGGTGAGGACCCTGGACCCACCCGGGGTCCGGCGGTATCAGGCCTCGTGGTGTGACTGCATCACGACCCGGTCGGCGGTGATGACGTACTTGATGCGGACCTCGTCGGGATGGCGCATCGGGTAGCTGTCCACGCCCATGTACTTCTTGGCCAGCCCGTCGATGTGGGCATCAGCACCCTCTTCGGTCCCGCTGACGGTCCCGCGCACCACGACCACGTTGAACGGATCGTCCGGGTCCACCACTGACACGGCGACGTTGGGGTTCTTCTCCATGTTGATCTGCTTCACCCGGCCCTTGGCCGTGTTGAAGGTGAGATCTTCGCCCTCGAGGCCTATCCACACGGGCGTGACTTGGGGCCGACCGTCAGGGTCCACCGTGGCGATGTTGCCGAGGATGGGACGGTTGACGAGCTCTTTGGCCTTGGCCGACAATTGGGTAGTCACGGGTCTCTCCTTGATGGATCCCATCAGACGATGGGTGGCGATCGCGCCGATCAGACGGCCACGATCACCGGATCGGGCACTCCCACGATATGCGGCTCACCTCCCTCGTCGTTCGCCCCGCATCGGCCGGCGAGCGCCACTGCTACGGTGCGGCCATGTTGATCGGAGCGCATGTACGAGCAGGAAAGGGCCTGGTCCCGGCCCTGCAGCACGGGGCGGACATCGGTGCTGATGCCGTCCAGATCTTCACCCAGAGCCCCCGCATGTGGAAGCCGTCCCAGTACAGCGACGAGGTCCTGGCGGGCTATCGGGCAGCCCAGGCCGAGCATCCTTCCGTGGTGGCTACGTTCTGCCACGCCACCTACCTCATCAACCTGGCCTCGCCCGACCCCGAGTTGGCGGCCAAGTCCCAAGCGTGTCTGACGGCCAACCTGTCCACGGCCGACGGTATGGGATCTGACGGTCTGGTCCTCCACATCGGCAGCCATCGGGGGAGCGGCTTCGAGACTGCGCTGCCGGCCGTGGCCCAAGCCCTGGTGACTGCACTCGACGAAGTGGACGCCGATATCGAGAGCTGCCCGATCCTGCTGGAGAACGCCGCCGGTGCCGGCGACACCGTGGGGCGGTCCTTCGAGGAGTTGGCCCAGGTCATCGATGCCGCTGGGGGAGACGAGCGCCTGGGGGTCTGCCTCGATACCCAGCACCTGTGGGCCTCGGGTATCCCCTTCGGCACCGTCGAAGAAGCCGACGCCCTCATCGAGCTGATAGAGCGCACAGTGGGCATGGCCCGGCTGCGCTGCATGCACTTGAACGACTCCAAGGTCGACTTCGGAGCCAACAAGGACCGCCACGAAAACATCGGGGACGGCACCATCGGCGCTGATGGCTTGGCCGCTCTGCTCGGTCACCCGGCGCTGCAGGGCATCCCGGCCATCTTGGAGGTCCCCGGTGAAGGAGACGGTCCCCGCACCGAGGACGTGACCACGGCCCGTGGCGTGCTCGAGGCCGGTCTGGCACTTCGGGCCTGAGGCGGGCCGTATCACGAGGCTCGGCCTGAGGGCCGGCGCTTGGTGTCAGTTTGGAGAAACTGGACCGGGTTCGCTCGCCATGGAGGTCAAGGCACCGCGTTGTGCACGTTGATGTTCTGACCGACGCTGTATCCCACCGTCCCTGAGGCGTCGTAGGCGGCGCTTTCGATCGCATAGGTGCCATCAGGTAGGGAAGTCGTGTCCCATTGGCCGACCCATCCGCCTGGCGTGGCGGTCGCCGTGGCCAGCAGCATGTCGCTCAAGAGCCCGCCGGCAACCCGGAACTCGACCTTGGTGATCGCCACATTGTCTGATGCCGACGCGGTGAGCGAGGTGGTCCCGGAGACCGTGGCGTCGGGGGCCGGCGCCGTGATCGCAGTCGACAGTTCGGTCAGCGTGGTGGTTGGGTAGACGGGCAGCACTACCGCAGGTCTCGGCTTCTGGGTGAAGTCGAACTCGTTGACCAGGTTGCCTAGGGCCGGGACTCTTTCGCGGACGGTCGGACGGGGGTCGGGGCGCCCGTCCGTTGCCGGGTCGAGGCGGGCCCCCTTCAAGAAGTCATCCTCGATGAACTTGAGGTACGCATCGAAGCTGAGCGTCTGATGGTCGATGTAGCCCTTCCGAGCGTACGGGCTGATCAGCAGTCCAGGGACCCGCAGGCCGTAGCCGTTTGCGTCTACGGTCGGCGGGTTGACGTGGTCGTAGAACCCACCCCAGTCGTCCCAGTTGACGAATATCGCCGTCGACTGCCAGTCAGGGCCTTGCATGACCGCGTTGACCAGGCTGGTCACGAAACTTTCACCTACGCTGACCTGAGAAGGCGGGTGTTCGCTCATGTCGCCGGACGGCACCACCCAGGAGACCTTGGGAAGTGTTCCGCTTTGGGCTTGGGAATAGAAGTTCGACACTGACTTGATATTGCCGACCTGCTTGTCTGCCTGGACCGTGTCGAAGCTCGGTAGCGGATTCCAGATGCTGGAGGTAGTCGGATTCTGCTTGACCGAGAGGCACGACAGGGCTTGGGGGTTCTCGCAGTCCGGCTCGGTGCCGTTTGTCACGTAGTAGCCCCAGCTCACGTGACTGCGATGGAGCAGGTACGTGAGGTCCGTCCATGCATAGACGGGCGCCGGCTGCGGGGTCGACAACCAGCCGGGCCAGGGGTCGTCCAACGCATTGGTGCAACTTGACGCGACGTGCTGAGTACAGGAAGCCGACCAACCCGAGACCTGGAACAGGTGGGATGGAAGACTCCACGAGGCATTCGGCTCGAACATGTGGTCCTGGAGGACGAAGTTGTTTGCATAGGACCAGTAGTTCGGGATGTCCGAGCCGGTGTGATACCCCATGACATCGGGATGAGCGAAGAACGTTGCGCATGCCGGATTAGTGAAGCCGATGCATCCGATCGACGCCGCCCCTCGGACCTGAGATATGTAGCCGTTCATGGCCCCGCCGTTGATGTCCGCAGTCGACGCGACCCCACTGTGGGTTCCGCCACCGTTTACGTCCGCATGATCGACATAGGGCTGTTGGCACAGGCCCGTGGTCGGGTCAGGCGAGCAAACCGTCGGGACCCCGTTGGACATCGGGATGCCGTCGGCGCCGGGGTACGTGCCGAAATAGGAGTCGAACGAACGGTTCTCCTGGGAGATCATCACAACGTGCTTGATCTTGTGGATGCCTCCGCTTCCACTCACCTGGATCAGTCTTCCTCTGGTCGCAGCGGGACTGGTGGTCGGAGTCGGAGAGCTTGTTGTGGGAGTAGCAGAGGCTGAAGTGGCTGCAGTAGCCGCCGATGACGCGGCGACTGCGCTCAGCGCACTCACCCCCAGCAAGCTCGTGGCGATTCCAAGTCCTACCAACACGCGCGTACGTCCAATATTGCGACGCGAGGCACCATTGCTCTGCGAGTCCATTATCCTCCGCCGGCCTTCCCACTGAATGCGTAGAACGCACTTCCCCACGAGATTTCAGGGGGCACTAATCCAATTCTGTCACGGTGGTTACACATCGGCAATGAGCAATCCTTTATTGAGCAAAACGTCTTTGGGCAATATCTGGAGAGATGCGATGAGGGAAGGTTCCGCTCTCGTGGCGGGTCATCTGGCCCCAGGAGCGCGACGATTCCCGATGTTCGCCGACCAGGGGCGTGATTGTAATGAGAACCATTCCCATATAAGTTTGCCTCATGGCTGCGTCCGCTCCATTGTTCTCACGACTGACCCCCGGGCGGTTGCCGTGGACGAATCGATCTGGCCTGGCCGCGTCGGTGATCCCCCTCATCATCTCGGTGGCACTGGCCGGATGCGCCATGTCGCCCCC
>CAIVIS010000096.1 GCA_903906055.1 uncultured Acidimicrobiaceae bacterium
CAGGCCGGCGTCACTGTCTTTTCGGAAGCATCGGACCCGGTATCGGTGGCCGCCGCCGGACTCGAGGAAGCCAAACGTCTCGGACGCGACGTGCTGATCGTCGACACCGCTGGACGCCTGTCCATCGACGAGGCCTTGATGGACGAGATCCGGCACATCGCCGGTGCGGTCCAGCCCGACTACACATTCCTGGTCATCGATGCCATGACCGGCCAGGATGCTGTGGCTACGGCTCAGGCCTTCCATGAGGCGCTCAGCCTCGACGGCGTCATCTTGACCAAGCTCGACGGCGACGCACGGGGTGGGGCTGCTCTGTCGGTCAAGGAGGTGGTGGGCCGACCCATCGCCTTCGCCTCTACCGGTGAGAAGCTCGACGACTTCGACCAGTTCCACCCGGATCGGATGGCCGACCGCATCCTCGGTATGGGGGACGTGCTCAGCCTGATCGAGCAGGCCGAGCGGACAATGGACCAGGACGTCACCACCAAGGGTGCGGCCGCCATGATGGAGGGCCGGTTCACCCTCGAGGACTTCTTGGAGCAGCTCCAGCAGGTCAAGAAGATGGGCTCCATCTCCGGTGTGCTCGGGATGCTGCCGGGCATGTCGAAGGACATGAAGCAGGCCTCCGAGTCGATCGATGACCGCCAGATCGGCCAGGTCGAGGCCATCATCCGATCGATGACCCCGGGCGAGCGGGTCGACCCATCGGTGATCGACGGCGGCCGCCGGGTCCGCATCGCCAACGGCAGCGGCACCACCACGACTGAGGTCAACGCACTCCTGAAGCAGTTCAAGGAGATGCAGAAGATGATGAAGGGCTTCACCAAGGGCGGCATGGGCGGAGCGATGAGCGGACTCGGTGGGCTGTTGGGCCGGGGCGGACCGAAGCTGTCGCCCAAGGCGATGGCCGACATGGCAGCCATGGGTGGCATGGACATGGCGGCCATGGGGGCAGCCGGTGACGCCGCCGGCCAGCCCAATCCGTTCGCCGGAACCGGTGGTTCGTCTGGAGGCGGCAAGAAGGGCAAGGGCGGCAAGAAGGGCAAGGGCGGCGGCCGGGTCACCCCCAAGGCCCGCTAGGTCCGCCAGCCTGGTGAGACGGATGTTCTGAAAAAGACACATCCACGCCTGACTTCCGAACCGGATGCAACGACTCACCTCTCGACTGAGCGGCTGCACCGCGGCCAGGTCCTACACACGACGGTTGCGTGGCCGCATTGACATCCCGGTCGAGGGACGCACTGCAGGTGCTGCACCCGAAGACACGCACCGCACCTAGGCGGCTTGGCTCTCGCTGCACCGCAGGCGGATGAGGTCTTCGCCTCTAGGGCAGAAGCGGTCGACCAGCAAGAGGGTGTTACCGGCATCGACCCCGATAGAGGTGGTCGGGCCGAACTGGCCTGGTGTTGGAGGAGATTTCACTGGCTGAACAACTGACTGAACAACTAGCTGAACAACGTATTGAACAACTGGCCGAACCTGGTATCGAATCAGATACCGAATCAGATGCCGAATCAGAAACCGAACCAGCACCAATGCCTGCCAACGCCCTCCGACGTGGGAGATAGTGACCTTCTGGATGGAGGCTTCACCGGCGGCCACCTTCTTGGCCAGGCGGGTGGGCGGACGCGACGAAGGTGACCGACGGCTTAGAGCGATCCCGAGACTTGAACCGGGGGAACCCGACGGGTCGGCCCATTGCGGACGCCCCTCTTGGAGGATCGCAAGGCGTGCATCGACACCTCGGGCCACCAGGGAGCAGCGTCCTCCCTGCTGTCGTTCCGCTCCCCGTTGAGGGAGTAGCCCGACCAGGACTGCGACGAGGTGAGGTCAGCCTCTGCGATCCCTGACTCACGTGCGCCAGTGCGAGTAGCCAGGTTGTCCTTCACCTGCCCGAGAGCTCAGTTGTGGGCGAACCGGGCAGTTCCGCTACGGCCCCGGTCATGTCGTTGATCGTCCGTCCCACGTGTGACGGTGCCCGATGTTGGATCCAACTCATCTCACCAAGCTGGCGAACCCGAAACCCGCTGGACTGGGCCGCCCATATGGTGGTGACCAGCCACCAGCCACCAGCGACCCGGCATCTGCCGGTGAGGCATCCTGGCCGATAACCGGCAAGCAGGCCACCGGTTGGGCCACCGGTTGGGAATGCCCTATGCTTACCCCTTCGGGCGTCTCCGGCCATGTGGCCGGATCGGACCTCGAAGGGTGAGCGTATGTCGGCGGTTTGATCGTCGGCGTCGTACACCTCCAGGAGCACCGAACAGCGTGTCCACCGGAAGAACCCATACAACAGAGGAGTTACCGTGGCAGTAAAGCTCCGCCTCGTGCGGATCGGCAAGAAGAAGCAGCCCACCTATCGCCTGGTGGCGGCGGACAGCCGCTCGCCCCGCAACGGTCGGTTCATCGAGATCGTCGGCACCTATGCCCCCCGTGGCAAGTCGCTGGCCGAGCCGGACGCTGTCGTCATCATCGACAACGCCAAGGCCGTCAAGTGGCTGTCCCAGGGTGCTCAGCCCACCGAGCGCGTGGAGAAGCTGCTGAAGATCTCCGGCGCCCTCGACGAGTTCGCAGCAGCCAAGGCGGCCAAGTGACTGACGGAATGGCCGAGGACTCGGTCGACGACATCAACACCATCGACGACGTCAACACGATTGACGACGTCAACACCATCGACGACGTCAACACCATCGACGACGATGGCGACGACGACGGTGATTACGACGACGAGGACGACGAAGGCAACAACGCCTCGGGCGGCACGCCGCTGGCCGTGGTCTCGTACCTGGTCAACTCGATCGCCTCTGACTCCGAGGCCGTGGTGATCAACACCGAGGAGCGGTCCGGCAGTGTCCGCTTCAAGATCCATGTGGCCCCCGAGGATATGGGCCGGGTGATCGGCCGTCGTGGCCGCGTTGCCCAAGCCATCCGCACGGTGGTCGCCGCCGCTGGCGCCCGTGACGGGGTGCAGACCAGCGTCGACATCGTCGACGACTGATCAGTCGATGACCTCTCCGGCCCCCGGCGAAGGTGCCGATGGTGCCGGAGCCCCGGAACCAGACGCCAGTAGCACTATGGCTGCTGGCGATCCCACACCCCTGTTGGGGGTGGGAAAGATCGTCAAGCCCCACGGGCTCCGTGGCGACGTCATCATCTCGCTCACGACCAATCGCCAAGAGCGCGCCGCGGCTGGCTCGATCCTCCACGCCGAGGACGGCCGGTCGTTCGAGATCGTCAAGTCATCGGCCCACCGCGGTCGGTTCATCGCCACGCTGCACGGGGTGAACGGCATCGATGCCGCTGAGGCCCTGCGCGACACACCGCTGTTTGCCGCCCCCATGGAGGACGCCGATGCCCTTTGGGTGCACGACCTCATCGGCTCGATGGTGGTCGACGCCGACGGCACCGAGCTCGGGACAGTGACCGGAGTGGAGGCCAATCCTGCCAGCGACCTGCTTGTGCTCGCCGGAGTCGGGCTGATTCCACTCAACTTCGTGATCGCATCGGAGCCGGGCGTCCGAGTGACGGTCGACATCCCTGACGGCCTGCTCGACCTTCCGTGACCTCGACGGACCCAGCGACGCCAGCCGCGGCGTTCCGGGTCGACGTGTTCACCCTGTTTCCCGAGGTGATCGACACCTACGGCGCGTCCTCCATTCTGGGGCGGGCACAAGAACGCGGCCGGCTCGATCTGCGAAGCCACGACATCCGCGATGCCACCCACGACGTCCACCGCACGGTCGACGACTCGCCGTTCGGCGGGGGAGCGGGCATGGTCTTGGCTCCCGAACCGGCATTCGAGGCCGTAGAGGCGGTCGAGGCGGGCTCTGACGGCCTTCCCCGTCCGCTGCTGCTGCTATCAGCCTCGGGGCGGCGTTTCGACCAGGACGTGGCCCGAGAGATGGCCGACCTGCCCGGCGGGTTCTCCCTCCTGTGCGGTCGCTACGAGGGTGTGGACCAGCGGGTGGCGGACCACCTGTGCGACGGGGAGCTGTCGATCGGCGACTATGTCCTTGCCGGTGGCGAACTGGCGGCCTTGGTCGTGGTCGAGGCCGTGGCCCGCCTTCTGCCCGGCGTGCTCGGCAATGAGCAGTCGACCGACGAGGAGAGCTTTGCCGTCGGACTGCTCGAGTATCCCCAGTTCACCCGACCAGCGCAGTTCCGCCAGTTCGATGTGCCCGAGGTGCTCCGCTCTGGTGACCATGGCCGGGTCCAGGCGTGGAGGCGGGCCCAAGCCCTGGTCAGGACGTTACAGCGCCGCCCCGACCTCATGGATGTGCGGGGAGGGCTGACCCCCGAGGAGGTCCAACTCCTGGCTGATCACGGCGAGGTGCGCCTGTTGCGCGAACACGGCTACGATTGAAGAGCCTCGTCGGCACCGGTTCGTACCGGTGTCTACATCGACGACCGGTGCCCGTCCACGCGTGTGGCGGCGCACATGGGAGTCGGCAGGCATGAGATCGCCCCCATTCGAAAGAGAAGCGCCCCATGAACCCGACCGACATCATCGACCGTGACAGCCTTCGGGACGACATCCCCGAGTTCCGCGCCGGCGACACCGTCAAGGTGCACGTACGAGTAGTCGAGGGCACCCGCGAGCGTGTGCAGGTGTTCCAGGGTGCCGTCATCCGCCGCCAGGGCACCGGCGTCCAGGAGACGTTCACCGTGCGTAAGGTCAGCTTCGGCGTAGGCGTCGAGCGCACCTTTCCGGTGCACTCCCCGGTCATCGACCACACCGAGGTGGTATCGCTGGGCGACGTTCGCCGGGCCAAGCTGTACTACCTGCGCGACCGCAGCGGTAAGGCGGCCAAGATCAAGGAACTGCGGACTGCGCGCTCCTAACTGTGCCGCTCTGATGCTGCATGCATGCATCCAGACCGGCTGGCCGACGCGGTCGCACCTCTCATGAGTGAAGAGGACCTCGAGCGTTACGAGTCCGAGATCGAGTTGGCCCTGGTCCACGAGTACCGGGCCGTGGTGCCGCTCTTCGCCTACGTGGTCGAGACCGAGCGCCGCTTCTATCTGGCCAACACCGTCGACGTGACGGTGCGGTCGGACGCCTCGCCGGCCTGTGTCGAAGTGGTGCTGACCGACGCCTGGGTGTGGGACATGTACCGGCCGGCCCGGTTCGTCCCCTCGGTGCGCATCCTCACCTTCCGAGACGTCAACATCGAGCGCCTGCCCGACAAGGACCAGTGACCGAAGTTCCCGAGATCAAGGTTCCGGCGAACACCGAGGTTCCCATGAGCGAGGACCAGCCGACGGGGGCCGCACACCGACGGGCACTGGGTATCACCGGCGAGGACATGGCCGCCGCCTGGTACGAGGAGAACGGCTACGAGGTCCTGGAGCGTAACTGGCGCCGCCGTGAGGGCGAGGTCGACCTGATCGTCCGCCGGCGCCGCATCGTGGCCTTCTGCGAGGTCAAGACCCGCACCACCGATGCGTTCGGCACCGGGGCCGAGTCGGTACTTCCGGCCAAGCAGCGTCGCATCCGCCGACTGGCCATCCGATGGCTGGCCGAGCTGACACCAGCCTCGGGCCGGGCGTTGGTCGACCTCCGCTTCGACGTGGTCGACATCACTGCCGGCGTGGTCGACGTCATCGAGGACGCGTTTTAGCCGGAGTGCGGGGCAGTGAGCCCTCAATGGGCGGGGTGGTAGGCCGCCGCTTCGCTGGCCACCACGCTGACCAGGTTCCCGAAGGCGATGTTCACGTCGACCAGATGGAGGCCCCAGGTGACCAGGGGGCTCGGATGGAGCAGCGGGGCCCCATCACGGGGAGTGATGGTCAGCACGTTGGCCCCACCGGCCGATGAGCAGCGGGCGGTGTACGCCCCAGGAGTACTCACCCATGGAGTGGTGACGCTGGGGGCGTGGATCCCAAGTAGGGCGATCCCGGCGGCGATGCTCGACCCCGGGGCGAAGGGCTGGGTCGGCAGCAATGGGTTCAAGAGGCCCGATCCGCCACCCAGCGCGGCTGGGTTGGTGCAGAGGACCTGCATGCCAGCGGCTGTAGTGCGCCCGAAGACCGAGTCGGCTGGCGGGGTGGCACCGAAGGTCGAATACGCGATCACGCACCCGACCTGGGTGGCTGAGTGGCATGCCCGGATGTGGTGGAAGTCGCCACCGGTGTCTGAGCCCTTCTTGACGGCGACGTTGCCACCGAGCAGGACCGCTGACACCAAGAGCTTGCGGGCCGCCGGCTTGGAGTCGACCTGGTTGGCGATGAGCTTGCGGAGGATGAACGCGCCTTGGGAATGTCCGATGAGGACCACGCCGCGGCCCTTGTTGTATTGGCGCAGATAGGTCTGCCAGGCGGCCGCCACATCGTCGTAGGCCATGGTCGCCTGGGCTTGCGTGGCAGCTCCTCCGATGTTGGACAAGGTGAGCTGGCGGTACATCGGGGCGAACACCCTGCAGTCACGCGAAAACATCGACGCCTGGTACAGGGCGATGGAGCGCTGCTGGGGATCGACAGTGAGGTCGGCATTGGGGGACTTCTGGTCGCTGACTGTCGGATAGACGTAGAAGCAGTCGATCTTCGGGTGGGCCGCTGCCTGGGTCTTGTTGACCCCGAGGACCTTGCCCGAGAACGCCGCCTTGGTGGTGGTGAGGCTCGGCGTACACGGATTGTCGGCCAGACCTGGGCGGCACAGCCACACGGTCTTGGCCGGAGTGGTGGTCGTGGTCGTGGGGGTCGTTGTGTCCGTGGTGGCCGCAGACGCGGTCCCCAGCCCGATTCCCACTGTGGCGGCAGCCACGAAGACAGACAGGACGGACAGGACGATCAATCGGATGCGATGCACGGGGCACCCTATCTCGTGGTCGACATCTCCTCATGTCGGTACCGCCCCCGAAATCCCCATCTCCTAGGCTGATCGAATGAGCGAATCCTTCGAGACCCTGATCGTCGACCGGGCAGACGGCGTGACCACTGTCACCATGAACCGCCCCGAGCGGAAGAACGCGGCCAACGGCACCATGTGGCGCGAGCTCCTCGCCGTGTTCGACGATGTGGCTACCGATCGGTCCGCCCGGGTGATGGTCCTTACCGGCGCTGGTGGGTCGTTCTGCTCGGGTGCTGACTTGTCGGACCCATCAGATGTGGCTGGGCGCCCGGGAGATCCCTACCTGGTCCAGATGCGAGCGTTGGGCGACGTGGCCCTGCGGCTCCACCGCTTCCCCAAGCCGACGATCGCCAAGGTGGGCGGAATTGCAGCCGGGGCTGGCATGTCCCTGGCTATCGGCTGCGACCTGGTGGTGGCCTCCGAGTCGGCCCGGTTTTCGCAGATCTTCGCCAAGCGGGGGCTGTCGATCGACTTCGGCTCCTCGTGGCTGCTGCCCCGCCTCATCGGCCTCCACCGGGCCAAGGAGCTGGCCTTCTTCGCCGACATCCTGTCCTCGGCCGAGGCCGCCGAGTTCGGACTGGTCAACCGGGTGGTGCCCGACGCCGAACTCGACACCTTCGTGGACGGCTGGGCTCGGCGCCTGGCCGAAGGCCCGACTCTGGCCCTGTCGATGACCAAGACCATGTTGAACAACTCCATGGCCGTCTCCATGGACCAGGCCCTCGAGGATGAGGCCCGGGCTCAGGCGACCAACTTCGCTACCCACGACACCCGAGAGGCGCTGACCGCCTTCATCGAAAAGCGGTCGCCCACTTTCGAAGGGCGCTGACCGGGCACCCGTGAAGACGGGCGGCGCGATGCCAGAAGGTGTGGCACCAGCCGCTCCACTCCCACAGTTTCAATGACGCGGTGCATCGAGCTGCTTCAGGAATGAGCAGAGCTCCGACAGGCCAGCCTCCTTCGGCTTGTCGGCGGCCCCCAGACACACACTTGCCATGCATTTTACATATGTGTAGTGTTTTAGTTGGCGGGGGCAACCGGTGCTCCGGTGTAAGGGGGAATGACCATGACGACCATGAACGTTCGCAGTTCGACGACTACGAGGCCAAGCGGTCTTCGTCGGTTGAGTGTGGGTATCGGACTTAGCGTGGCGGTGCTGCTCGTGGGGATGGCGAGCACGGGTTCGAGCGCTTCTGCAGCGCCGACATCCTCGTCGCACCACAGCGGCAAACAAGGTTCGACGACGAAGTGGGACGCCATTGTGGCGGGTGAATGGGTCGTGCCCAGTGTCAACCTGGAGTCTTACGAAGTCGGGGCCGACAGCGCGGCTCACCTGCCGCAAGCCTTCGAGAACTGGTACACCTTCACCTGCGTGAACGGTCAGTACGAGGGTCTGACGCAGTCCGTCATCCAGTTCTATATCCCCAGTCTTCTCCCTGGTGGCACTGGTACGTGGTCAAAGCCTGCCTACGGGCCGCTGTCGACAATGGCGGGTTCTATCTCTCCGTCTGGTGTGATCTCCATGACCATCGTGCCCGGCAACACCATGCCGACCTCGTACGCCAAGGGCCACATGATCTTCATTTCGGGGCAGTGGAGGATGACCATGCAGACCCAAATCCCGCTGACCGTGGGCCAGACAACTGCGACTCCCTACATCTTGCAGTGGGCCAACATGACCAAGACCACGACGATTCCTGGGGCGCCTGACTTCACCACCCTGGGATCCATGACGAACATGACCCAGTCGGCCGACCCCTTGGACTCGCCGCAATACTCGTGGCTGGCCGGAACTAACTGGACCGAGCGGGACACTCAGTTCGAAGGTGGGCGGTCCGAGCCGTTCGCCATCAGCAGCTACAGCAACGGCTACTTCTTCGGAGCGAGCACGGGATCAGACAAGTTCTGGGTGAGCGGCAGTGTGGCACCTGACGGCAGCACGTTCTTGGTATTCACCTTGGCCGACAAGTCCATGTTCGTCCGCAGCGGGTCACTGCAGGGCAAGAGCCATGGCGCACACATGCGCTTCAGTTCGTTCTACGGGACGCCCGCCTACGGCGATGCCACTCAGGTGCACGCGCACCGTTGATTCACCGGGCAACCGCGAAGATGCTGTAACAGCCGATGCGTACTGTGCCGACGGTGCCTCGAGGACCGTCGGCACAGTTCCATCGATCGAGTCGATGACGGGTCGTCAGACCCAGCCGGTCCTCCTGAGTTCCTGCGCGTGCTTTGGGAGGCACCGTGATCGCCACCGTCCCATCCGCCGTCCTCCATGGAGTCGACGGCCGTCTCGTATCCGTTGAAGTTCATGTGTCCAATGGGCTCCCCGGGCTGACCATCGTCGGCCTGCCCGATGCCGCCGTGCGCGAGTCGCGCGACCGGGTGCGGGCGGCCCTGGTGTCGAGCGGCCTTCCGTGGCCCCGACGCCGCGTCACCGTCAACCTGGCACCGTCGGGCATGAAGAAGGCCGGTGCTGGCCTCGACCTGCCCATCGCCATCGGTATCCTGGTGGCCTCCGGCGTACTCGACCAACGCACCGTGGATGGCTATGCATTCGTGGGTGAACTCGGTCTTGACGGATCGCTGCGGGGGGTGCCCGGCACCATGGTGCTGGCTGACTCCTTGATGGCGCACCGGTTGGTCGTGGCCGAGGAGAACGTGGGTGAGGCCCGCCTTGCTGGGGGAGCGTGCGTCTGTGCGCCGACGCTGACCGACCTCGTAGCCCGGTGTGCTGGGCGCAGGCCGTGGGTCGACCCGTCAGACCAGGAACCAACAGATGGCGTCGACGCCGATGTGGGAGACAACGGCCCGGGGCCTGATCTGACGGACGTGGCCGGCCAGCCCGTGGCCCGGCGGGCCCTCGAGGTGGCAGCCGCTGGCGGTCACCACCTCCTCTTGGTCGGACCACCGGGAGGGGGCAAGACACTGCTGGCCAACCGACTGGTCGGTCTCCTTCCTGATCTTGGCCCAGCCATTGCCCGTCAGGTCACGAGGATCCACTCGGCCGCCGGTGAGTCGACCCGGACCGGCCATCTCATGGTTCGGCCTCCGTTCCGGGCTCCCCATCACGGGGTATCGGCAGTGGCGCTCATCGGCGGGGGCACGGCGACCATGCGCCCAGGGGAGATCGGCCTGGCCCATGGTGGGGCGCTCTTCCTCGACGAGCTGGGGGAGTTTCCGGCCGCGGTGCTCGATGCACTGCGTCAGCCGCTCGAAGACGGTCTGGTCCGGGTCAGCCGAGCCCGTGGATCGATCACCTATCCGGCGCGTTTTCTTCTGGTGGCCGCCATGAATCCATGTCCCTGCGGTCACGGCGGCCCACCTGGCAGTTGTCGGTGCACACCTGCTGCCCGGTCCCGATATGCCCGTCGCCTGTCCGGTCCGCTCCTCGACCGGTTCGACATCGCCGTGCGGGTCGATC
>CAIVIS010000097.1 GCA_903906055.1 uncultured Acidimicrobiaceae bacterium
AATCCGTGGGTGGGTGCCGTGGTGGTGCCCACGCCCTCGACCGGTCTTCCTTCCGAATGGTTTACCGGGGCCACCGCCCCACCGGGAGGTCCCCACGCTGAGGTGATGGCCCTGGCAGCCGCAGGGGCGCGGGCCCGAGGAGGCACGCTGTATGTGACCTTGGAGCCTTGCGCCCACCAGGGTCGAACCCCGCCGTGCACCGATGCCATCTTGGCCTCGGGCGTGACCCGGGTAGTGGTCGCCATCGCCGACCCCGATGTGCAGGTGGATGGAAAAGGTATCGACATACTCCGGTCGGCCGGTATCGAGGTGGAAGTGGGCGTAGCCGCCGACGTAGTGACCGAGCAGTTGGCCCCCTACTTGGCCCACCGACGCACAGGCCGACCGTGGGTGGTGTTGAAGCTGGCCGCCACCTTGGACGGACGGATCGCCGCACCTGATGGCACCAGTCAGTGGATCACGGGAGATGCAGCACGAGCCGATGCCCACCGGCTCCGGGCCGTGAGCGATGCGGTGCTGGTGGGTGCTGGCACGGTCCGAGCCGACGATCCGAGCCTCACCGTCCGCCTCCTCGAGGACGACCCCTACTTCCGAGGGCCCGACCAGCAGCCGGCCCGGGTGGTCCTAGGCGCCGCCCCCGCCGGTGCTGCTGTGCTGCCGGCTCAGGAGTGCTCGGGTCCGCTCGATGCGATCCTCGACGATCTCGGCGCCCAGGGCATGGTCCAGGTCCTGGTCGAGGGAGGGGCGAGCGTGGCCCACGCCTTCCACACCGCCGGGCTGGTGGACCGCTATGTGCTCTATCTGGCCCCAGCACTCTTCGGGGGCGACGATGCCCGCCCGCTGTTCGCAGGGCCTGGTGCGGCCACGATCGGCGACCTATGGCGGGGAGTGGTCGTCTCGGTGACTAGCCTGGGCGGAGATATCCGGGTGGAGTTCGCTCCCCCCGGGCCGTCGGACTGAACGACCGGTGTCGTGCTCGTAGTCAGGGTGCGCTCTGCCGGGACGGGAGGACATCGGGCGAACAGCACAGTCTGCAGCCACGATTCTGAGGGATTCAGGCTAAATATAGAACGCGTTACAGTTCACACGGCTCCTCGACGGCGTCAGGGGAGCGCACCGCACCGCCCCTCGGGCACCGGTCACACGGCCATACTCAACGGAATACGACATAGGGAGACCCGGGTTAGATGCCCTTCTCATCAGTAGAGGACGCGATCGCAGCAGTCGGTCGAGGAGAGATCGTCGTCGTGGTTGACGACGAGGACCGCGAGAACGAGGGCGACCTGATCATGGCCGCCGACGCGGTCACGCCAGAGAAGATCGCATTCTTCCTGGCCCACACCTCGGGGCTCATCTGCGTGCCGCTCACCCCCGAGCGCGTCGAGCAGCTCGACCTGCCGCTGATGGTCACGGCCAACACCGAGGTCCAGCGGACCGCCTTCACTGTCAGTGTCGACTACCGCCACGGGACCACGACGGGGATCTCGGCGGCCGACCGTTCAGCCACCATCAAGGCCCTGGCTGATCCGCAGACCCTGCCCAGTGACCTGAACCGGCCCGGCCACATCTTCCCCCTCCGCTACCGACCGGGCGGCGTGCTGAAGCGCGCAGGCCACACCGAGGCCGCCGTCGACCTGGCCCGGGCTGCCGGCATGTCCCCGGCCGGCGTGCTGTGCGAGGTGGTGAGCGAGGACAAGGCCACCATGGCCCGCCTGCCCGAGCTCGAGGCTTTCTCCAAGAAGCACGGGCTGCACCTGATCTCCATCGCCGACCTGATCCGGCACCGCCGCCAAAAGGACAAGCTGGTCCGGCGCATCGCCGATGCCCGCATCCCCACCGAGTTCGGGGAGTTCACCGTCTATGCCTATGAGTCGGTACTCGACGGCGAGCACCACGTGGCCATGGTCAAGGGCGACATCGCCAACGAAGAAAACACCTTGGTGCGGGTGCACAGCGAGTGTCTGACCGGAGACGTGTTCGGCTCGCTGCGGTGCGACTGCGGGCCCCAGATGCACGGGGCCATGTCGGCCATCAATGACAACGGCAGTGGGGTGCTGGTGTACTTGCGCGGTCACGAAGGCCGAGGGATCGGTCTGGCCCACAAGCTGCGGGCCTACAACCTCCAAGAGGAGGGGTTCGACACCGTGGACGCCAACTTGGAGCTCGGGCTGCCAGCCGACTCGCGTGAGTACGGCATCGGGGCCCAAATCCTGGTCGACCTCGGCGTGACCACCATGCGGTTGATGACGAACAACCCCACCAAGTACGGCGGACTCGAGGGGTTCGGACTCGACATTGTGGAGCGGGTCAACATCCAGCCTGCACCCACGGTGGAGAACATCGAGTACCTCCGCACCAAGCGCGAGCGGATGGGCCACCTGCTGGAAGGTCTCGATGACGTCCTCTGATCTGACTGCACTTCCGGCGGATGCCAAGTCGCGGGCCGCGGCTCGGGTCGGCTCGTCGCTGGACTCGGCCGATCTGGCCCCGGGTGCCGCTGGCGGTCTCCGGGTGGGATTCGCCTGTGCCGAGTTCAACGGCGGGATCACCGATCGGATGCTGGTGGGTGCTCTCGATGCACTCGATGCTGCTGGCTGTGCACTCGAGTCGACTGTGGTGGCCTGGGTGCCGGGTGCCTTTGAGCTTCCCCTGGTGGCTCGGGCCATGGCGGCATCGGGCCGGGTGGACGCGGTCGTCGCCCTCGGTGCGGTCATCCGCGGCGATACCGGGCACTACGACTTCGTGGCGGGTGAGTGTGCCGCCGGACTTCAGCGGGTGCAGCTCGACTCGGGCATGCCGGTGGTCTTCGGCGTGCTCACCACCGACACGGTCGACCAAGCACTCGTGCGCTCGCTCCCCGATGAGACCAACAAGGGAGCCGAAGCCGCTCGCACCGCCCTCGAGACGGTGGCGGTCCTCCGCGGCCTCGAGACGTTGCCCGGGAGTGGCCGGGTCGGATTCACCATGGGAGGTCGCTGACCATGCTCCGATTGGTACTGCCCAAGGGCTCGCTGGAGAAGGCGACCTTCGCGCTGTTCAGCGAGGCCGATCTGTCGGTGAGCCGGTCGTCGAGCGTCGATTACCGGGCCTCCATCGACGATCCCCGTATCGACGACGTCCGTATTCTTCGCCCCCAGGAGATCCCGCTGTATGTGGCCGACGGGCTGTTCGACATCGGCATTACCGGCCGCGACTGGATAGAAGAGCGGGGGAGCGAGGTCACCTCGCTCGGCACCCTGCAGTACTCCAAGGCGACCGCTAACCCGATCCGAGTAGTGCTGGCGGTGCCGGCCGACTCCCCGGTGTCGTCGGTGGCCGACCTGTCGGCTGCGGCCACTGGCCGCGGTGGCGCCCTGCGGGTGTCGACGGAGTACCCCGAGCTCACCCGTCGGTACCTCGAGACCCATGGGGTCGATGCAGAGGTGAGCCTGTCGTACGGGGCCACCGAGGCCAAGGTGCCCGACATTGCCGACTGCGTGGTCGAGATCACCGAGACCGGACGGGCGCTGAAGGCGGCTGGGCTGAAGATCGTGGAGACGCTACTGGTGTCCCACACCGAGTTGATCGCCAACCCGGAGTCGGCAGCCGACCCCGAGAAGCGGCACGCCATGGAGCAGCTGCTGACGCTGCTGCAGGGTTCGCTCGAGGCGCGCGGCAAAGTGCTGGTCAAGCTCAACGTGGCCGCCGAAGAGTTGTCCACGGTGATCGAACTGCTGCCCTCGCTGCGCTCCCCCACGGTGTCCGAACTGTTCGGCGGTGGGGGATTTGCCGTCGAGACGGTGGTGGAGAAGTCGAAGATCAACGTGCTGATTCCGGCACTGCGCGATCGCGGTGCGACCGACATCATCGAACTCCCCATCTCCAAGATCGTCCACTGAGGCATCCTCGATGACGCCCGAGGCCGCCGACCTGATCCCGACGAGGGGCACGACGCTGGTTGGTACCGTCCTCGAGTTCGATGACCCACGCGGCATCGGTGTGGTGGGGTGTGGCGGCCGGTCCGTGCCGTTCCACTGCACGGCCATTACCGACGGATCCCGCTACATCGATGTGGGTGCGTCGGTGGAAGTACGTCTCGGTCCTAGTCGGCTGGGAAAGATCGAGGCCACCTCGGTGCGACCGATGGCGGTATCGGCAGATGCCGCGAGCCCGGTCGCAGATGCGACACCTCCCGTCGACCGACCCGGTGCCCACAGCCCCCGGGTCGAGGCGGACAACGAGCCCAAGACCTCGTCAGTGGTGTCGTCTGATCCGATACCGGTCGCCGAACACGCACCGGCTCCTCCGCCAGTACCTGTCGCCGAATCAGAGCCCATGGCTCCATCGGTGCCCGTTGTGACCGAAGCCTCGGACTCGGTCGACTCGTGGCCCACAGGCCGAGATTCTGGAGCATCGGCATGGACCGCGGAGGCCACTCCTGTGTCCGGTACGCCGGTGGTTCAGCCTTCGGAGCCCAGGCCCGAACCGGTGGTTCCCTCTTCGGGTGTCGTGTCCGACGAGCCCGTCATGTCTGATGAGCCAGCCGAGCCCGACGACGAAGACTCGTCGCCCAAGCCCAACTTCTGGTCGCCATTCTCCCCCTCGCCGACCGGGCCGCCGCCGACCTGGTCGACGCCGGTGACCAAGCGCGACCCGTCCTCCGGCTCCTGATCCGGCACTGACCCCGCCGGCTCGTCAGCGCCAGCGGTCAACTCACCCGCGACATCGTCGTCCGACTCGTCGTCATCGGCGTAGGGATTTCCCAAGATGTTGCGAGCCATGTCGATGACCACTGCGCTGTCGGCATCCTCTTCGGTCACCACCCCCAGCAGGGGTGCAGTCAATAGGCCGGTCACGATGCCTGTTTCGGCCATCGATTCAGCTTGGACGATGGACCACTCCCACAGGCGCTTCACCATGTCAGGACTGGTCGATCGCTTGGCCGGATATTTGAGCCTGGTGTTGACGGCGGCGTGGGCCAGTCCGGTGACGGCCGGGAACAGCCAGATCAGCCGGTAGTTCCCCGTGACGTCGACGGTGACGGCGGCGATGTAGGCGAGCAACACGCTGACCAGGTTGAACGGTGACAGTAGGACGCCGATCCGTTCCCCCAGCCCTCCGGCTCGTGGCAGCAGCTGCAACAGCAGGGGAGCCATCACGATCAGATAGGCCCCCACGAACGGAGCGCCGATGTAGCTGAGTACCACGGCTTGCCACAGGTGGGTGTCGAAGTACTGGATTCCAGCCAGCACGGCCCCGAGCAGGGGGGCGCCGACGGCCAACTGCATCGGCGTGAGTATGCGGCTGAGCGGTACGCCAAGGGCGAGGCCGATCATGAAGACCGGCAGGCCAGCGGCTATCCCGGCGATGGTCTGAGCACTGGCCCCGGCGTGGAGCACCCGCTGGAAGAACAAGATGGCCACGTAGGCCGTCGAGCCGGTACCGGCCCAGAACAGGAGCGAACCAGCCACCAGCACCTTGGCATTCGGCCCCGACAAGATGTCACGCAGTTCGTCGCGGGCCGGACGGGCCCGCTTGGTGCGGTCGGTCTCGGCTCCGGCCGCCGCCGATGGTGCCTCGCGAACCAGGACCAAGATGGCCAGGCCGACCACCACCAAGATCACGGCCGCCATCTGGAACGGCAGGTTCCACGTCGAAGGGTCGGACTGCTTCCAGGTGGTGATCACCGTCCCCTTGATGGCCCAACTGGCCAGGGTGCCGAGCACAGTGGTGAGGAGCAGGGCCTTCAGCCACCGGCTCCGGCCGAACACCTCGGGCACCACGGCCACGTTGGTCAAGGTGAACACAGCCGCTCCCTGGCGGGCGATGACGATGAAGAAGACCAGCGCCCAGTAGCCGCTGACCACGGTGAACATCCAGGTGGCCAGCCCCATGATGATGAGACTGCCCGCCATGTAGGGCGTGCGCCGGCCCACGCGTGTCTTGGTCCGGTCGCTCAGGCGCCCGGCCACCGGATAGGTGATCCAGCTGAGCAGACGGTTGGCGGTCAGGGCGAAGGTGACGGCCAGGGCCCCTGAGGCCCGCTGCTGCACGAACAGGGTGATGAGGACACCGGAGACGGCCAGGTTGGCCCGGGGGCCCACCAGCCCGACGGACAGGCCGATGAAGCTGCGCACCCGAGAGGGGTCGATCCCTCCGGACCCGGCCGGATCGGGCACAGGCACGGCGTCAGCGGGTCCGCTCACTCCTCGTCGGCGTCTGTGCCGGCTTCTGCATCGTCGTCGCTATCCGGGTCAGAGTCGGCCATGCCGACCACGGAGTCCACTTGGGCTCCGGCCCGCTGGGCTCCGTCGATCTGCACGAAGGCGAGCCGCAGGTTGGTCAGCCCTTCTTTCAGCGCACTCTCGCCGTCACCGAGTCGGCCCTCGAGTCCGTCGACCAGGCAGCCGAGCGCATCGATGGCCAAGCGGGCCTGTCCGGTCATCGGGGGCTGCTGGGACAAGTACACGGCCGCTAGCTCGAAGAGCCCGTAACAGTGGTTGGCCACCACGACTTCGACCGGAGCGTTGGCCAACTCGGCCCGCATGGCGTCGACCTGGGCAGCCAGGGCCTCGTCATCGATCTGGTCATCGGCGTCGGAAAAGGCGTCGGGGGGCGGACCGGAGGGTCCAGCCCCACCTTGGGTGGAAGGCCTCTCCACCGGTCGTTCGCCATCGGGTGTCCACAGTGAGCTCACGACTGGTAGCCTAAAGCACTGACAGACGAGGAAGCGGGGCTTCGCGATGCGAATCTCCCACCCGGCCACTGTGCACCGCTCCGGCGAGGCACCCGTGCGACGGGTCAATGGAATCGGAGGCCGACTGATGTCGGTCGTCCCGGTGCTGGTTCCGCTCCTTCATGGTTGGCTACGGATCTCCGTAGCCCCAAGACAGGGAGCGAAGTCGAATAGCAACCAGCACCACCACCACCGATCCTCGCATCAATGACCGCATCCGCGCACGCGAGGTGCGCCTGGTCGATCCTGACGGGGAACAGCTCGGCATCAAGCTTCTTACCGAGGCCATGGCTATCGCCCGTGACCTCGACCTCGACCTGGTCGAGGTAGCCCCTGGGGCCAACCCCCCGGTATGTCGCATCATGGATTTCGGCAAGCACAAATTCGATGAGGCACAGCGGGCCAAGGAGTCCAAGCGCAAGGCTGTTCACGTAGGGATCAAGGAGATGAAGTACCGGCCCAAGATCGGGCCCGGCGACTTCGACACCAAGACCCGGCAGGTGGCCAAGTTCTTGGAGGAAGGGCACAAGGTCAAGATCACGATCATGTTCCGCGGCCGTGAGGTCTTCCATCCTGAACTGGGCAAGAAGATCCTGGATCGTATTGCCGAACAGATGGACGGCTTGGGCAAGTCCGAGTCGATTCCCCGTCTCGACGGTCGAAACATGGTCATGGTGCTGGCACCCGAGAAGCGGGCCAAGCCAGCCGGTTCAGCCAAGTCGGGCGGCCCCAAGCACGCCATCTCGGCGGCTGAGGAGCAGGCCCGGGCCCGGGTGGAGCAAGCCGAGGCGGACAAAGCAGCGGCCGCACAGGCAGAACTAGCGCCTGACGGAGTCGAAGCAGTAGAAGTCGAAGCAGTAGAAGTCGAAGTAGTAGAAGTCGAGACAGCCGATCCGGTGGGCGATGTGCCTGAACCGGAAGCCGAGGCCGCAGTGGCCGAGGTGGCGACCGAAGTAGATGCGGCACCAGCCGCAGCGGATGGGGACTCGTCCCCGGCCGAAGAGTCGAGTGAAGGAGAGGGATAGACACGATGCCCAAGATGAAGACGGACAGTGGCGCCAAGAAGCGCATCAAGGTGACCGGATCGGGGCGGCTCCGCCGTCGCAAGGCATTCAAGTCGCACCTGCTCGAGCACAAGTCGGCTGAGCGCAAGCGCCGATTGGGACGCGAGTCCGACTTCGCCCCGGGCGACCTCAAGCAGGTAAAGAGGATGCTCGGCATGTAGTGCCGGCGGCCCCTGGTCGCCATTGCACTACCCCCGACGCCGCACGCCTGCCGGATCCTTCTGGTCGGCGCGGTACTGAACGCAGCACCCCCGCAATCGGCCTCTTCACGCGAGGCCCATCACACAAAGGAGTTCACTCATGGCCCGAGTCAAAGGCGCAGTCCACGCCAAGAAGCACCACCGCGCCATTCTCGAGCAGGCACAGGGTTACTACGGCAACAAGAGCCGTTCCTACCGTGCCGCTAACGAGCAGGTCATGCACTCGATGCAGTACGCCTACCGGGACCGCCGGGCGCGTAAGGGCGACTTCCGCCAGCTGTGGATCCAGCGGATCAACGCAGCCGCCCGCATCAATGGCATGAGCTACAGCCGCCTCATCGCCGGTCTGCACCGGGCCGAGGTCGAGGTCGACCGCAAGGTCCTGGCCGATCTGGCCGTCACCGCACCTGAGGCGTTCGCGTCCCTGGTGCAGGTGGCCAACGAGGCCCTGGCCACTGGTCCCTCGAGCACCGAGGCCGCTTCCAGCTCCGAGGCCGGTTCCTGACCCAGTCAGGCCTGCCCTTCACCCATCAACGGGTGCGGCGGCTGCGCCAGCTCTTGCGCAAGCGCGGTCTGCGTAGCGCCGAGCGGGTCGTGGTCGTCGAGGGAGCCGAACTGCTGTCGGTGGCGATCGCTGCCGGCGCGGACATCGAGGCCGTGTACGTCGCCCCCGAGGGGGCTGACGTGCCGTCCGTGATCGATGTCACCACACGCGTACTCAGTGCCGGAGGGCGGGTCTTCGACTTAGCCCCCGGCGTCATGGAGCGGGTCGCCTCCACGGTGACCCCGCAGCCATTGCTGGCCGTGGTGTCCTACGCCCCGGCCCCACCTGAACGCCTGGACGGGGCCACCTTGGTGGTGGTGTGCGTCGACGTACGCGACCCGGGCAACTTGGGCACCGTCATCCGCACCGCCGATGCTGCCGGGGTGGACGCCGTCATCTGCTGTGACGGCACAGTCGACCCGACCAATCCGAAGACCGTGCGGTCTACGGCCGGGTCGCTCTTTCACGTCCCCATCATCGACGGGGGATCGACGGCATCGGCCCTCGAGATGCTGCGTGCCCGGGGCTTCACCGCGGTGGCCACCGTGGTGCGCGGCGGTACTGACTACACCGCTTTTGACTGGACCGGCCCGGTCGCCCTCGTATTGGGCAACGAAGCCACTGGGTTGGACGACGAACTGGTCGGATCGTTGGACGGAGGGGTGACCATTCCCATGGCCGGCCGGTCCGAGTCCCTCAACGTCGGGGTGTCGGCTGCTGTCCTGTGTTTCGAGGCGCTGCGCCAGCGCCGCACGGCTGCGTCACCGGGTACGGCTCCGGCCCGCTCTACGATGTCGGCCATGAGTGAGGTGCCGGAGCGACCGGCTGACGGCAACGGGGTCACGGCGTGAGTGGCGACCTGAACATCGATGTCCTGGTAGCCGAGGCGGCCAGTGCCATTGCCGCGGCTGACACCACCGAGGCCATCCGCCACGTGGCTGCCACCGTGTCCGGTAAGAAGTCCCCCCTGGCCGAGGCGTCCCGGGCGTTGGGATCGATGGATCCCGAGGCCAAGAAGGAGATGGGCCGCCAGTTGCACGAGGCCCGCACCACCGTCGAGGCGCTGCTCGAGACCAAGCGCACCGAGATCCGCTTCACCGAGCTGTCGGCCGAGATGGCCGCCTCCAGGCTCGACCTGACCGAGTACGTGCCCGGCTCGGTTGCTGGCCCCGACCAACGCGGCCACCTTCACCTGGTGTCCCAGACAAGGGACGCACTCGAAGATGTGTTCATTGGGATGGGGTTCGATGTGGCCGAGGGACCCGAGATCGAGACGGACTGGTTCAACTTCGGTGCCCTCAACATCCCCCCGGCCCACCCGGCCCGGGGTATGTGGGACACCTTTTACCTCGACCTCGGCGAGCCCGAGACGACGCTGCTGCGCACCCATACCTCACCGGTGCAGATCCACCTGATGGAGCAGGCCGTCTTGGAAGGCACCCTGCCGATCCACTCGGTCATGCCCGGCCGCTGCTATCGCCGCGATACTCCTGACGCCCGGCACCTCGCCGTCTTCCATCAGATCGAGGGCCTGGTGGTGGATCGGGGGATCACCTTCGCTGATCTGGCCGGCACCATCGAGACCTTCACCAGTGCCTACTTCGGCCCCGACATCCACTCGCGCCTGCGTCCGGCCTACTTCCCCTTTACCGAGCCGTCGGCCGAGTTCGAAGTCACCTGTGCCATCTGCAAGGGCGAAGGGTGCCGGAC
>CAIVIS010000098.1 GCA_903906055.1 uncultured Acidimicrobiaceae bacterium
CCGAACTCCTCAACCTGGCTCGGATCTGTCACCACCATCACTTCTTGAAGACCTACAACGGGTGGGAGCTTGCTCGCCACGGCCCGACCGACGAAGACCCGCAATGGTCCTTCACCCCCCAGCTACCCTTCGGGCAAGAACCAGGACTCGGGATCGACAAGCCACCGGAGCCCGTGCCTCGGGTGTGAGTGGAGGGATCGGCCGAGGCCTCGACCGATGGGTCAACCGAGGTGCCGCCGCAATCATCGCAGCCGGTCTGTTGCGGTGAACGCGAGAACCGGCCGCTCGAGTTCGTAATGCTTGTCCGCTGGACCTAGCAGCGGACGTTTCCAACAGTTCCAAGCTCCACACCTCGACAACCCAGGCTGGCGATGTGGCTCCACCTCGAGCATTTATGCAAGTACTACAGGATGCGCCACCGATTACGGTCGCCGCTCACTCCACACCCGGCGGCAGGTAGTAGGCGTTCAACGGCCGATCCCGGTACTCGAGTGCCTCGGCCAGTGACGGGCTACCCGCTGCCCCCGCAGCCAGGGCATCGTGGGTAGCGGCCCGGTTGTTCTCGTACACCAGCGCCTCATCGGCGGCCTCGGGGTTTACCCACACGGCGGCGATCAGTACCAGGGCATCGACCAGATCTGCTTCGATGATCCCGTCGGCCACCGCCCACAGGACACCAGAGGCCACCCCGGCTTGGGCCGGCCCCCAGGTCAGAGTGGAGTGCGCCTCGTCCTCCAAGATGGCCTTGTTGACGAAGAGCGTCATCGGCTTGGCCGGGATGCCTGGGCGGATAGTGGTGAGGAAGGCCGCATGCCCGGTCCGAGGGGTGGCGAGGGCGGTGGCCCATGCCGTCTCTACCGGCCCGCCCTTGGCCCCCAGCACGGTATTGAGATGGGCAGCTTCAGGACCGGAGCCGACGAACGCCTCGCCGATCTGGCTGATGAATTCGATCATGGGGAGTCCTCCTCGGACAGGGCGGTCAGGTGACTGAATGGGCGGATGACCCGGCGGTACTCCGTGATCATCCCACCGGCCAGTCTTCGGGTGGACTGCCAAAAGGTTCAGAGCGCCCGTACCGGTCCTGGCGCAGCAGTGTGCTGCCAACGGTGTCGGGCGCCGTGTCGTAGGCCAGGAGGCCAACATGGCGAGGGCTGCCGCTGCCCACCGGACTCACCCGATGAAGCGAATTACGGCCCTCGAACACCAGAAGCGTGCCGGCGACCATGGGCACGGTGACTACACCATCGCGGTTGCCGGACAGGGCCTCGGCCACCTCGTCGTAGTGCTCGTCCTGGGCCGTCCGAATCCGGGGGTGGACCTCGAAATAGCCGCCGTCGTCCGCCGTCTGGATGGCCAGCGACACCACGAAGTCGGTCTGGTCGAAGTGCCACTGCAACTCGTCGTCCTCGTGCATGACGGCCAGGTTCAATGCTCCGAACGGATCGCTGTAGCGGTAAAGAGACCCACGATCGAGGATCGCCTCCACCAAGACCCGCAGCGGCTCCCACTCGTAGAGCCGGCGGAGCAGCGATAACTGGGGCATCAGGTCATAGGGAACGGCCCCTACGGCATAACGGCCCCACGTCAGTCGAGGGTGCCCGTCAGCCAGGCTGAAGTCGGGATACTCCAAGTAGGCGGTTCCCTCACCGGCCGAGTGATGGGCCCGGGGGGCGAGCGCATCAGCATCTGCCACCATGGCCTCGATCCCGGCCGGACGTAAGAAGCCCGGGAGCTCCACCATGCCGGTACCCGTCAGCTGGGACCGCGCCAGGGCCACCACCGACTCGAACCCTGACAGCGAAGGGTCGAGCACCGGGTACCGATCGAGGTCGACCATGTCGACCATGTCGACCATGTCGACGGCAGGAGTGTCCGGGGTCGCCATCGTCAGCGTCCGGGAAGAGCGACCAGTCGGGGCTAGCGGATGACCCGGCGGACGCCGGCTGCCGTGGCCAGGGACGGGTCCGTCGTGTCGATGAAGGTCGGCACCGGGATGGCGTCGATCTCGTCGTGCCCGTCGCCAGGCCGGACCGGCGCCTCGGTCGTGGTGTACTCGCCCTCGGTCGACCGCTCCACGATGAGGGCCCGCTTGCGCTTGCCGATGCCC
>CAIVIS010000099.1 GCA_903906055.1 uncultured Acidimicrobiaceae bacterium
GCCAGCAGCGCCAGAACGACGAGAGAGAGGCGACGATGACATCAAAGGCAATCGCATCACTGGACGAATGGTTGATCCGGGCTGAAGAGGTCTTGGTCGAACAGCGCGAGTACTCGCTCTCTCCCTCCTCGGTGGAGGCGTCCGACGACGTCACCCACGAGTGGACAGTCTCCCTGGCCACTTTCGCCCTCGGGCTGCCTGATCTGCTGGATCGGCTGTGCAGCCGTCCGGGCCGGTGGATCGTGGTCGCCGAAGATGCGGAGCGTTCGCACCGGTTCTGGCAGGCCCTGGCCTTCGAGGACGGTTCGCTCATCGTCGAGGCATCGAGCGGCATCGGCTGCACGGATGCCGAACGCCTGGCTCCCGAGGTCGAATCCCGCCTGGGCACCCTGGGCTGGGACACACCCGACCCGCCCAAGAGCCCCAACTGGCGCCGGGTGGAGGCGACCTTCAGCCCGGACACCGCCGACGTGGCCACCCAAGCCATCGAAACGATGCGGAACGTATTCGGCCTCGACGGGACCGACCGAGTGCACCTCACCCTCTTCCCCAGCGCCCGCCGGGGCGATACCCCGGCCAGTGAGTGCCTGTCCGAGGACGGCCCCGACCTCGACCAGGCTGCGTCGCGCCGCGGGTTCCAGCCTTCGGACGAGGCGTGGGCCGACTACTACCGCCAGCTGTTTCCCGGGTTCGTCTCCCCCCGCAACAGTTTCGAGGTGTGGAAGTACGCCACCACGGCCACCACCATCGCCGAGCACTACTGGGATGCCCGCGCTGTCGCCCTGTTCGGGTGGGAAGCCGCCTACGGCGACCAGAAGTCCTGGCCTATCACTCATCCCCCCGTCGTCGTATCCAACCTCGACATCGACAAGGCCGCGTGCCTGGGGTGCTCATGGATCGCCGGCACCGACGGCGACGACTTGATGGCTATCGGCCTGGCTCACGCCGTCGAGCACGGGGCCGCGGCCGAGGTGGTCCAACTGCACTGTGGGCTCGACGACCAGCGGCCGATCAGCGGGTGAGTCGGGGAGCCTCGCCGATCTCATAGACATCGCTGGCCCGTCCGACCAGCAGCGGGTCGAGCGGAGAGATCTCCTCCACGTCCTTGTCGGTGTAGGGCATCTTGTGCAGCACGTAGCGGATGGCGTTCAGGCGGGCCCGCTTCTTGTCGTTCGACTTGATGACCGTCCAGTGGGCCTCGTCGATGTCGGTGGCATGGAACATGGCGTCCTTGGCCGCCGTGTAGTGGTCCCATAGTTCCAACGAGGCCAGGTCGACCGGCGACAGCTTCCATTGCTTCAGCGGGTGCTTCTCGCGCTCTAGGAAACGCCGGCGCTGCTCGTCCTGGCTGACAGAGAACCAGAACTTGATGAGGTGGACCCCGCTGCGGGTCAGGTTGCGTTCGAACTCTGGCGCTTGCCGGAGGAACTCCGTGACCTCATCGGTGGTGGCGAAGTCCATGACCCGCTCCACGCCAGCCCGGTTGTACCAGGACCGGTCGAACAGCACGATCTCGCCGCTGGTCGGCAGGTGCTGGACGTAACGTTGGAAGTACCACTGGCCCCGCTCCACATCGGTCGGCTTCTCCAGGGCCACGACCCGGGCACCCCGGGGGTTCAGGTGCTCCATGAACCGCTTGATGGTTCCGCCCTTGCCGGCCGCATCCCGGCCCTCAAAGAGGATGACCACCCGCTGCCCGGTCTCCTTCACCCAGGCCTGCAGCTTCAACAACTCGACCTGCAGGTGGTACTTCTGCGCCTCATAGGCCTTGCGGCTCATCAGGTTTGCATACGGATAGGCCCCGGCCTGCCAGGCCTCCACCAGATCGTCGGCCGCATCCATCGGAATCGAGCCATAGATGGGCTCGTCCTGTTCGAGGATCATGCGGCGCAGGCCGGGCAGCTCGTCAGGGGAGCTCCCCTGGATCATGGCGTTCAGCCACTCGGCCACCGCCATCCGTTCCTCGGGGTCGGCATGGATGAGGACGTCGCGTACCACGTTGAGGCGTTCATCGACGGCGTCGTCGGTGGCCTCGCCCACCACATAGCGCTCGATGCCCTCAGGGCTCAGGTCCGGCGAGACGTCACCGTCCGCCGTCGACCGTCGGCCGTCTGAGTTGTCCGATGCCATCTGTTTCCCATCCTTGCGTCGCTCCATCGTCGGACACGAAACTACCCCGGCGGCGCTAATCGATCGGCGGAGGCGATCAACCCGGTTGCTCAGACGGCGTGCGGACCGGGCCGGCTCAGTCCGGAACAGGCACGTCGGGGGCCCGCAGGCGCAGCAGGTGCTGCAGATCGGCCCGGCCGAAGCGAGCAGGCCCGGTGCCTTCCATCCGGTAGTCGACATGATGGCCGTGGAAAGTCACGTGTGGCCGTTCGGTACTCATGACTCCAGGGTCC
>CAIVIS010000100.1 GCA_903906055.1 uncultured Acidimicrobiaceae bacterium
CGGCATCGCGCAAGACGGCCTCGGTGCGCTCGAGTCCGGCGAGGTCACCAGTGAGGGCGACGCCGGCCTGGATGGAAGCGAGCTCGGCTTGCATGGCTGGGAGTCTGGCGACCTCCTGGGTCACCTTGCACCCTTAGGCCGTGATGTCAGCCTCGCGTTGGGCGATTCGTTCGGTCCTGGTCATCTGGGCCTCCAAAGACAAACAAAGAACAAAGAGCTCTTTGTCTTCAGGTTCTCCACCCACTCTGTCCGGCGAAGCCCCCGGGTGCACTCGGCCTAGGCTGAGGCCCGGTTTACACGCGGAGCCTCACGCCGAGGCTCACGCGGAAGTCCCGCCCACGTGGGACTTCCGCGCCTTAGGTCTGAACTGGACTTCTAGGGCCCGGTGGAGGGCGTAGACCCCCCTGGATTGGAACGCGGATTGGCACGATTTGGAACGCCGCATTGGGAGAAGGCAGTCGATCAGGTCCGAGGCTCGTGGCTGGGCCGCCAGGTGACCTGGGCCTGGAGATGGTTCTCGCGCTGGTGGGGGTTTTCCCATAAGGGCTATCCAGTGGAGTGCCGTAGCCACACCCCTTTGCGACTGAGGGTGTGAGAATCCAGAAGTGAGGTCGTGGGCCGGGGCACAGGGTAAGGCCGCGCACCTGCCCATGCGCTCACTACGATGGACGGTAGTGCAGGGAAGTGATGAACGGTAGTGCAGAGAGTCGATAGATGGTAGCGTAGAGGCTCATGAGCCGGACCATTCACCGCATGCCTCACTACAAGACCCGTGTTGTCGACAGTGAGCTCGACGCACTTCTACCGCACCTTCCAGCACTCAGCTTGGAGGGGCCGAAGGGCGTGGGCAAGACTGCCACCGCTAGCGAACGAGGTCGGACATTCCGGCGCCTCGACGACCCCGCAGAGCTAGAGGTCATCAAAGCGCAGCCGTCCCGGTTGATCGAGGGCCCGCCCCCGATCGTCATCGACGAGTGGCAGCGTTATCCGGCTTCCTGGGATGTCGTGCGCCGTGCTGTCGACGCCGACGGCTCAGCGGGGCGCTTCTTGTTGACTGGATCGGCCACCCCGACGGAAAAGCCAACTCATTCCGGTGCAGGACGGATCGTTCCAGTACGAATGCGACCGCTCACGCTCATGGAGCGCGGCGTTGGGGATCCGTCTGTCTCGCTGACGAGGCTGCTCACTGGCGAGCGCCCCGATCTCGGCGGGAGCACCGCGCTGACCCTCGAGGACTACACAAGGGAGATCGTGGTCGGAGGCTTCCCCGGCATGCGTCACCCTGACGGGCGAGCCCAGCGCGCAGCGCTCGACGGGTACCTAGCCCGGATCGTCGACACCGACCTCCCAGAGTTGGGCATCGACGTGCGCAATCCGGCCACGATGTGGAGGTGGGTGCGCGCGTTCGCCGCGGCAACCGCAACGAACACCTCCTATGACAAGATTCGCAACGCCGCCACGGGAGGTGAGGACGACAAGCCGGCCAAGACTACGACGATGGGCTACCGCGAAGCCCTCGAGCGCCTCTGGATCCTCGACGACCTGGAGGCGTGGGCTCCCACGCGCAACCACCTGCAGCGGCTCGTGGCCGCCCCCAAGCACCACCTTGCCGATCCAGCACTCGCCGTCCGACTCCTGGGCTTAGAGGCCGGAGCCCTGCTCTCAGGTCAAGGCCCCTCTTCGATCCCGCGCGATGGCACCTTTCTCGGCTCGCTCTTCGAGTCGCTGGCCGCTCAGGGGGCCCGCGTCTACGCCCAGGCCGCCGAGGCCACCGTGGCCCACTTGCGCACCATGGGTGGTGAGCGGGAGGTCGACCTCATCGTGGTGCGTGGCGATGGCAGGGTGGTGGCGCTCGAGGTGAAGCTGTCCGCGACGATCGAAGAGCGCGACGTCCGCCACCTCCGCTGGCTCCACGGACAGTTGGGCGACGACCTGCTCGACGCCATCGTGCTGACGACTGGCCCGTCGGCCTATCGCCGAGCCGATGGCATCGGCGTGGTCCCCTTGGGCCTGCTCGGCCCCTGATTTCACACCTTCGTTCTCACACCCTCAGTCGCAAGGGGGTGTGGGTACTGCACTCCACTGGATAACCCTTTTTCCCATAGCCCCAGCGAGCTCCCATAACCGGCGATCTGGGGCAGGCCAGCTAGTTCTTGCGTCGCCAGTTCAAGATCATGCGCTTCAAGCCGTCAGTAAATCGCCCCATTCCCTCAATCTGACCCTCAGGGGTCAGAGGCGAGTAGGTCGGCACCATCGGAGAACGGCCGCCAGCCTCGGGTGGCCGAGGCTGCTGCTTGCGCTTCTTGCGAGGCCGCTGGCCGGAGGATCCCACGAGGAAAGTATCCCACCCAACCGGCGATCGGGGGCAGTCGTCGACGTGGAATCCTTAGGTGATGGCACCGGTGCAAAACGTGACGCTCGGACGGGGCGGTGGACCGTACCTTTGTCCGTGTTGCAGGTTCCTGACTCTTCCTGAGCGAGGGGGATACGACATCTGCCCGGTTTGCTTCTGGGAGGACGACGGCCAGGACGACCACGACGCAGACGAAGTTCGGGGTGGGCCGAACTACACCCTCAGTCTGACCGAGGCCCGGGCAAACTTTGCGGCCATCGGCGCGGCGGAAGCTCGGGTGCTGCAGTTCGTACGACCGCCAAACCCGGAGGAGCTAACGGGCGACTGATAGCGGTCGTAGCCAGATTGGAGTGCCGCCCGCCCAACCGGCGTTTAGCGGCAGTCAGGCGATGGGCAACCAGGTGCTCGCGTCGAGAGCCGCATCCGAGGCCTTGCCTGAGTCATAAGGATCACCCATTCTGTCGCCCACCCGTCGGAGATCACTTCCGCCACCAGCGATGATGGAATCACTGGTGGCTCTCACCAGTTGGTCATCGATTGGTCTATCGGGAGGGGGATCCTTGGACTCGACGCCATCGTCGCGGACGAGGCTTGACGGGTGACCCGCCGAGAACCATCGATGCTGGTGCAGTGTGTAGGGATCCTCGTACCAGCCCTCGGCGTTAATTTCGGAAGTCACGACCTGATACTACGGGCCGCATGCAACAGGGCGCCGCTGACCCGGCGGAAGGGGACGGAGTGTTCCGAGCGCACTCGACGCATGACGCGCAAGAGGGGCCCGAAGGCCCCTCCGCACGACTACCTCGTCATGACTGACCAAAGGTTACCAGCCACCGTCACACCCCGGCCGTAGGTTCGTCGATGCGCCCTGGGTCTGGATGACTGCCTCGTCATGACTACACGAGAGCACCGGGTTCGACTCCCGGCCAGGGTGCCTCACCCGGGTGCTGGGCCGCTGGTGGTTGGTCACCACCGCACATGCGGCCCAGCTCACCGGGTGCCCCACTTGAGCGGTTACACGGGTTATCCACACGCCCGAATGCGCCGTTAGTGGACACGGGTCAGCCGCGTTGACAATCCAGACGTGGCCCTTGAGGGGGAGCCGCCATGAAGTGTCGCCCTCTGGCTCGCCTCGCCCGCCACCTAGATACTCAGAGCCTCCAGCGAGCAAGCGGCGCCGAGCGGCAGCCAAGCCTGAGTAGCTGTCGTCGCAGCCCATCAGGACCCCGCCTGCACTCGGCCTAGGCTGAGGCCCGGTTTACACGCGGAGCCTCACGCCGAGACTCACGCGGAAGTCCCGCCCACGTGGGACTTCCGCGCCTTAGGTGTGAACTGGACTTCTAAGCGCCAAGGGAGGGCATAGACCCCCTGGTTTGGAACGCGGATCGGGGCGATCTGGAACGCCGGATCCGACGGAGACAAATGAATGGTTTCCTAAGGGAAGGGTCAGGCGGTCTTTGTCTTTGGACGTGCTGGCTAACCATCTACCTCCCGCCACTTGGCTTCAAACGGCC
>CAIVIS010000101.1 GCA_903906055.1 uncultured Acidimicrobiaceae bacterium
CGGGCCTGTCGGGACATCGACACAGTGCTGGCCGCCGACGAAGAGGCACTGGCTGACATCGACGGGGTCGGGACGATCATCGCCTCGAGTGTGGTGGCCTGGTTCGCCTCGCCGGTCAACCGGGGGGTGATCGACCGGTTGGCCGCCGCCGGGCTGCATCTGGTGGAACCGGCACCCCCCGGTGCCGGGAGTGCCGGCGAGCTCCCGCAGACGCTGACAGGTAAGGCAGTGGTGGTCACTGGGGCACTCGATGGCTACACCCGCGACGAGGCCGAGGCGGCCGTAGTGGCCCGAGGAGGCAAGTCGCCGGGGTCGGTGTCCAAGAAGACGTATGCGGTAGTGATCGGCCGTGCGCCTGGCGCCTCCAAGGTGACCAAGGCGGAGCAGCTCGGTGTGCCTGTGATCGACGGTGGTCGTTTCGACGAGTTCCTGTCGACAGGTGACCTGCCCGTGGGTAACTGACGCCGGACGCTGACGCAGGACCAGCAACACGCATCTTGATCGGGCCGAAGTTGCCCTGAAACGGCCAACTTCGGCTACATCACCAATATTGATGAACTTCCCATATGCCTGGCTGTTGCAACTCGTACCGCTTGTAAACGGGGGGTTCACTCATTAGTGTACGAGTACTGGATCAGAAGTGTTCCGGGCAGGGCAAGGGGTAACGGGTCTTATCTCGTAGTGCAGGGGCATCGGGGGGCGTCGGTTTGACGGTACCGATTTCGCAGGCACTGCGGAAGATCCGGTAGTGAATCTTGTAACGGCATGAGGGGGTCGTTCGTTGTTCCTCATGTCACTCGCCCGGGGGATCTTCTGGCTGGTGGTTGGACATCACGTCGGGGGGCGACCGTCGCCTGACTCAGAGCCCGTGGCGACACGGGGGAAACCAAGGAGAGTCAACATGATTCGCAAGATGCTTACGATTGCGGCTGCGTCCGTGATCCCGATGACCGGTTTCGTTGGCGCCGTCGCTGTTGGTGCAGGAACAGCCGGCGCAGCCGCACCTGTCGTTGCTGCTGCGACTTGTGCCATCTCCGGCGCGGTCACCTTCGATGGTGGGATCAGCGCCAACGGCCGGATCGATTCCAGCAAGACCTCGACGTCGACTACGTCGTTGTCGGGTTCCGGCACGCACTGCCAGCCGACCGTCCTCAACCAAAACATCACGCAGAAGTCGGCCAAGTGCGCGGATGTCACCTTGGTCCCGGCCGAGGTGCTCGGCAGCCTGCTTACCCCTGCCGCCACAATCTTGCCGGGTTGCGGCCCGGACGCCAAGGGCAAGCCCAGCAAGCTCTATGAGACTGGTACGGCTTGGGGCTTCGTCGGTGGAGTCGACGTGAAGGGTGTCCCGGCTTCGACGACGGACGGCATCAAGCTCGCCCTCAAAAAGGGAGTGCCTTACTCGGACAACGGCGTGGCCCTGACCCTCCTGGTCGGTAGCGTCACCGCTGACCTCCCTGGCACTGGTAGCGCGTGCGGTGCTGAGGCCGGATTCACCCTGGCTGGCACGGTCAAGAAGTCGGCGACCGCCACCTGGGACCTGAACCTGTGCCTTCTCGGGGACACCGGGCCTGGAACGACCGACGTGTTCCTGACCGACATCGCAACTGCGGCCATTCACACTGTGACCGGCGCTTGGAGCGATGGCCTTTCCATCAGCACGGCCATTGTCGACCCGACCACGGCCACGCTGCACATCATTCCCTGATCTATCCGCCACCGTCAGGTGGCAGTGTCGTACGCAGAGGGCGGGGCTTCGGCCCCGCCCTCTGTCGCGCAATGGCTGGGACCTCCGGGAGGTAGGAGATGCACGTCCGCCCCGAGCCATGGTCGTTGAAGTTCGCACCCGACGCCCTCCGAGCAGTCAGACGGCTCGTAGTAGCGCTGAAGGCGGGGTAACTCCCGCTGGGCTGCTGCCTGGACGTGGGCAGGCGGCCCAGTTGCCCGACCGGGGTCACGGGGTGAAGAGAGAGGCTAAGAACCATGGAGGTACTAGCCATGGGCCAGATGTTGGAGGGAATCGCCGATCCAGCCGGTCAGACGATCGCCGCATTCGAGTCCGACGCCGAGTATCAGCTCGCTGCGCTGCGCTGCGCTGCGCTGCGCTCCGGCTGGCACGGGAAGGTCGCATCCAGGGGCCAAGGTCGCATCCAGGGGCCAAGGTCGCATCCAGGACGGGGGATTCTGCCTCTGTGCTGCAACTTGGACCACTTGTAATGAGGTGGTGCAATCGTTA
>CAIVIS010000102.1 GCA_903906055.1 uncultured Acidimicrobiaceae bacterium
CCACCACTGCACACACAGCCAGCGGGGTGATCTGCCAGTACTGGGGGAGCACCATCGGTCCGTCCTTCCGAGACGGGCCCATAGTACCGGCCCCGAGACGGCTCCGGTCCGGTCACGCATTGACTCATCTAAAACCTCCGCGTAGGTCCATTCATTGCCTCACGTAAGAATCTCCGCGTAGCGGGGGTGCTCTGGGGCGGTAGATCGGGCTACGCCGTGACCATGGAGCTATCGATGAGCGCACGCCATGCAGTGACCCAAAAGCAGTCCCTCGCCTACCGAAATGGGTCCAAGTCCGAGAAGTCCAGGATCCTCGACCAGCTGGTCGAACTGACTGGCTGGCACCGGGACTACGCCCGTGCGTCGCTCCGGTCCGGGCGCACCGTGAAGGTCGTCAAGTCAAGGAGTCCTCGACCCCCGATCTACGGCCCAGATTTGGTGGCGGCCCTGGCCATCATCTGGATGCTGATGCGCTGTCCGGCGGGCAAACGAATGGCGCCGATGTTGCCCGTGGTGGTGCCGATGCTGCGCAGAGATGGGGACCTCGTCCTCACTGACGAACAGGCGAAGCTCCTGTGCTCGATGAGCTCGGCCACCATCGACCGGAAGCTGGCCAACGAGCGCCTGCTCGCCGGGTTCCGAGGCCGCTCCCACACCAAGCCGGGAACCCTTCTCAAGTCCCAGATCCCCATGCGGACCTGGGCTGAGTGGGACGACACCGGACCGGGATTCATCGAGATCGACCTGGTGGGTCACGAAGGCGGCAACTCGAGCGGAGAGTTCTGCTTCACCCTTACCGCCACTGACATCGCCTCGGGTTGGACCATCAACCGGTCAGTGAAGAACAAGGCGGCTATCTGGGTGTTCGAGGCACTCCAGCACGTGATCAGCGAGTTCCCCTTCCCAATCCTCGGCATCGACTCCGACAACGGATCCGAGTTCATCAACCACCACCTGTTCGCCTATTGCGAGGAGCACCGGATCACCTTCACCCGGTCTCGGCCCGGCAACAAGAACGACGGAGCCCACGTGGAGCAGAAGAACTGGACCCACGTCCGAGAGTTGGTCGGTTACCTGCGCTTCGACACCGAAGCGGAGCTCAACATCCTGAACGCCATCTGGGCACTTGATCAGCGCTTCACCAACCACCTGCTCGCCCAGCAGAAGCTCGTCTTCAAGCAGCGCGACGGGGCCAAGGTCACTAAACGCTACGACACCGCCCAGACGCCATTCGCACGCGTCCTGGCCGACGAACGGGTCTCGGCGGCCACCAAGAAGTCCTTACAGGCCAAGCGCCGCAGCGTCCGTCCAGGCGAGCTATATCGGGAGATCAGTGCACTCACCCAGCAACTCGAGCGGCTTGCACTTTCCAAGGCTCCTGCCCCGACCAAGGCCCCTGTGAACCGGTCTTTCAACCAGTCCCGCCATCCGGAGATTTTAGATGATGCAATGAATCAGGCTTCGCGGAGGATTTGACGTGATGCAACAGGAACTCGCCCTGCACCCGCTCAAACATGTGCCCGATCAGCACCGAGTCATCCCCTTCACCCTCGTCGTCGATCTGACCAACCACAACTATGATACGATCGTGTCATGACACAGAAGTATGTGGTACCTTCAGTTTCTGCTGGGCTACTCCAGCTGGCGCGCCTGAAAAGCGGGCTCAGCCAAGCGAAACTTGCCGAGAAGGCGGGTGTGGCGCCAACCATGATTTCCGCTTACGAACGTGATTTGCGTCAGCCCACCATGCCGACCCTGCTGCGCTTGTTGCATGCCGCCGGCTTCGACCTTCGGATGCACCTCACCCCTCTCGATAGTCATGACCAGGTATTGGCAGAACTCGAAGAGGCTCGGACGGATGACGAGCGGCATGAACGTGACCAGCAGCTGAAGGCGTGGCGCCAGGCAGTGCCCCTTGGCAGCCCTGCGTCAGTCGAGTGACCACACCACCACTCCACGCCGCTGTGATCCTGGAAGTATTCAACCGTCTCGGCGTCGAGTACGTGGTCATCGGCGCATTCGCAGCGATCGCCCAGCACGCACCGATTCCGGCCACGCGCACTATCGACCTCACCCCCAGTGCGTCCGTGGCGAACCTCGAGCGACTGTCCGCCGCCCTTCACGAGCTAGACGCTCGCATCCGGGCCGACGGGCTATCTGAAGGACTGAAGTTCAATCACGACGGCCCCTCTCTCGGCCGAGCCAAGGTATGGAATCTCATCTGTGAACACGGTGAGTTCGACCTCTCGTTCTTCCCGAGCGCCTTCGATCTCGGTTACGAAGGGCTCGCCCCCCGAGCTCACCGCATGGACGTCGAGGGAACGGTCGTGGTCATTGCCGATCTCGAGGATGTCATCAGGTCCAAGGAGGCCGCTGGGCGCCCGAAGGACCTCCAGGTGCTTCCGCTCCTCTATCGCCGGCTTCAGCAGCGGGGTGACGAAGCAGATTCATGATCCTGGTCGCCGACCAGCGGTCACTGATCAGCGGTCAACGATCAGCGGTCACTGGTTAGCGGCATTCTTTGTCAGCGAGCCGGACGCGTTCTAATGTGCGGACCAAGATTCATCGCCGAGACCTTCGGGGGCCACCATGGAACTCACCAACGATCGCTACTCGCCCAACGAGCCGTTCGAAGAGGACTTTGCCACTGTGCTTCAGGACGAGTTCGACAACACTCTCAACCTGTCTGACCGAGCAGGCCCGTCGGGCGGTGGCGACAATGGATGAAGCAGTTGACTGGCTGGCGCTGACCCGACGGGCCGCGTTGGCCTCCCACCGTCTGGTGGGTTGGGTCTTCTTCGACCCCGCCGGCACCGCCAACTACGCAGCCCTCGGTGTGCCCAACGGCATGGG
>CAIVIS010000103.1 GCA_903906055.1 uncultured Acidimicrobiaceae bacterium
TGCCGGACTCAAGGTGGACGACTTCGCCCCCCGACTGAGTTTCTTCTGGAACGCCCACAACAACCTGTTCGAAGAGGTGGCCAAGTACCGGGCCGCTCGTCGGATGTGGGCCAAGATCATGACCGAGCGATTCGGAGCGAAGGACGAGAAATCGCTTCTGCTGCGGTTCCACACGCAGACCGGCGGCTCCACGCTGACGGCCCAGCAGCCCGAGAACAACATCGTGCGGGTCACGGTCCAGGCCATGGCGGCTGCCCTCGGCGGTACCCAGAGCCTGCACACCAACGGGTTCGACGAGGCCCTCGGCCTGCCCACCGAGCACGCGGCCAAGATCGCCCTGCGCACTCAGCAGATCGTGGGCTACGAGTCCGGGATTGCCGACACTGTCGACCCGCTGGCTGGCTCGTGGTTCGTGGAGTCGCTTACCGATGAGGTGGAGGCCGCGGCCTGGGACTACCTCGAGCGCATCGACGCCATGGGCGGAGCGGTGGACGCCATCGAAGCCCAATACATGCAGCAAGAGATCGAGCAGGCCGCCTACGCCTATGCCAAGGACATCGACTCGGGCCGCAAGGTGGTCATCGGGGTCAACAAGTTCGTGGACGAGCACGGCTCGGCCAACGACGTGTTCCCCATCGACGCCGAACTGCAGCGATCGCAGGTGGCCCGGGTGGGCCGGGTGCGCGCTGAGCGCGACCAGTCGGGGGTGGACGCGGCCCTCGCCGACGTGGAAGCGGCGGCACGGGGCACGCAGAACCTGCTCTATCCCATGAAGACGGCGCTGGCCCGGATGGCGACGCTGGGCGAAGTGGCCGACGTGCTCCGGGGTGTGTTCGGGGAGTTCCACCCGAACGGCTGAGGTTGGTGCCGGACCCGCTCAGTGGGCGGGTCCGGCCAGAAGCCGGTCGCGTAGCGCCCCCGGGGCGGAGGCTTCGATGGCCGTCCAGGCCATGGCCAGCGATCCGTCGCGGACGGCGGTGTCGGCTGATGGGGTGATGCAGGCTGCGGCGAACTCGGGCTGGTGGTTGACCGACCCGCCGGATTCGATGCCCAGTAGGGGGTGGATGGTGGGCACCGCCAGCGACACGTTGGCCATGTCCGTCGACAAGGTGGGCCGAGGAACGTCATCGTCATCGAGGGTGAACCGGCGGCCCAAGGATTCGGCGTTGGTCCGGTAGCAGGCCAGCAGGTCCTGATCGCTCTCCATGTGGGAGTAGTCGGGTGCCAGGCGGGTCAGCTCCACCTGGGATCCGGTAGCCATGGCCCCGGCAGAAAAGCAGGAGCGGACCCGCTGCTCGAGTTGGCCCAGTCCGGATGCGGTGAGGGAACGGGCCATGAACCGTCCGGTCACCCGGGAGGGGATGATGTTGGCAGCCTCGCCGCCGTTGGTCACCACGCCGTGTACCTGGTCGCCGGGGGGCAGTTGCTGACGTAGCAGGCCGAGGGCGACCTGGGCGATCACCATGGCGTCGCCGGCGTTGACGCCCCGCCACGGGGCGGCCGAGGCA
>CAIVIS010000104.1 GCA_903906055.1 uncultured Acidimicrobiaceae bacterium
GTCGGCTGATCTGCAGTCGGTCGACGAGTGGACGACGACCAGACGAAGTCGGCAGACGGTCCGCCTGGCGAGGAGCCGACCACGGGCTCTCCCACTTCATCGGAGGTAGAGCCCGGCATTGACCTGATGCTGGGCGAGGTCGAGGCTGTCGTCGACCCGATCGGCGAGTCGGCGGCGTTTGGTCCGGCCATGGGCATCGCCGTGGCCGGAGGTCCATTACTGCCGCTTCCGCCGGGCGAAGTTGCTCCTGGCTTCGTCGGCCCGGACAACTCACTGAAGGGCGGCATGCTCCAAGCCGGCCCGGTGGCCATCGCTGGCATGGCGGTCAACGTGGCTGCCGCCCTGGTGGTGGTGGCCGTCGCTCGTATGGTGACTTCACGGTCCTACGGCGAGATCGCCCAGCTGCTCGGGCTGTTCTTCATCCTGTCGATGCCGGGATCTGCGGTCCTGGTGGGCGTGGTGCGTCGGGTGACGGCATTCCAGGCTGACGGTGAAGCCCAGTTGGTGCGCCCATGGATCTCCAAGGTGCACCGGATCTGTCTGGCCGCCATCGCCGTCGAGCTGGGGGTGGTGCTGGCGATCCAAGGGTGGATCGCGGGTCAGCTCCACCTGCCCAACGGCCAAGGCGTGATCCTGATCCTGATGGCCGCCGGGGTGTGGATCCTGTTGAGTGTTGACCGCGGCCTCCTCCAGGCCCACCGCAGCTACCGCAACCTGGCCGTCAATCTGGTGGTCGAGGGCGGTGTGCGCACCGTACTGGTGGTGGTGTTGGTGGCGGGCGGGTTGGGAGTGGTGGGCTATGCCCTGGGGGTCTTGATCAGTGAGATCCTGGCCACCGTCCACGCCCACTGGTTGGCCAATCGAGCGTGGGCCGACCCTGGATCTGCGCCGCTGGTCTTGGACGGAGCAAGCAGCACGCCCGTCGGGGGCTCTCTGGAGCCATCGGGCGTGGTCGACATGGAGCGGTCGAACTCGGTCGACGAGGAGCAGGCGAACTCGGTCGACGAGGAGCAGGCGTTGGAGTCAGTGGTGTCCTCGAGGAATCTGCTGGCCGATGTATCTGCCGCATTCGTCGGGCTTGCTCTCCTGGGCCTGCTGCAGAATGTCGACGTCATTTTGCTGGGGCATCTCGATCATGGGCAGGTGGGACCGTATGCCGCAGTCTCGGTGGCGTCAAAAGCCCTGGTGTTCGGGGCCCTGGCCCTTGGGGCCTACCTGCTGCCAGAGGCCACCATCCGGTGGAACGAAGGAGGGCACGCCATTCGCCAGCTCGGGGTGACGCTGCTGTTCTTGGCCGTGCCCGCCGCCATTTTGCTGGTGATCTCAGTATTCGTGCCCCGAGAGTTCCTGACCCTGGTGTTTTCCGCTCGATTGAGCACGGCGTGGGCTGCCTTCGCACCGCTGGTGGTGGCCATGATGTTCCTTTCGTTCACCGTGCTGGTCACCAACTACCTGTTCGGCACGGGGTCACGGTGGATCGTAGGTTTGCTGGCGGCTGGATCAGGACTGGCGGTAGTGCTGATCGCGGCGGCCGACGGGCACCCGTCCTCGACGGCCTGGGCCGACCTGACGGTGCAGGGCCTGCTGGCCTTGTCGATGGCGGTCGCCTTCTTCGCCATCCACCGGCGCCATCGAGGGCAGCACTGGTCAGCCCGATGGGGATGGCAGCGCATCACCGGACGCGGATGAGCACCTGGCAGGCCGGATCCGCCCAGGCTTTGCAGCAGGGGTTCCGGTACACTCTGGCCATGTCGAAGTCACCGCGATCCCCAAGGATGGCCGGACGCTGATGTCGACCATGGGGGAGTCCGAAGCGGTCTCCGGGGATCGACCGGCCGCTGATCGAGCAGGCGCTGAACGAGTACCGGGATCGGTGTCGCCACTCGGGGGAATCCCCGCGACACCTCTATTGCACGGCGCTCCCGTATCGGCCGACCATCCGTCGGGACGCGTGCGGGCCGACACCGGGCCGGTATCGCTCTTCAGCGGCATGCCGCTCGAGGAGATTGCCGAGCGGGCCGGCCTGAAGCGCATCGACGTTCTGGCTTGGCGTGACTTCGACGACCCCGAGGCCGGTGGCAGCGAGCTCCACGCGCACCGGGTGATCACGGCCTGGTCCGCCGCCGGGCTCGACGTGTCCATGACCACGTCATCGGTCCCCGATGGGCGACGGGTCATCCGTCGCGACGGCTACCGGGTCATCCGTCGGGCCGGGCGCTACTCGGTCTTCCCTCGGTCGATCGTCTCGGGAGCGGTGGGACGGATCGGGACGGGCGACGGCGTGGTCGAGATCTGGAACGGCATGCCGTTCTTCAGTCCGGTGTGGTCACGCAGCCCGCAGATCACCTTCTTGCATCATGTGCACGCCGAGATGTGGAAGATGGTGCTTCCTCGGGGACTGGCCGAGTTGGGTCATGCCCTCGAGCACCGGATCGCCCCGCCGTTCTACCGCCGGAGCCGCATCGTGACGTTGTCGCACTCGTCCAAAGCCGAGATCGTCGAACGTCTCCATCTGCCCGCCGATCGGATCTCGGTGACCCCTCCAGGGGTGGAGCCGAGGTTCTCCCCGGGCGGTGAGCGGTCGCCCGTGCCTCTGGTGGTCGCCGTCGGTCGTCTGGTGCCGGTGAAGCGGTTCCACCTTCTGGTGGAGGCATTGGTGCGTCTGAAGACTACCCACCCCGAACTGCGGGCCGTCATCGCTGGGGAGGGTTATGAGCGGTCGGGGCTCGAGGCCCTGATCCGGGGTCATGGTGCCGCGTCATGGATCGAGTTGCCAGGATTCGTGGACGACGACGCCCTCATCGATCTCTACCGGAGTGCTTGGGTGGTGGCCTCATCGTCGTTGCGCGAAGGCTGGGGGATGACGGTGACCGAAGCGGGGGCCTGTGGGACGCCGTCGGTAGCCACCCGCATCGGTGGCCACGAGGATGCAGTGGCCGATGGGGTATCGGGAATCCTGGTGGATGGCACCGACGACCTGGTGGCCGCCCTCGATGCTGTACTGCGTGATGAGGTGCTGCGCCGCCGGTTGGGGAACGGGGCGCTCGAGCACGCCAGTCGGCTCACCTGGGACGCCACCGCACGTGGCACCCTGGCCGCCTTGGGCTCTGAGGCACTGTCGCGCCACACCTGAGGTAGCCCGGGCCTACAGCGGTAGCCCGGGCCTGCAGCGGTAGCCCTGGCCTGCAGAGGTAGCCGATCAGGTCGGCTACCGATCAGGTCGAGGCTGGCACGCCGTCTGCACGGTCAACGCCGTCTGCACGATCCTTACGAGCGCGCCGGGCCCGCAGGACCGCATCTACGGCACCGTCGGCACCCAGGAAGACCACGGCGGCCCACACCCACTGGCTGGCCACACCGAACGACTGCGGCCATGCCCCGTTGTCCGGCACGTGGACCTGGTTCTGATGGACGGCCACGTAGCAGCCAGCGACCACCACGCAGGCCACGGCGGCCAGGCCCAGGAGCACACGTAGCCGAGGGACGAGCAGCACGACGACGGCGGCGGCCCCGACGATCAGCCCAAGTGTGCGGGTGGTCATGGCCCCGGCGATCACTCCGGCCAACACGGCCGTACTCGCGGCGACCGCTATCGAGGCCCTCGGTCCTTCGGATCCGAACGGCACCCGCAGAGCCGGACCGTCGTCATGGATCTTCAGATCTACCTCAGAGGCAAACTGCTCGGCGGCGGCGTACTGGTCGGCGGGCGTTGCGGTCTCCCGGGGCTCTTCCGTCGGTTCGGCCGACCCAGGAGCATCGGGGTCGTCACCTGCGCCCTCTGTCTCTGGCTCAACTACTGTCCCCGTCCCTCCCTCTGCTAGCGCCCGTGCCTGACGTCGACGTCGACGCTGGACCGGCCACGCCACCAGGACGATGCATCCGATGATGGCCAGGGTGGAGGCGATCACAGCCAGGTTGGCCGTCTTCTGCGGGGCCCAGACGATGGCGATGGACATGTGCCCATCAGCGACGGCGGAGGCCATGGTGGTGGGGTCGATCCGCCACCCGTTGGCGAACGAGTCGATCAGGACCGGGGGACCGAGATCGGGTCCTCCGACCACCTTGGCGTGCCATCCCTTGTTGATGGACTCACCCAGGATCAGATCGAA
>CAIVIS010000105.1 GCA_903906055.1 uncultured Acidimicrobiaceae bacterium
CATCTGACCCGAGTGAGCCACGGTGGCCATCTCGGCTGCTCGAACGATCAGCGAGGTGTCGTCTCCGGGGTGGCGACGCAAGTAGGCCGCGACCACCGGCACCATGAGTTCGATCTCCGCGGCCGGAAGCGACGACCGGAGCAGTCCGTCATCGCCTTCCGTGATGCCCTCAGCAGGGGCTGGTGAGGCCAATGCCATGACTACACGGTACCCGGACGTGCCGCTGGTCGGTTACGACCAGAGGCAGGCACCAATGGGTCCGTCCTGGACCCGATCAGCGCTTCTTGCCCTTGCCCTTGCCCTTGCGAGGGCGAGGCGGCGGCCGACTGCCCGCAGGCCGGGTCGATCCCTGCGAGGTCCGCTCCGAAACCGAACCCTCGGTGGAGTCGCCCGTCGATGACTTGTTGGAACCGGCATCCGGAGATGGCTTTGTCGATCCCTTGGCCGCCGAACCGGCACCCGGCCGGATCACGCCTGCACCAGATCGAGCCCGGCTCGATCCACGCCCGCTCCCACCAGCTGAACCGGCCATAGCGGCTGCCATGGCGGGAGTCAGTGCCGGACCGCGGTCTCCACGTGCTTCGAGCCGTTGGCGGATCGTCACATAGCGAGGCTCGCGTTCCTTCATCCAGGCCAGCAGCGGCGACGCAATGAAGATCGACGAGTAGGCACCGCTGGTGAGGCCGATGACCAGGGCCAAGCCGAAGCTCTGCAACGTGGTGGCTCCCAGGAACAACGACCCGATGACCAGGACCGAGAAGACTGGGATGATGGCCACCAGAGAGGTGTTGATCGACCGGGCCAAGGTCTGGTTCATCGACAGGTTGACCATCTCGGAGTACGTGATCCGACCCGATGCGCCAAGCCCCTGAGAGTTGTCCCGTATTCGGTCGAACACCACCACGGTGTCGTACAGCGAGTAGCCGAGCACGGTCAGCACCGCCACCACCGTGTCTGGCGTCACCAAGAAGCCGAAGATGGAGTAGATCCCGACCACTACCAAGATGTCGTGGACCACGGCGATCAACGCCGCCACCGCCATCTTGAACTCGAACCGGAGAGAGATGTAGGCAGCTACCACGATGAAGAAGATGATCAGGGCCTGAATCGCCTTGGTCGTCACGTTCGATCCCCAGGTCGATCCGATCTGGTTCAAGCTCACGGCACTCCGACTGACATGAGCCGCATCGGCCAGCGCCTTCTGGACCTTCAACAGGTCCGACTGCTGCTGATCGGAGGGCACATCGGCCAGGTCAGCGGTGACCTGGATCTGCTTCTGGCCATTCAACTGGTTGGTGAGTTGGATGACGGTCGGGGACTTGACTCCGGCCGACTCGGCCGCGGCCGTGGCCTGGGCGACAGTGAGTGTCTGCGACGACACCAACCATGAGCGCCCGCCCTTGAAGTCGATGCCCTCGTTGAGTCCCCTGGTGCCCAGCGACACGATACCGAGCACGATGATCAGGGCCGAGATGCCGAACCACCACTTGCGGTTGCCGATGAAGTCGAACGAGGTCTCACCTCGATAGAGACGGAGGAACACGTTGGGCCGCTTGGTGCCCGCTTCCTCGGCCTCTTGGAGTTCGGCGGCGTGCTCGATCTCCTCTTCGAATGCACCCTCGAGCTCTTCGACCGGGTCTTCGACACCGGGCTGCTCGTCATCCATGGGCTTGTCCGGACTCATCGATCGTCCCCCGAGCTCATTCCCAAACCACTGGCCACGCCCATCCCCTTGGCCTCGGTGGCGCTACGACTGCGACCGAGGAGAATCACGAAGGGACGAGTAAAGAAGTAGGTGACCGCCACATCGAGCACGGTCGACAGGCCGAGGAAGAGCGCGAAGCCCTGCACTGGGCCGATAGAGAACTTCCACAGGACCAGGGCGCCGAGGAACGACACCAAGTCAGCGGCCAGCACCGTCCTAAACGCGCTCTTGAAGCCTCGGTCGACGCTGGTGCGGACGGTGCGCCCCGAACGGGCCTCGTCTTTCAATCGTTCGAAATAGACGATATAAGAGTCGACAGTGATACCCACTGACACAATTAATCCGATCACCCCCGCCAGGTTGATCGTCGTGCCAAAGGCCTCACCCATCAGGGCGATGATCGCCCACAGCAGGGCACCAGTCAGCGCCAGGCCCGAGACCACGACCAGTCCGAGCAGGCGGTAGTAGAAGATCGTGTAGATCATGACCAGCGCCAGGCCGATCATCCCGGAGATGAGACCAGCCTGCAGCGACGACTTGCCCAACGACGGCGAGACTGTCTGCACTGTCTGCTGGTCGAGCTTCACCGGCAGGGCGCCGTATTTGAGCTCGGTGGCCAGGGCCTTGGCTGCCGTCTCACTGAAGCCTCCCGAGATCTGGACTGTTCCGCCGAACGAGCTGTACGCCGCCTGGTCGGGCTGGGTCAAGGGTGCGGAAATGACCGTGCCATCGAGGTCGATGCCGATGATGGCGTGGAACTGAGCTTGGGCCAGCGCATCCCACTGGGCTGCACCCGCACTTGTCAGGGTCAGGTTGACCGACCACTGCCCACCGTTCAGCTGTGCGCTGGCTGACTTGATCTGCGCACCGGTCAGACCAGCCGGTCCGAGAACGTAGCGGGTGGTTCCCTGCCCAGGAAGGCCGGGCAGGAGAACGGTGGCGTTCTTGCCGTCGTTGGCCGGAGCCGTCGACTTGTATGGAGCGAACTGGGGGTCGGCCTGGATCGAGTTCAGGTTGCTGGTGTAGCCGTTCTGCGAGTTGCTGTCCGGGGTCACCGCCAAGTTGGCCTGGGTCAGCTGGGAGGCTGCTGCACAGGTGGGCAGAGGGCCGGTGGGCGGCGCCTGCCCCTTGACCGCCGTGTACGGCGGAGCGAAGCACAGTGCTGGCCGGAACAGCAGCTGGGCGGTCTTGCCTAGGCGGTCCAGAGTCTGCTGGGTGTTCTTCTGCCCCGGAATGGATGCACCGATCAGCGCGCACTTGCGCTTGCCGTCAGGACACGTGGTCGTCCCTTGGCTGGCCACGGTGGCTCCGCTCGATCCTCCGACTCGCTCGTTCAAGATGGTGATGATGGTGTCGAGTTCCGCCGAGGTCACCGGTGTATGGGTCTCGTAGACCACCGACAGGCCGCCGGCGAGGTCAAGGCCGAGTTTGGGCGCCAGCCCGGCTGACAACGTGGCCGCTAGGCCGATGACGGCGATGGCGATGGTCGCTAGCAGGCTGATCCACAGTGAGCGCTTATCTTTCATCGTGCTCAGCTCGCCTTGGGGCCGTTGGCCCCGCCGGAGTCGGGTCCTTCAGACTGCTCGGCGTCGTCAGTGACTGTCTCATCGTTGGCCTCGGGCGTGCCCGGCGGCGGAGGCGGCACCGGTGCTGATGCGCCGGTGTCGTCGTTGGCTTCGGACTCCCCCACCACATCGGTCGGGACCGGTGTCGGCTCGATCTTGCGCAGCACGTACGGGCGGAGCACCACGAACGAAGCCCCGACGCTCGTCTCTAGGGTGACTCGGTCATCAGTGATGTCGATCACGTAGCCGACGATGCCGCCAGCCGTCACTACTTCGTCACCCAACTCGAATGCGTTGCTTACCGCCTTGGCCAGCTTCTGCTTGCGCTGCTGGGGACGGTAGATCAAGAAGTAGAAGGCGGCGCCGATGACCACGAAGATCATGATCGACGGGATCCCTGACTGCTTCTTGGCAGCCGCGGCTCCGACTAGGGCGTATGCCCCGTAGACGGCCGTCATCGGATGTGTGGGGAGGGGGTAGGGGTCGTCACAGCCCTTGGACTGTAGCGCAGGGTCACCCGATGTTGGTGCCGTTCACCACGCGCACTGCGAGCGACGGTTCACCGATCCCATATCTCGGCTGTCCGGGCCCGAAGATCGTCCAGCCTGCCGGACGCGATGGCCGACCTGGCTTCGCCCATCAAGCCGAGCACGAAGGTCAGGTTGTGGATGCTGAGGAGACGCCACGCCGTGGGCTCGCCCACGGCTAGGAGATGTCGCAGGTAGCCCCGCGACCACCGTGCGCAGGTCGGGCACGGACATGCTGGATCCACCGGGCCGGTGTCTCGGGCGTACTGGGCGTTGCGCAGATTTACCCGGCCCGTCGACGTCCACATCGAACCGTGCCGAGCCGCCCTTGTCGGGGCAACGCAGTCGAACTGATCCACCCCCAGGGCGATCGACTCCAGCAGGCCCACGGGATCACCCACCCCCATCAGGTAGCGGGGCCGGTCCATGGGCAGCAGCGGCACCGTGGCCTCGAGGGCCTCCAGCATCTGAGCTCGCGGCTCGCCCACCGACAGTCCGCCGATGCCGTAGCCATCGAACTCCAACTCGACAGTGCGCGTCGCGCTCTCCGAGCGCAGCACGACATCAGTTCCCCCCTGGACGATGCCGAACAGGGCCTGGCCTTCTGGCCGCGCCTCGATGCGGTCGTGGTGGGCGCGGGCTCGGGCGGCCCACGCCGTGGTGCGGTCGACGGCCAACCGAAGTACCTCTGGTGTGGCTGGCAACGAGGCGCAGACATCGAGCACCATCTGGATGTCGGCACCGATGAGACCCTGGATCTCCACCGCTTTCTCGGGGGTCAGCCTGGTGGCTGCCCCGTCGTACACCGAAGCGAACGTCACACCGTCGTCGTCCACCTTCGGCCGCAGCGAGTGGACCTGGAACCCCCCGGAGTCCGTCAGGGTGTGTCCGGTCCATCCAGTAAACCGGTGCAATCCGCCCAAGGCTGCCACTACCTCAGCACCGGGCCGCAGCATCAGGTGGTACGTGTTGGCCAAGACAACTTCGGCACCCAGCCCTTCGAGATCAGCGCTGTCGAGTCCCTTGACCGACCCTCTCGTCCCTACCGGCATGAACGCCGGGATCTGATACGACCCTCGGGGCGTGAGCACCCGGCCGCACCGGGCCGCACCGTCTGTCGCCGCCACCTCGACCACCAGCGGGTTCACTGTGCACCCCCGAGTTCGGGTCGGTCCCAAGCCGGCACTCCCTTGGGTCCATCACGGGTGACGACCATGGCGTCGCCGAAGGAGAGGAACCGATAGCCGCCAGCCAAGGCCTCGGCGTAGAACGCACGCCACTGGGGTCCGGCAAAGGACTCGACCAGGAGGAGAAGGCTGGAACGGGGTAGGTGGAAGTTGGTGATCAACAGGTCCACCACGCGGAACTCGTAGGGGCCGTGGATGTAGAGGTCGGTGCGCCCGGACAGCATTCCGGTGGCGGCCGCCGACTCCAGGGCTCGCACTGCAGTGGTCCCGACGGCGATCACCCGCTCGGCGCCAGCACACGCCGCCACCGTCTCGGGGGGCACCGAGTACCGCTCGGTGTGGATGATGTGGCCCTCGGGGGTGTCGGCGGTGATGGGACGGAACGTGTCCAGACCGATGGCCAGATCGACCCGGGCCAGCGTCGCCCCCGCTGCCCGGCACGCTTCCAGCAGTTCGGGCGTGAAGTGCAGACCGGCAGTGGGTGCGGCAGCGGACCGGTCGGCCAGATCCTGATCGAGCGAATACACCGTCTGGTAGCGGTCGGGGTCGACGAGGTCGTGGCGGATGTAGGGAGGCAGGGGCATGACCCCGGCCCGGGTCACCACGCTTGGATCCAGCAGGCGGACCCGCCGCGTGCCCGCGCCCTCGGGGTCCGGGTCGAGCGGTTCGCCCACCTCGATCACTGGTCCGTCGGTCGACGGTTGCGATGGATCGTCGACGAGCGGCTCGAACAGCAGGGTCC
>CAIVIS010000106.1 GCA_903906055.1 uncultured Acidimicrobiaceae bacterium
CTGCACCTCCAGCCGGTGTTCGCCTCCAACTCGATGGTGGGCGGGGCGGTCTGCGCAGGAATATTCGACCACGGGCTCTGCCTGCCGACCGGTTCGGCGCTCTCGGTCGAGGACCAGGACCGGGTGGTCGGGATCATCAAGGACCTGCAGGCCGGCTGACGGCCGACGGATCCCGTTCGAGAGGTCCACCACCTCCACTCTGTAGCACCTGAGATGCTACATATTCCCCATGACCCGTATCGGAGTGCGCGAACTGCGCCAGAACGCCAGCGTCTACCTCGCCCAGGTGAAAGCCGGCGAGGTGGTCGAGATCACCGAACGGGGCACGTTGATCGCCGTCATGCGTGCCCCCTCCCCGCAAGCCGCGACCAGGGAGGCGCTCATCGCCGCCGGACGGCTCCTGCCCGCTCGTCACGCATTCGACATTCCCGACCAACGCATCTCTGTCGCAGGCGACACATCGGCAAGCCAGATCCTCGACGCATCGCGTGGCGAGCGGCTCCGGTGATCTACCTCGACTCCTCGGCGCTCATCAAACTGGTATTCGAGGAGCCCGAGAGCAGAGTGCTGGCCAGATGGATATCAGACCACGAAGAGTTCCCCCGGGTGAGCAGTGTCCTGGCCTCTGTCGAAGTGGCGAGATCGTGTCGAGCCATTGCCCCAGGTGCGCAGTGGTTGGCCGATCGAGTCCTCGGCGGCATCGACCTCCTCGCCATCGACGCTGCCGTCATCGCCGACGCGGCAACTCTGGAACCCGTCGGCCTGCGGTGCCTGGACAGCTTGCACCTGGCCGGAGCCCGTTCAATCCTGTCGAGCCTGACGGCGTTCGTCTCCTACGACAGACAACTGTGCGACGCCGCAGCGGCTGTCGGCCTTCCGGTGGTCAGTCCGGCATGACCGTTCAGACCTGACCGGTCAGACCTCGGTGCGTTCCTGCATTTCCTCGATCGGGAACTGCGTACCGAGCCGGCCTCGGGCACCGTCATAGAGTCCTCGTGCCATGGCGCGCAAGCGCAGGAGGCGACCCTCCGGCTCTCGGATGATGGCCCGCCCGAACAACTTGGAGATGTTGCGGGGGTAGTAGCCGATGCGCTTCTTCACGTACAGGTGCACATAGAGCATGTTGCGCGATTCGTAGTAGTACTTCCACACCGGAACCCCCACGCCGTGACGGACAGCATCGTGGCGCACCCGCGCATCGGCTACCACCCGCATCGGATAGCCGGCCTCGGGGATGCGCCACTGCAGGTACTCGGTGTCCTCGGCCCACCAGAACAGTTCGGCCATAGGAAGACCGACTTCCTCGATGATCTCGCGAGCCACCAGGAATCCGCACCACGACGGCCAGGCACCGAACGTTCCGTCCAACTGATAGCTGACGGGGAAGGCGAAGGCCCTCGGCGGATCCTTGGCTGCAACCACCCACAGGTGCTCCAGGCAGTCCGGGTCGGGACGCATATCGTCATCGATCACCCAGGCGTGTTCGAACGAAGACTGCAAAAAGTGCTCGAGGGCGAGGGCGTAGCCACCGGCCGGCCCTCCGTTGTATTCGGAGCGGACCAGAGTCACCGGCGGACATCCCGGAGGGAAGTCGGCCGGGTCCACCGGAGGGGTGCTGGCGTTGTCGACCACCAGGATCCCCGCGGGCAGCAAGGTCTGGGCCGTTATGGCCTCCAGACAGCGCTTCAGGGAGGCCGGGGCGTTGTAGGTGAGCACGACCGCCATGGCCGACAGCTCGGGGTCGATGAAGGCGTTCATCTCCGTCGGCAGTCTAGGGACGGTGGGCCAGGATGAACCAGCCCGTTTCGTCGCGAGCGGCATCGACGACCAGACCGGTCTTGTCGAACCATGGCTGGAGTTCGCTCCACACGTAGCGGTGCTCGACGGGGGCGCTCAGCCGGTCGAAGGTGTCCAGGGTCATGCTGCGGAACGGTTTGCCCCGATAGGAGTCCATCGGCAGGCCGGCCAGCGAGCCCACGCCGTGCTTCTCCCCCCATGCTCCCGGTACCACGAGCCCCCAGTAGAGCCCGGCGGCGATCGGGGTGGACAGGCGCTTCAGCGTCGGGTGGGAGATATGGGTGGTGAGCTTGCGGAGTCCGGCCGAGCACGACTGCCCGATCGACCGGAGGCTCCTCGTTTCCGGGCGGCTGTACAGGTAGAGCAGGACCTGCCCCTTGGGGGCCAGGTAGGTGAGGAGCTGCTCGAACCCGGCGAAGGGATCATCGAGATGATGGAGCACACCGAGACTCGAGATGAAGTCGAAACTGCCAGGAGCGAACGGGGCAGAGCGCAGATCGGAACGGACGACTGCCACCCCAGGAAAGTCGGCCAGGTTGCGGGCCGCGGCCTCGGCCGCCGAGGAGCCATCGAGTGCCACCTCGGCCGCGAGGTATCTGGCCAAGAAGCGGGTGTAGCGCCCCTTGCCACATCCCGCATCCAAGCCCACCTTGCCCCGCAGACTTTCGAAGTCGACGTCCCGGAAGTAGACCGTGGAGAACGACTCGTCCTCGCCTCGCACTTCGTCGAAGGCGTTCCACTCGTAGCCGAAGCTGGCGAAGGTCCGCTCGGTCGACCCCTTCGGGTTGCCAGCTTTGGAGAAATCGAGCACCCCAGCGGTGCGGTCGAACCGGTGACCCGATCCGCACTCCACTCCGCCACCGTCATCGAGCGCAGTCACGGACTTGCCACACGTAGGACAGCGGAGACGCTCGAGCACCAGTGTGGGGATGCCGCCAGCCTCGCCCTTATCCACCTCTTCTTCGGCTTGGTTGGTCACACTTTCACCCTACCGCCACAGGTGGTGCGCACCGATGGCAGTTCGGTTGTAAACATCGCGAATTTGCGATTCGACATTGCTAGATGAATCTCGGCCACAGGCTCAGATCGAGGTCGGGAACCAGGTCGGCCAGGGTCGCGACATCAGCCGCATACATCGAGCGCAGTCGCTCAACGGTCGCCGGAGCCAACCGGTCCTCACTCCCACCCGCGCTCTGCTCAGCGTCACCGACGACCCGCGGGTGGTAGCCCGCGTCCAGCCCCAAGAAGCCGAACGAGTCGACCAGCGAGCCGGCCGTGTCGCCCACGCACCGCTCGTACTGCAGGATCCGGACCTGATCCGACGGATAGTGCTCGAAGAGGTGTGCCACCTGAGACCCGTAGAAGCCGCGGTCCACCGCGTCAGCCAGGTTCGAGCCGACGTGGGGAGGACGATCGTCTGCCGTCGCTGCGATCCGGGCCCGCAGGCTTTCGATCGGATCGCGCACCAGCACCAGCACCTGGGCCCTCGGAGCTGCCTCGGCCAACAGCGGCACCACCCACGGATACGACAGCCCGTCGGGTGACCAGTGGCCGATGATCCGCCCGGGCCTGCGGGGGAACAGTGCATGGAAGGCCTTGACCTGCTCCGGTCCGAACCGCTCGGTGGCCGAGGATGCGAAGACGTGAGCAGCGTCGTCGAGGGTCCTGTTCGGCGCCACTCCTGGGTGGTCGGCCAACTGGGACATCCACCACCGGCCGCCCACATCGGTACCGCCCAGCACCAGGAAGTCCGGAGGACCGGGACGCTCGCCCGGGTTGTGGCGCGGCGGCTCCACCACGTAGCCGACGTCACCCGGTACGCGAAGGTTCAACCAGTCACGGGCATCGGCCCGCAGTTCGACGGGCAGGAACTGGTGGACCCGCTCAGGCATGCGAGCGATCACTCGCTTGGCCACCGACGTCACGGCGATCCTCGAGATGTCGAGGCTCCGGACGTCGTGGCTCCGTCGGTAAAGTTGGACCACAGCGACAGGTCCAGACCCGGGACCAACTGGGCCAGTGCGGCCACATCGTCCGCGTAGCACTCGATCAACCGATCGCGGGCACCTGAGTCCAAGTCGATCTTTCCACCGCTGCTGACGTTGACCTCGCGGCGCAGCTCTGTAGGCCGATACTGCTCGAGTTCCAAGAATTCATAGGTCGCCTCGAGTTGGCCAGCGGGATCGATCCGGCACCGCTCGTACTGCTGGACCAGCACCTGGCTCGCCGGGAAGAACTCGTAGAGTCGGGCGAGCCACCGTGCATAGAAGCCCTGACGTACGGCATCGGCCACCGTGACCGACGTGTGCGGGGCGCCCATGCGACGGCGGAAGGTCAGACCGGAGCGGAATCGGTCGACCGGGTCGCGCAGCAGTACCAGGATCTTCGCCTCGGGTGCGGCCTCGGCGAGGAGCGGTGCCACCCACGGATAGGCGAAGTAGTCCGGCGTCCACTCGCCGGTGACCGTGCCGGCCGTGCGGGGGAACCACCCGTGGTAGTTGCGGACCTCGGCGGGGCCGAACGGCTCCACACAGAACTGCGACAGGTAGTGGCGCTCCTTGGGGATGTCGGGGCGTTCGAATACCTGCGGGTGCTCGACGATCAGCTCGTACCACCAGCTGGTTCCCGCCTTTTGGACTCCGACCCCCACGAAGTCCGGCGGTCCAGCCGCCTCGCCCCGCCCGAGGACGGGGGGCGTGAAGTCGAAGCCGCTCTCCCATGGGGCGTAGTCGCCCCGGGCGTGCAACAACACGGTCCGCACCGTGGGGGGGAGGTTTCTGAAGGCCCTCCTGGCCACGTCCGGTGGGCGCATCGGTTCAGGTTGCCACACCAACGTGCGTGCCCACAACGATCGTCGTCCCCCAACGAAGACCGCACCGCATCTGCACCCGGTGTCGAACACCCCCTTTGCTACCGTTGGCCCGATGAGCACCCGACTGTTGAGCGTCGTGATGCCCACCCACGACCGCTCCGACAAGTTGCTGCGGGCGGCCCGTTCGGTCCTCGACCAACAAGGTGCCGAGATCGAACTGGTCATCGTCGACGACGCGTCGAGTGACGACACCCCCGACGTCACCTCGCGGCTGGCCGAAGACCCCCGGGTCCGCGTGGTGCGTAACGAGGTATCGCTTGGACCGAGCGGCACCCGCAACGCCGGCATCGCCATCGCTCAGGGGGAGTTCCTCGGATTCGTCGACGACGATGACGCCCTTCTGCCTGGGGCCGCGGCAACCATGGTCGAGGCTCTCGAGGCCGACCCGGACATCGGAGCCGCCGCCCCCTGGTACCGGGTGGTCCACGAACGCCAAGGCCGGACCGCCGAGTTCCGGGGACCCATCGGCTACGGAGCCGAGCAGCTCTTGTGGTTCAACTTCGTCGGAATCCCCTTCGGCGTCATCCGCCGGAGCCTGTTCGCCCAGGACATCGCCTTCGACCCCCTGCTTCCGGTCAGCGAGGACTGGGACGTATGGCTCCGCTGCGCCCAGGAGCGTCCGTTCGCGGTAGTGCAGCAGTCTCTGTACAGCTATCACCAGCATGGCGGAACCCGCGTCACCCAGGTCGGCGATGACCGGCGCTCCGGGTTCCAGCACTTCTTGGCGAAGCACGCATCGGCCATGACTTCGTCGTGCCGCACCTATCACGAAGCCGTGATCGCCGGACAGACCGATGGCCGATCGGCTATCGGCCGGGTCCTGGCATCGGCCGGGCGCCACTCCCCTGGCGATGCCGCCTTGGCTGCGGCCGTCATGAGTGCGGGCTATGCAGCCAGCACCATCGGGACCTCGCGGGGTGATCCGGGACTACCCTCTCGCTTCGTGTACCGAGTTCTGACGACACCAACCCGCCATCCGATGGGCACCCGATGACCGCCGATCGCCCGATCGTCATCGCCGGCCTTCCACGGTCCGGCACCACGTGGACCATGCGCGTCCTCGGCACCAGCCCGGGGGCGATCAAGATCCCTGAGCCCGACAACGAGGACAAGTATCCAGCCGCCATCCATGCCAAACACTCGTTGGGCCGCTATCCGTGCCTGGTCCCGGGCCAACAGGCCAAGCCTTACCGAGGGTTGTGGGCGTGGATCCTGACCGGAGCAACCGAGGAATGGCGGTCCGGCCAGGCTCGCCGGCTCTTGGGCCCAGGAGCGGCCAGCCGAATCTTCGAGGGGCGCATGGACCTCACCACGTGGGCTGCGGCCACACTGGCCCGCAACCCCCGTCCTGGCAGTCCCACTCCTGGACGAGTGATCGCCAAGTCGATCCATGCCCAGCTCTCCCTCGAGTGGATTGCCAACGAGTTCGACATCACGCCGCTGGTGCTCCTGCGCCACCCCGGAAATGTGCTGGCCAGCTGGATGGAGGTGCAGCTGAAGGACGGCCGCAATTCTACGTTGGAGTCACGCCCCGAGGTCCGGGCCCGCTACAGCGAACGATGGGGCGTCCCCCAGCCGGGTGACGATCCCATCGAAAAGATGAGCTGGAGGATCGGCCTGCTGGTGGCTGCACTCGAAGAGGCCATGACACGGCACCCCGAGTGGCAGGTGCGGACACATGAGCATCTGTGCACCGACTCGGTGGCCACCTTCCGGACGCTCTTTGCCGATCTGGGTCTCGAGTGGAGCGATGCCACCGAGCAGTTCCTGGTGGACAACGACACCCCGGGCGAAGGGTTCGTCACCAAGCGGGTGGCCTCGGAACTGTCCGACTCGTGGCAGCACCGGCTCGACGACCAGCAGTTGGCCACCTTGCGACGCGTCCTCGGATGGTTCCCCATCACCACCTGGGGAGACGCCGACTTCGAACGGACGCTGCCGCGCTCCTGAACTGCTGGCTCCCTGGCCGCCTGGCTGCCTGGCTGCCTGGCTGGTGGGTGTGGCTCAGCCCGAGAGGCCCGGCATCCAGCGGTCCAACCACGCCTGCAAGGCGATGATGTCCCAAAGCTCGTGTGCGAGGTCACGGCGACCCGACTGATGCAGGGCCCAGGCCCGGCGGATGGGTTCGGGGTCCAACAGCCCTTGAGATGCCAGGCGCGGTTCTGCCAGCAGCTCTTCTGCCCATGGGCGCAGTGGGCCGCGCAACCAGGACCCGACGGGCAGACCGAATCCCATCTTCGGGCGATCCACCAGTGCTTGGGGGACGTGCCGGTAGAGCACCTGGCGGAGGATCCACTTGGTCACCCCGTCGCGGATCTTCAGATGCATCGGTAGCCGCCAGGCCAGATCGAACACGTCGCGGTCCAAGAAGGGCACCCGGGTCTCGAGGGATGTGGCCATGGCCGCACGATCCACCTTGGTGAGGATGTCGTCGGGCAGGTAACCGACCAGATCGAGCCACAGCATCTGCTCGGTCACGGTGGGCAACTTCGGCCAATCTTCCGGACGGCTGGCCATCGATGCCGCGTTGGCAACACCCAGCACCATCGACTCGGGATGGGCCCAGTGAGACACAAGTCCCAAATAGGCATCCTCTGGGGTGGCAGAAGCCAGCACCTTGGCCACCTTGGCCACCTTGGATGAGGGAACCCGCACCTGGTAGGCGGCGGGAAGCAGCCGGGTCACTTTGGCCGCAGAGTCCACGAACCCAGGGGGCACCCGGAGCATGGCTGCCCCCAACGACCGTCGCACCGGGTCGGGCAGCCGCGAGGCCTGGCCCCAGATGCGCTCCAAATAGGCGTGCCGGTTATACCCGGCGAAGAGTTCGTCGCCCCCATCGCCCGAAAGCGAGACCGTCACCTGGGATCGAGCGAGCCGGCTCACCAGGAGCACCGGGATCTGCGACGAGTCGGCGAACGGCTCATCCCAGATGCCGGGCAGTTCCGGGATCACATCGGCAGCATCCGATTCGGTCACCCGCAGCGCGGTGTGATCGGTCCCGAGGTGGGCTGCCACCGCTTGGGCTTCCCCGGACTCGTCGTAGGCCCGATCATCGAAACCGATGGTGAAGGTCCGCACCGGTCGGCTCGATGCCTGCTGCATCAGCGCCACCACGATGCTCGAGTCGATGCCACCAGACAGGAACGCACCTACCGGCACGTCGGCCACCATGCGGTTCGCTATCGACGCGGCCAGCACCGACTCCAGCTGGTCGGTCAGCTCCTCGTCCGAACCCGTCGCCGGGTCAGCCATGGCTTCCTCGACGGCGTCCCGGGCAGACCAGTACGCCTGTGGCGCGGGCATGGTGCCAGGCCGGTCGTCGAGCCCAAAGACGACTCGGGTACCTGGCGGCAGCTTGGCGATCCCCTGGTAGATCGAGTGCGGTCCGGGGATGCAGTTGTGACGGAGATAGAGGGCGATCGCCTCGCGGTCGATCGTGGGGGCGAACCCGGGAAGCCCGGCGATGGCCTTCAGTTCCGAGGCGAAGGCGAGGCGGCCATCGACCCATCCGTAGTACAGCGGCTTTTCGCCAAAGCGGTCCCGGACCAGGTGCAGTTGGCACTCCCGGCGGTCCCACAGTGCGATGGCGAACATCCCCTCGGCCGCTTCCAATGCCCGGGTGACACCCCATGCCTGCACGGCACCTAGGAGCACCTCGGTATCCGAATGCCCGCGGAATCCCATGCCCTCGGCCTCGAGCCGTCGCCGCAGATCAGCCGTGTTGTAGACCTCGCCGTTGTAGGCCATCGTCCACCGCTCATCAGCAGAGACCATGGGCTGGTGGCCGAGCGGGCTGAGATCGACGATGGAGAGGCGTCGATGAGAGAAGGCGGCCCGGCCTTGCGGATCGACCCACAGCCCGTGGTCGTCGGGACCCCGATGGACCAGCGTGGCCGCCATGGCGGCCGCGTCCGCACCCAGCCGGTCCACGCCACAAGAGCGGGCCGAGTCGACCAGTCCGGCGATTCCACACATTGGTCAGGACCCCTTGTCGGACTGCGGGGAGCCGGAATCAGCCACCTCAGGAATGACCTGGCCAGCACCGTCTACCCGCCCGTACTCACCGGCATCGCGCTGATAGGCGGCGTTCTGGCCCAGGTGACCGCGCACGCCGTCCCACAGCCCGTGCACGATGGCCGAACGTTCGGCTCCGCTGCGAGCGGCCTGCAAGTGCCGGATCGAGTACGCCAAGTGCCAGGCGCTCCACGACCGGCGGCCGTGCCGGCGACATAGCTCCAGTGAGTTCCGGGCGTGGTAGTAGGCACGCCACGCTTCGGCGGCATCGTTGGGCCGATCAGCCCGGATCGCCTCGTCCCGGCCTTCGTTGGTCTGCTGGCCTGCCACAGCGCGCGCAGCCTCCCCGTCCACCAGCACCTCGAAGCCGGCTTCGCGTACCTGGCAGAAGAAGTCGAAGTCCTCGACCCCGAAGAAGAGATCGGGATCGGGCAGCACTCCGGCATCGACCACCCGGCGCGATACCAAGGTGGCGCCCCAGCAGGCAACATCCACCGGGACGAAGGCGGCCGCAGCTGGCACCACGTTCACCGTGTGTGCCCCGCGACCGACGAAGCTCCTCCCGTAAGCCACCACCGCACCCAAGGCCGGATGGACTGGAGCCAGCGCGTCCAATCTGGCCACGAGATCAGCCACGCGGGGCGTGGGTAGGTCGAACAGGCCGATGTCGTCCTCGCACAGGTAGACCCACTCGCACCCAGGGTCAGCGGTCGCCACCTCGAGCCCAGCCCGAAACCCACCGGCTGGGCCGGTGTTGACCGGCAGTCGGACCATACGCACTGCGGCCTCCAGATCAGGATCGTCGAGTCCGCCATCTCCGTTGACCACCACCACGATCTGCTCGGGACCGAAGCCCTCGCTGTCGAGCAGCGACCGCACCACGTCACTGGCCAACCGGGGCCGGCGATAGGTCAGGACCACGGCGGTTACCGACCGGACCAGACTGGCGACAACGGTCCCTACCATCGGCTCTGGGGCATCGTGGATGCTCATCTGGCGTTCACAGGGTTAGGCTAACAGTGCCCCTCGCGGGCGGGTGTCGCCAGAGCGGAGGTTCCGCGCTACCGGTACATTCCGCAACTATCGTCTGCGGATCGTGGCGGATCGGGCACTACGGAGGAGCGCCGGTGTCGATTGCGTCGAAGTCGGTTGCTGCGGCAACAGTTGGCGACCGCTAGTCCGATGACGAGTCCGAACCGTTTCGAGGGACCGAGTTCACGATGATCAGTGTCATCATCCCGGTGCGCAACGGCATGCCCGTCTTGGAGGAACAACTGCGCGCGCTCCAAGCGCAGCGGTGCGATGAACCGTGGGAGGTCGTCATTGCCGACAACGGCTCGACCGATGACAGCCTGGCCTTTGCCCGGGACTGGGCATCCTGCCACCCCAACGTCGTGGTCGTCGATGCGTCGGGCTTGGCTGGGACCTCAGCGGCCCGCAATGCCGGTGTCGAGGTCTCGCACGGCGAGTATCTGGCATTCTGCGATGCCGACGACGTGGTTCTGGCTGGCTGGCTGCATGCATGCGTCGAGGCGCTGAAGACCACCGACCTCATCGTCGGCCGCTTCGACTTCTGGAGCCTCAACACCATCCCGCCGTCACTTCCGGTGCGGGCCGCAACCCATCAGCTCGGATTCCTCCCCGCCGGCCTCGGCGCCAACCTGGGCGTCCGGCGAGGTCCGTTCGAAGAGGTCGGCGGATTCGACGAGCATTTCGTTCCCGGCGAGGACATCGATCTGTGCTGGAGGATGCAGCTTCGGGGGTTCACCTTCGCCGAGGTGCCCGATGCCGTAGTGGCCAAGCGGGCCCGATCGGACTTCCGTGAGGTGTTCTGGCAGGCCTACGCCTATGGGCGATGCGGGCCCTTGCTCCACAAGCGCTACCGCAAGGCCGGGGCTCATCGGGATTTGAACAGTGCGCTCAAGGCGTGGGTGTGGCTGATCATCTCGTTGCCCCGCCTGGCTCAGCCGACTCGGCGCATCGAGTGGGC
>CAIVIS010000107.1 GCA_903906055.1 uncultured Acidimicrobiaceae bacterium
CGGCTTGTTCAACGTGGTGCCACCCGTGGAGCCTTAGAAGACGGCATCGCCGTAGGCGAAGATGCCGCCATCGGTAGCGACCAGCCAGTAGCCGTTGCCACTCACCGTCGATGACATCCCGACCACCGGCTTGTTCAGCGTGAGGTTGCCAGCCGATCCGAAGAACAGCGCGTCGCCGTAGCCGAAGACCCCGCCGTCGGAGGCAACCAGCCAGTAACCAGCACCATCGGGCGTCACGGCCATGGCGACGATCGGCTTGTTCAGCGTGATGCCGCCAGCCGATCCGTAGAAGGTGGCGTCCCCGTAGGAGAAGATGCCACCGTCGGAAGCGACCAGCCAGTAGCCGCCACCGTCAGGCGTCACCGCCATGCCGACGACCGGCTTGTTCAGCGTGAGGTTGCCAGCCGATCCGAAGAAGGAGCCATTGGCGAACTGGCCATACGAGAACACTCCACCGTCAGATGCTGCCAGGAAGTAGCCGGGGTTGTAGTTGAACCGGTCCTGAGGGCTGGTGGGGGAAGGTGTCGACTCGTCATAACCGATGACGGTCACGTTCACGATCCCAGTTCCGGCAGGAGCAGCCACAGTGATGGTGTTGTCATCGACGAAGGTGGCGCAAGGCTCGACCACTGCAGGGTCTTGTACGGCGTCACAGGCAGGAACGACGGTCGTGCCGAAGGAAACCGACTGACCAACGGGGTCACCGATGGTGCCGTCTCCGACGAAGCCATATCCCTTGATGGTGACGGCCGCGCCACCAGTGGGAGCACCTGCCCCAGGGCTGACGCTGCTCACGATCGCTCCGATCGTGGTATCCACCGAGGTGAACTGGTCGAGCGGTGTGGGGACCGAGTCGCCGGCAGCCGTGGTGATGATGATGTCCACCACGTCGGCGGTGTTACCGTCGCCACCCGTGGCGTTGGCACCGGCAGGAGACAGGCAGGTCACCACGCTGGGGCTGAGGACCTTCACATCGGTGGCCGGCACCTTCACTCCATCAGCTCCGACGAAGGACACTGCGGTGGTACCACCGAAGTTCTGGCCGACCAGCTTCACCAGGGTCCCACCATTGCTGTCCCCGGCATTGGGGATCACATTGGTGATGGAACCGGCGGCCGGGATGATCTCGGCCGAAGCGATGACTACTGGCGGCGGGCCGGTGCATGCGCCGGTGATCGTGACTGCACCGACCAACGCCGTGAGCTGGCCCGTAGGAGAGAGTGACACGTCCGTCGACGTGGCACCGTTGTCCAAGGCGCTGAACGCAGCGTCGGGGGCGGTGAGCGAAATCGGGGCCGCGGAACCGAGGGGGAAGGGCGAGGGAAGCGTCACCGTACCGCTGAAGGCCACGGCCTGCGACGCTGGCGTGGCGTTGGTTGCCGTCAGCGTGCTGGCAAAGGTCACTGTCAGAGTTAGTCCGGCGGCCCCCGAAGTAACGGCGTTCGACGTGAGTTCCGAGGTGAGCGTCATACCGGTGACGCTGAAGGGCGCACCGGCATTGACCTTGGCAGGCGTGATGCTGGCGGCGACGGACGCCGATATGGCCTGAGCACCAGTCGAGAGCGCACAGTTAGTAGATCCCAAGGCGGCGGCGCCAGCAGGCGCAGCGGTGCCGACGATGCCGGCTGCTCCGATCAGGCCGAACGAAGCGATCGCCAGCGCTGACCCAACAGTGGCCAAGCGGGTCGATAGTGACCGTGCAACTCTCATCTACATCTCCTGAAGATTCGTA
>CAIVIS010000108.1 GCA_903906055.1 uncultured Acidimicrobiaceae bacterium
CCGTCATGATTCTGTTGACACCAGGGATGACCTGCGGCTCTTGGGGTTCGGTGGGGGTACAACTCCCCTCCACACCGACTTGAACCCCCACGTGTCGGAGGGGGGACTTGAACCCCCACGTCCTTTCGGACACTAGCCCCTCAAGCTAGCGCGTCTGCCTATTCCGCCACTCCGACTGGGTGACTCCGATGAGGCCATCGGGGCGAAGCGAATCGTAGCGCGCCCAAAGGGGTACCCCGTGCGGTTCGGACTCGTCAGCGTCGACTATCCGACGGAGCGGGCTGCATTCGGGTCCACAGCGCCACATTCCACATGACCCCATCGACTGACGGGTTGTAGACAGCGTTGGCGATCCGCACCCCGTTGGCCAACAGCCCAGGCTCGCCGAAGAGCGGCAGCGCCACCATCTGGCTCCACAACTGGTCATCGATCTGGCTGTAGACCTCTCCACCGGACACCGGATTCAATGCCTCTGCCGCTTGTACGAACAGTTCATCGACCTGAGCATCGTCGAGTTTGCTCCAGTTCTGACTGTCCGCGGTCCCCCGGCGGCCCGTCCCGTCCGAATACCACCCCTGGGTAACTGACGGAAAGGGGCCAGATACCCGGGTAACCAACGCCATGTCGTAGGTATCGCCAGCCGCCGCTGCTACCAACCCCGCCGTCCCTTGCACGGGAATGCTCACCACAGTGATGCCCGCTGCATGCAACTGGGCCACGATTTCGGCTGCCGATCCCCCGATCCACGGGTCACCCTGCTCCACGGCCATCCGCACCGTCAACGGTTTGCCCGATCCGTCTATGAAGTCGCCCCCGGGGGACTTGCTGTAGCCCATCGACACCAGCAACTTCTCGGTCGAGGCCAGATCAGCTGCGGCGTACTCCCCCGCCTCCGGTGACGCCGCATACGACTGCTGGCTCACCACCGCCAGGTGGTCCTGGCTCACCTGGAGCGCCGGATCGATGGAACCGAACTGCTTGTTCAAGATCTCTTGGCGGTCCAGCGCATGGGCGATCGCCTGACGTGCCGCCAACCGTCCACCCACCGCCGACTTCACGTTGAACTCCAACGACTGAAAGGTGAGGGCGGGATGGATACTGCTCTGGGTATCCGGCAACGACGACACCGCATTGAGCGAGGCCAGAGTGAACGACCCCGGCTGCACCACGGCATCACGGGTGGTTGTCAGCGTCCGGATCCAACTAGCAGCGTCCTTACGCCCAGATACGAGCACACTGGCCAGTGCCGATGGCGTCCCCCACCACGACGGATTGAACGTCACCACGGCCGTGCCATCGGTCGATATCGACCGCACGATCATCGGACCAGCCGACAGATCGATGGACGGATCGAAGGTGGCAAACCCAGTATTCCACCCCACCTTCCGAGCGATGTGGGCGGGCACCATGTGATCGAACATGACTCGCCAGTCCGCATACGGAGAAGCGAACGTGACGGTAACCGTTCGGTCCTCGTTGGTGGCCACCACTGAAGCCACGTCGCGATACCCAAGAGTGGAGGCGACCAGATCCGGCCGCCCATCGACGTCCACCCCGTCACCCCGCTGCGCCTGCCATGCGTAGATGAAGTCGTCCGCCGTCAATGGCACCCCGTCGGACCACACCGCCTTGGGGTTGATCACGTACTGGATGGTGAGAGGAGCTGTCGACGTCGCCTCCACGCTCACCAACAGGTCGGTATTGACCTGGGGGATCAGTTTCGAATTGATCACATATGCACTGGGCAGTACCGACGAGAGCAATGCCGGTGACGAGGATGACGCTCCGGCTGGCGTGTTCGGGTTGAACCCGGACCACTCTCCACCGAGGTGCACGAAGGACCTGCCCCCCGTGGCCTGGACCAGCGCCGTCGGTGCGGGCTGATCGACCCGGGCGATCTGACTGTGACTCAGATGATCGACCACCGCCACCACGGCGATAACAGCCACGATGAACAGCGGAAGCGTCCAACGGGCCCGGTGCTCACGCCAGATGGTTGACGGGTGGAACCGGCGCTCGACGGGCTCGGCGCCGGGTTCCGTCACTGCAGGCGCAGGAGGAGGATGATGTTAGTGAAGGCGAAGACCACGGCTACGACCACCGTGATTCGGTCGAGATTCTTCTCCACCACCGTCGACCCGGCAGCAGCTGATCCGACCGAGCCACCGAACATGTCCGACAGCCCACCACCCTTGCCGGAATGCATGAGAATCAGGAAGATCAGCGCCAGACAGCAGACAACCTGGAGCACGAGGATCACTGCGGTCAGCACGGAACGAAACTCCTCTGGGTCGGGACGAAGGTAAACGCTACCAAACTCAGCGACTAGTACGGGACGCTGCCCGAACTATCTCGGTGAATTCAGCCGCGTCGAGGCTCGCGCCCCCCACCAGCAGGCCGTCTACGTCCGGGCACCGCATCAACTCTTCGCCGTTGTCTGCCTTGACCGAACCCCCATACTGAATCCGCACCGCTAGGGCCGCGTCCTCGCCAGCAACTGTGGCCACGACACCACGGATCCAGGCGCAAGCCTCCTGGGCATCCGCCGGTGTGGCCGCCTGGCCGGTGCCGATGGCCCAGATGGGCTCATAGGCGATGACCATCCCGCCGACCACATCAACAGGCACGGCAGCCAACGCCGCCCCCACCTGAGACGACAGGCGTTCCTGTGTGAGCCCGATGTCGCGCTCGTCGATGGACTCCCCCACGCAGCAGATGGGCACCATGCCGTTGCGCAGCACCGCCCGCAGTTTGGCCGCCACCACTGCATCAGACTCGGCGAAGTGCGCACGGCGCTCCGAATGCCCGACGATCACGTACTCGACGTGAAGCTTGGCCAACATCACCGGACTCACCTCGCCGGTAAACGCACCCGAATCTTCGATGGCGCAGTTCTGAGCCCCAAGCGCTACGGGGATGCCTTCCCCCTCCAAGACCGACTGGACGGAACGGATATCGGTAAAGGGCGGATGCACCGACACATCGATGCCGGACACATCAGCCGGCTGAATCCGCAGTCCCAGGTCGCGAGCGGCGTGGATGGCCTCGAGGTGATCGAGGTTCATCTTCCAATTGCCGCTGATCAGCGGTCTCCTCGACGGAGCCGACGGACTCACAGTGAAGCCCGGCGTGTGGCGCTCGGGGCGTTGGACGCCCCCCGCAGTGCGGCTAGGCCTGGCAGGTCGCCGAACTCGAGTAACTCCAAGGAGGCGCCGCCTCCGGTGGAGATGAAACTGATCTCATGGTCGAGGCCGAGTTCGTCGACGGCGGCTGCGCTGTCTCCCCCGCCCACCACTGTGTATCCCGGGCAAGCCGCCATGGCGGCGGCCACACCGGCGGTGCCGGCGCTGAACCGGCTGTCTTCGAACACGCCCATCGGCCCGTTCCACAGCACTGTTCCCGCCCCGGCGATGCACTCGGCATAGGCGGCCACCGTCTCAGGCCCAATATCGAGTCCTTGCCATCCATCCGGAATGTCGGTCCCCACTGTCCGGACCTCACCATCGTTGCAGTCGCACCCGAAGGTGGCGCCGGGCTCGAGGGCCACGATGTCGGTGGGCAGATAGATCGGGGTGCCGGATTCGAGCAGTGCTGCACACTCGTCAATCCGGTCGCGATCGACGAGCGAGCCACCGATGTCATGCCCTTGGGCGGCCAGGAAGGTGAACGCCATGCCCCCGCCGACCACCAGAGCATCGACATGGTCGAGCAGTGCCTTCAGGACACCGATCTTGTCGGCCACCTTGGCTCCACCGACCACGGCCACAAACGGCTGGTCCGGCGTGCCGAGCAGACGACCGAGCGACTCGATCTCCTTCTCCAAGAGGAGACCAGCCGCGCTGGGCAGATAGGCCGGTGGCCCCACCACCGAGGCGTGCCGACGATGAGAGACCCCGAAGGCGTCGTTCACATAGGCATCGTGAGAGTTGACCAACTTGGAGACGAACCCTGCATCATTGGCCGTCTCACCTGGGTCGAATCGGAGGTTCTCGATGAGCTCCACCTGGGGGGCCAGGCGGGCCAACTCCTCGCGGACCGGGCCGAGATCCCATCGGGGGTCAGGGGCACCCTCGGGTCGGCCCAGGTGCGTGCAGGCTGTGACTCGGGCGCCAGCCTCGAGCAGGTATTCGAGGGTGGGAAGTGCGGCTCGGATCCGGAAGTCGTCGGTCACCACGGCCATGGCGTCGGCGCACGGTCGCAGCGGTACGTTGAAGTCGACCCGGACCAGGACGCTGGCTCCGTCCAGGTCAGGAAGGTCGCCCAACAGCGGCAGTCCTTCGAGTAGTGGATTTCCCTCGGACTCGCTCATGATCTTGTCTCCCCCGCATGCATGTCCACTCCCCCGGCTCTGATCTCAGGCCCCGGCGCCTACGACCAACGACAGGTCGACCAGCCGGTTGGCATAGCCCCACTCGTTGTCGTACCAACCGTTCACCTTGACCAACGTGATCCCCGAGGCCGACGGCATCACCATGGTCAGTCCTGCATCGAAGGTGCACGAAGCCGGACTGCCGACGATGTCCGTGGAGACGATGGGATCTTCGGTGTACACCAATACCTTGGACAGCGGCCCGGATGCGGCAGCAGCAGCAAACGCCTCATTGACCTGCTCGACGGTCACCACACCGGGGACCACTGCGGTGAAGTCGGTGATGGAACCATCGGCCACCGGCACCCGCAGTGCGGTGCCGTCCAGGCGCCCCTTCATGGACTCGAGCACCAGGCTGGTCGCTCGGGCTGCCCCGGTCGATGACGGGACGATGTTGATGGCTGCGGCCCTGCCCCGGCGAAGGTCCTTGTGGGGCAGGTCGAGCAGGTTCTGGTCGTTGGTGAAGGCGTGGACCGTGGTCATGAGACCTGACTCGACGCCGAACGTGTCGTCGAGCACCTTGACGAGGGGCACGAAGCAGTTGGTGGTGCAGGAGGCGTTCGACACCACGAAGTCCTTGGCCGGGTCGTAGGCATCGTCGTTGACCCCCACCACGAAGGTGGCGTCCACGTCTGTTCCCGGGGCCGAGATGATCACTCGGGTGGCACCGGCATCCAAGTGGGCCGAGGCCGAGTCGCGGGTGGTGAACAGACCGGTCGACTCGATGACTACGTCGACGCCCAGATCGGCCCACGGCAGAGCCTTGGGGTCACGTTCGGCCAACACGGCGATGGGTCCGGAGTCGAGGACCAGGGAGTTCCCCTCCACCTCGACCACGCCGTCGAAGCGTCCATGGGTCGAGTCGTACTTGAGCAGGTGGGCCAGCGTGGCCGCCGAGGTCAGGTCGTTGATGGCCACGACCTCGATATCGGCGCCCAGCAGGCGAGCAGCCCGCAGGTAGTTCCGTCCGATACGACCAAAGCCGTTGATGCCGATCCGTACGGTCATACTTCTCGTGCCTCATCCTTCATCGACGTGCCTCATCCTTCATCGAATGGTCTCCAATTCACTGCGCACTTCCGGCAATCCTGCCCACCGTCCGCCGACCCCACTGCTTCGAGGGCCAGATCCACGGTACGGCATCTAGGGCACCTGGGGCCTCATCCGATCAGATGGGAGAGGGTTGCCGCCAGTTTGGTCGGATCGTGGGCCAGTCCGTTGGGTCTGGCCAGGGGGACGTCCGTCACTGGAATCCGCACCGATCCGACCTCGATGGCCGATGAATCACACACCACCTGATCGACCGCTACCCCATGGGCCAGCAACGCCTCGACGTGCATGGCCACGTCGTAGTGGGCCGTCTCGGCATCCTGGGGGCGGAGGTTGCATACGTAGACCTTGGACGCCGAGGACCGGTTGATGCCGTCCCGGATGCCGGGCACGACGGCCGCGGCCAGCACGCTGGTGTAGAGCGAGCCGGGGCCGAGCACGATCTGGTCGGCCTGGGCCAGCGCCTCCACAGCCCCGTTGGGGGCCGGGGGGTCAGCCGGAACCAACGAGATCCGTTGGATCCGATCGGTGGCGTTGACGGCCACCTGTCCGGTCACCGATCCGCCCTCAGCCTCAGCTTTGAGAACCACTGGCTCCGAGGTGGACGGAAGGACCCGCCCGGTCGCACCGAGTAGCCGGCACGCTTCGTCCAGGGCCGCCACCGGGTCAGAAGTGGCGGCCATCAGCCCAGCCAGGATGAGGTTACCGAGGGAGTGTCCGGCAAGCTCTTCTTCCGTGAATCGGTAGTCGAATACCTCAGCCAAGGGTGAACCCGGATCCGCCAGGGCCACAAGACAGGTGCGCAGGTCACCCGGCGGGATGATGTGGAGCAGCTTGCGCAGGCGACCCGACGAGCCCCCGTCGTCGGCCACCGAGACGATGGCCGTGACCCGGTCGGTGTAGAGCCGCACGGCCCGCAGGGTGGCAGCCAAACCATGGCCTCCACCGATAGCGACGACCCGCGGACGCACTTCGCCATCTGGCCCGGCTTCCGCTGACGCATTGGCCGTCATCGATCCACGTCGCGATGGAAGACCGCCGTCGGAAGATCGTGGGCCTCGAGTCGACGGGACAGTTCCTCGGCCAGCACGACTGAGCGGTGCCGTCCACCCGTACAGCCCATGGCGACCGTCAGATACGACTTGCCTTCCTTTTGATACGCAGGAATCAGCATGGTGAGTAGATCATCGAGCTTGTCGAGGAACTGCCGGGTCTCGGGCCGATCGAGCACATAGGCCCGCACCTCGGGCTCGAGACCGCTGTGGCTGCGCAGGGCCTCGTCCCAGTACGGATTGGGAAGGAACCGGCAGTCGAACATCAGATCAACATCGAGAGGCACGCCGTGCTTGAATCCGAACGACAGCACCGAGGTCTGCATGGTGCGGCCCGACTCTTCCCCACCGAACACCTCGAGCAGTCGGGAGCGCAACTGGTTGGTGTTCAGCTCGCCGGTATCCATCACCAGGTCGGCCCGGGCCCGCAGGCCAGCCAAGA
>CAIVIS010000109.1 GCA_903906055.1 uncultured Acidimicrobiaceae bacterium
GGGCGATGGCCTGCTTCCCGGCGTTCCACAAGCCGTCCACCATCTCGATGTTGAAGTAGCCAAAGGCGCTGGCCACCACCACCGGCTCCACGTCGCCGAGCACGCCGCCCCGTCCGATGGCGTACAACGTGAACCGGTCGATGCCGAGGCGGGCGGCCGCCGCAGCGGCCTCCGGGGAGAAGTAGTGCACCCATCCGATATCGCGGATGATGGGGCAAGCACGGGCCATGAGTTCATCGGTGGTCATTACTTCACAGTAACGGCGCCGGCACCATCTGGCCCGCGGTGGAGGCCGGCTCTGGTTCCCCGCTCTCGAGGTGGGTGCCCTAGCCTCGCCACCATGCGCATCCTCATCACCGGGGCGGCCCGTGCCATTGGCGCCGCCACTGCCACCGAGCTCACCCGAGCCGGCCACGAAGTAGTGGCCACTGCCCGAGACATCAGCCTCCTCGCCGACCTCGATGTGGCCCTCCGCCTCCCCTTGGACGTGACCGATGACGCGTCGGTAGCGGCCGCTCTCGATGCGGCTGGCGACCTCGACGCCATAGTGAACAATGCCGCTCAGAACGGCAAGGGGCCGCTCGAGAGCTTTCCGCTCGACCAGATGGAGGCCATGCTGCGGACCAACGCCATCGGGGCCCTGCGGGTGCTGCAGCCCTTGCTGCCGTCGTGGCGCACCCGCGGCTCGGGTGTGGTGGTAAACGTGAGCTCGATCCAAGGACGGGTGGCGACCCCGCTCGACGGCGCCTACTCGGCGTCCAAACACGCCCTCGAGTCGATATCAGAGACCCTCCACTACGAGCTGTCCCACTTCGGCATCCGAGTGGTCATCGTCGAGCCCGGCTACATCGACCCAGGCATGCTGGCCGGGGCCCGGACCCAGGGCGACCCGGCCTACGCCGAGCTGTGGGAGCAGTGGGAGCACACCGACGTGGCGGTCACCGGACCGGCTGGCCGGCCCGGCCCCGAGGTAGTGGCGGTGGCCATCCGCCAGGCCATCGAGGACCCGGACACCCCACTGCGTGTGCCGGTGGGCGAGGACGCTGCCATGGTGCTCGGCGCCCGTTCGTCGATGGACGACGCTTCCTTCGAAGCAGCCATGCGGGCCGTGCTCGGCGCCACCTGGTAGCAAGCTGCTCGTCAGTCCGACCGTCAGTGGGTGTTCTGCAGGCTGCGAGCAGCCATCGACAGATAGTCGATGAGCTCGGTGCGATCATCGGGAGCCATGCCCATGGCATCGACGGCCGCCGTCATGTGGCACATCCACGCCTCGGCCTCGGCCTGGCCGATGACGAACGGGGCGTGGCGCATCCGCAGTCGTGGGTGCCCGCGGACCTCGTTGTACGTCTCGGGCCCGCCCCAGTACTGGCCGAGAAAGAGGGCTAGATGGGCCTTGCCCTCCTCCAGGTCGTCGGGATACATCGGACGCAAGAGCGGGTCGGCTACCACGCCCACGTAGAACTGCTCGACCAGCGCGTCGAAGAAAGGCTGGCCGCCCCACCGCTCGAACGGGGTCCCCTGGGACTTCCGTTTCAGTCGCACGCTACGACTGTAGGCGGTACGCGATTAGCCTCTGCCACAAGCAGAACGTGTTCCACTTCGGGACCCGGTTCATCCACGGGAGGTCGCAATGTTCGAGTGGTCTGAAGAGCAGTTGATGGTCAGGGACGCCATGCGTCGCTTTATCGAGGCCGAGGTCATCCCCAACATCGATGCCGTCGAGCACGAGGGCGTGCCTCCCTACGACATCATCCGCAAGATGTACTCGACCTTCGGCATGGATCAGATGGCCCGGGACCGGTTCAAGAAGCAGCTCGAGCGCAAGGTCAGCGGGACCGAGGAGTCGGCCACCGAGCGGGCAGAGCGAGCGGGGGACGGTGGCTCGGCCGCCATGACCCTCATCCCGATCATCGAGCTGTGCCGCCACTGCCCAGGCATCGTCACCTCCATGGGCGTGAGCGTCGGCCTGGCTGCCGGCACCATCATGAAGGGCGGCACGCCGGCCCAGATGGAGCGGTGGGGCCTCGACCTGCTGACCGCCGAGAAGGTCGGCGCCTGGGCCATCACCGAGCCGAACTCCGGCTCCGATGCGCTTGGCGGTATGACGACCATGGCTCGCCGCGACGGCGACGAGTACATCATCAACGGCTCGAAGACCTGGATCACCAACGGCCCCTACGCCGACACCATCGTGCTGTACTCCAAGCTCGATGACGGCTCCGACACCCCGATCCGTGACCGTCCCGTGCTCACCTTCATCCTCGACAAGGGCACTCCTGGCCTCGAGCAGTCCAAGCCGCTGCGCAAGATGGGCCTCCACTCCTCGCCCACCGGCGAGTTGTTCTTGTCGGATGTACGGGTGACCAAGGCAAACCTGCTCGGCGAGGTCGAGGTGCGCGGCAGTGCCGGGCGCGAGTCGGCCAAGTCGAACTTCATCACCGAGCGGGCGGGTGTGGCCGCCATGGCCCTCGGCGTCATCGAAGAGTGCCTCAAGCTCTCGGTCCAGTACGCCAAGGACCGGGTCTTGTGGGGAACGCCGATCGGCGAGTTCCAACTGATCCAGCTCAAGCTGGCCAAGATGGAAGTGGCCCGCCTCAACGTCGAGAACCTGGTGTTCCGCCACATCGAGACCTCGGCTGCCGGCAAGGACCTGACCTTGGCCGAGGCGTCTGCACTGAAGCTCTACTCCGCGCAGGCCGCCTCCGAGGTGGCCATGGAAGCCGTGCAGCTGATGGGCGGCAACGGCTACACCGCCGAGTACCGGGTCGAGCAGCTGGCCCGCGACGCCAAGGTCTTCCAGATCTACGCCGGCACCGACGAGATCCAGATCACCCACATCGCCAAGGACCTGCTGCGCCGCTAAGCGGGTCAGAACCTGCGACCCGCTAACTCGGGACGTCGGCCCCGATACCGTCAGCCCAAATTCCGTCAGTCCGTCTACCGCACCTAGGAGTCCCCATGGCCTACGACATCGCCGGCGACCGGCGTCTCGATCCTCGGATCAAGGCGCTATTGGCCTTCGTGCCCCAGATGCCGTCGAGGGAGTTCGCCGACCGAGACGAGATGCTGGCTGCGGCCAACACGCCCGAGGCCCTCGACGGCGTGGAAGAGTTCCGCTCGCTGATGGAAATTTGCGACACCCACGAGGCCGCCCCGGCCACCGGCCTGCGGATCCATACCGAGCATGTGGTGTCTTCCCCGGATGGCAACAACATCAACCTCCAGGTGATCCGGCCCGACAACGACGACGTGGTTCCGTGCGTGTATTACATCCACGGCGGAGGCATGACCAACCTGTCCTGCTACGACGGCATGTACCGGGGGTGGGGGAAGCTCATTGCCGCCAACGGTGTGGCCGTGGTGATGGTCGACTTCCGCAACGCCATCTCGCCGTCGTCAGTCCCTGAAGTGGCGCCCTATCCCGCCGGACTGAACGACTGCGTGTCCGGGTTCGACTGGACGGTGGAGAACGCCACCCACCTGGGGATCGACCCAGCCCGGGTGATCATCGCCGGTGAGAGTGGCGGGGGGAACCTGACCCTGGCCAGCGGCATGTCACTCCTGCGGGCCGGACGCATCAATGAGGTCAAGGGGCTCTACGCCCTGTGCCCCTACATCGCCGGCGAGTGGCCCCAGGAGCGGCTGCCGTCTTCCACGCAGAACAACGGGATCCTGCTCGACCTGCACTCCAATGCAGGCGCCGTCGCCTACGGCATCGAGGCGTTCGAAGCCGGAGATCCGTTGGCTTGGCCGCTGTTCGCCACCGTCGAGGACGTGACCGGACTACCACCGGTGGTCATCAGCGTCAACGAGTGCGACCCATTGCGCGACGAAGGCATCGAGTTCTACCGACTCCTCCTCGACGCAGGGGTTGCCGCCCGGTGCCGCCAGCAGATGGGCACCATGCACGGTACTGAGATCTTCACTATCGCCTGTCCCGACGTCAGCCGGGATACTGCACGCGATATCGCTGCGTTCGCTCGCGACTGACCGGATCGGCCAATTGGTCGGCCCACGCTGACGTGCTGAACATTGGCGTCAGTTGGGGTCAGATAGTGCAGCCGACGGCGATCTCGAGCGCCGCGCACACCTGGCGCATTCGGTGATCGCTCAACCGCCCGACGCGTTCGACGAGGAAGCCCACCGAGACGCTTTCGACCGAGTCGAGGTTGATGGCGCAGCGCAGTGGGATGGGATCGTCCCCGGGCTCGAGGATGACTTCACTGGCAAGCCCCCGGATCGTCGTCGTACAGGGTCCGACAAGCGTGCGGCGAAGCCGCGGGATCGCCTGATCCCGCGAGAGCACGATCACTGGGCGTCGTCGCGTGGAAGGGAGTTCGCACCACCACACCTCACCCCGCTCCGGCAGGGGGGGTCATGACGACGCTGAGCGAAAGGACTCGAGGTCGCCCCAAGCGTCAGCTGTATCGAGTGGCTGGCGGTCATAGGCCCCGTAGGTCTGATCGATCTCCATCATCCGGTGGTTGGCCACAAGCGCAGCGAGGGCCTGATCGAGCAGCACCGAGTCGGACTGGCCCGCCAGCAGGCCTCGGGCTTGCTCGAGCAGGCCTTCATCGACGGTGGTGCTCACTCGGACTCGTGCCATGGCCGTCATGCCTACTTAGCTATGCCATATCCATGCCATAGAGATGCCACATAGATGCCACATCGCTTCCACATGCATGCCCAGTCCCTGCTGTCACATTCATCCCGTGGGTGGTGGTGCCCATCGCCCGAACTCTCGAGGCTCGGCGCGAGCGGATCTTGGGCAGTTCCGCTTGCGGTCAGTAGTGGCGAAGCTCCACGGTGTTGCCGTCGGGGTCGAGCACGTAGAGCGAGGTACCCACTCCGCGAGCACCGAACCGCTGACCGGGGCCAGCCACCACTTCGAAGCGGCCTGAATCAGCCAACGCCGCCAAATCCATGGCCGCCACCGTCAGGCACAGATGGTCGGCGTTCACCCCGGTCCGCGGGGTCTCGAGCAGATCGATGATGATGCCGGCGTCCACTCGGACCGAGGGAAAGGGAACGTCACCTCGGCGCCACTCCTCCACCCGCACTGGCTCGAGTCCCAGGTCGCCACCGTAGAAGCGGAGCGAGCGCTCGGCGTCTGCGACGTTGAGGACGACATGGTCCAGTCCGATGACCTCGACGGCTGCTTCCATGGAGGCAATCCTGATCGACGGAGATCCGTGGCGCAATCAGAACGATGGGCAGCGAGGTCCGCCGAACCGGGACCCCACTAGATCAGTCAGGCGTGTCGGCCGACTCGTCGCCGGTCGGACGCACCGAGGCGGCGATGGCAGCCACCATGCCGCCGACCGCCACGTCGTGAGCCACGGTGATGGCATTGACCATGGCCACCGAGGTCGACGACCCGTGGCTGATGACGCACACTCCATCCACGCCTAGCAGCATGGCCCCGCCAGTGGTTTCGGGGTCGAGGGCCGCGGCCAGCGGCATCAGGTGGGGCAGGAGCGCCCCGGCGGCCTCTGCGGCCTCGGGCTTACTGAAGATGTCCCCCAGCGCCGTCATGAGGAAGCGGAGGGTGCCCTCCAGAGTCTTGAGCGCCACGTTGCCGGTGAAGCCGTCGGTGACGATGACATCGGCTTGGTCATCGAAGAAGTCCCGCCCTTCGATGTTGCCGACGAAGTCGAACTCCCCATGGCCGCCTTGGGCCAGAAGGGCGTGCGTTTCCTTGATCAGCGGGGGCCCCTTCGACTTCTCCTCGCCGATCGACAGCAGGGCCACCCGGGGACGGGCCACGCCGTAGCGAGCCGTGGAGTAGGCCGCTCCCATCTGGGCGAACTGGAGCAGCATGGGCACACTGGCCTCGGCGTTGGCTCCGGCGTCGAGCATCACCGTGGGGTACGCCTTCTTGAGGTCCGGAATCGGGGTGGCGATGGCTGGCCGGATGACTCCAGGGAGCCGCCCCATGCGCAGCAGCGCAGAGGCCATGGTGGCCCCGGTGTTGCCCGCTGACACCATGGCCATGGCCTTGCCGTCGCGCACCGCTTCGGCTGCGCGCACCAGCGAGGAGTCCTTCTTCCGTCGAACGCCGTGGCCAGGGTCGTCGTCCATGCCGATGACCTCGCTGCACTCGATCAGCGGCAGATCACCGGTATCGCCCATGCCCCCAGGCAGTCCCAC
>CAIVIS010000110.1 GCA_903906055.1 uncultured Acidimicrobiaceae bacterium
CCTCATAGAGGAACGCCGCATCGCGGCCCGACAGGAGCCCGGGATCGAGATCGCCCACCAACGAGCCCAGTGCAGCGATCAGCGAGGACATCCGGGCCGCCAGGCCGTCATCCACGACCGGGACGATCGACGCAGCCGAAGCAGCAGCCGGCCCGCCAGGAGCCGAGAACATGTTCGGAGGTGAGTCGGAAAGGTTGGCCAGCGCCATGGAGAGATCATTCCAGGGGGGTGTTACATGCACGTCCCTGGCACGCAGGGGAAGGTCCGGCTGGGCACTGCCAACGAGCAGTCGGCCACGCTTCCTGGTGCGTGGACTTCCCCGAGGCCGAAGCAGTCAGGCGACGTCGGCGAGGTTCAGCGGGTAGCTGGCTCGCAGTCGCGGTTGAGGATCTCGGTGAGGCGTGATTCGAGTTGCACCTCGTAGGCGAGGAGGCTGTCGAGCTCAGCCAGCGGCGAGCGCAGCGCAGTCCCACGCAACGAGCGCAGCTGCTTCTCGGCGTCGTGGCGCCGGGCCCGGCTCCGTTCTAGGGCGGTGAGTGTCTGGGTGATGTGGTTCATGTGCTTCATTTCTGTGTGTTGATGGATGAGACGTGTTGATGGATGAGACGTGTCACCGCCGTTCCAGGTTCTCCTGGCAGTCGTTACCTGTGCACTTCACCGGTCAAGGTGCAGCGTCCGGTAACGGACGGATTCCACGGTGCCGAGGTCTGGCCGGCTAGCGCAGATCATCTGCTCCTCGCACGACTGGTTACTCGTGTTCAGTGGCGCATTCCCGATGACCTCCGTGGAAACGGTGGCCTGTGCTGCCGCTCCGAATCAGTCGGAAGTGGCGGACTGCGGCGACCGGATGTCGCAGCCCATGAAGGCTCACGACGACGCGTATCGCACGCAACATGCGTACTGCTTGCTACATACCCTACACCCCTGCCGGAATTCTTGCGGTCAGGCCCGGTCAGCGCCTACGTCAGCGCCGACGTCAACGCCGACATCAGCGCCAACACCAGCGCCAACATCGGGCGTAGGCGCACGCCGGCGCCACCGGTTCCAGCCGGAGCGCACCACGGCGGTGACCACCACGACGGCCAGCACGGTGGGAACCGGTCCGAGCTCGGAGCGGAAGCGTTCGTTCTCTCCGATCTCGATCAATGAGGTTGTGGCAAAGGCGTAGAACGTGGTGACCCACAAGATTGTGAGCGTGCCAGCCATGGCTGGGTCGGACCGCCTCCGACGCCAGGCCAGCACCGGTACTCCGAAGGCGGCGAGGGCGTAGACGGCCATGGCCTGACCTGACAGCCATGCCGGGCGATGCCATCCGCGGGCGAACACAACGAATCCGGGAGCCGGGTTCTGGACCGGCTGCCACTCGACCACCCGGTCGTAGACGCGGGCGTACCCCTTGGTGGCCGGCCAGTCCATCGAGTTGGTGAAGTTCTGGTCGGTCGCCACCATCCACACGCCCACCGAGTTCAAGACGTCGTTCACGTAGGCATGCGGGTGGGCGCGGATCCACACGAGGTCGTCGTGGAGGTAGAGCGACGACACGGCGATGTAGAGCGGGTTGTTGAAGTTGGTCGACCCGTTGGCCTTGTGTAGGGCGCCCAACGCGACCACCGGGTTCGGCATGGCTTGCACGAACCGGGGTGAGTAGACCTCGGGCGCAGCGAAGGGTGGCACTGAAGCCACGGGACCCATCCGTCCTTGTCGTTGCAACTCGGCGATCTGGCCGGCAGGCGCCCGATACAAGATGGATCTCCCTAGGTTCATACCCAGCCAACTGCTGGTCGTGGTGGTCCCGAACTGCACGTAGTCCTTGATGCTCCAGGTGAGCAGCACTAGCAGCGGTACCGCCGCTACAGCCAGGACGGTGCGCCAGCGCTTGCGCAGCACCACCAGCACGATGAGCCCGCCGAGTACGAACCACTCGATCTGGTAGGTGCTGTCGAGCAGCACGATGGCCGCGTAGGCACAGAAGAACCCGATCCCGAATCGGAATCGACCGGTGCGCAGGTATCGGATCAGGCACCAGGCGCCGAAGGTCCCGAAGGCGGCGGTCGGATAGGAGTAGTTGAGCCAGTTCTCGTAGAGCACGTAGGCCGGAGAAGCGACGACGCAGATCAGCGTGACCGTGAGTGCAGCCCACCGCGGCACCCGCAGTTCCACCATCAGCAGGTAGGCGCACAGCACCAGCACCAGTCCGAGGGCGAGGGCGGATGTCACCTCGAACGGCACCCGGAGTCCGACCGGAAGTTTCAACAGGAGGCCGCAGTACAAGTTGAACAGCGGTGGCTGGCTGTTCAGGTGCCAAATGCTGTTGAACAGATCGCCTTTCAGGAGCCGCACATCGAGCAGCTGCCACATATCGGTGAAGGCAGTGCCTCGGATGACGCTGTCGTCGTAGCGGACACCGGCTACGGCAAAGGCGAGACGCGACAGGGCGAAGGCCACGATAAGGACGACGATCGCAACAGCTGGGCGGGCGTCCAGACCGTGGCGTTTGGCGGGCCGGTCGGGATCGGTCCCCGTATCGACATCGGCAAGACCCGGGTCGGTCATGGGGGGAACTGTAGCGACCGTCCGGACTGGATCAGGGTGCGGTGCCATGCGAGGCGGTCAGCACGCAGTCGGCTGCCAAGCCTGGATGGCGGGCGACCTGTGGACCGGTGGTGCAGGCAGTGAACGCATCGGCAGTAACGACACGGACGGGAGGGAACTGGGCCGGTACCGCCCACACCCAGGCATTGGCCTGGTGCAGGGGCCTGGCACCGAGGGCAGCGGTCAGGTAGGCCACGGCGATCGGGACCGATCGGCCGCGCAGGGCCACCGGCCACCGGGCCTCGGACGGTACGACCACGGTAGTGACCCCCCAGTCGCGGATAGCCAACCGGAGGCGGGCCGATTCGGCCGGAGTGCCGGTGGGGAGGGGCCCGTATCCGTCGGACAGGTTGCTGAGGTCCGCGGCGGTTCGAGCATCCGACCGTTGCGACGGCGTGGGATGGGCGGGCGGGTCGGGGGTGATGCTGCCGCCGCCGACCATCGACCAGCGGAGCGCCCCCACGGCCTGCCATGTCATGGGGGCCCGCAGGCCCGATGAGGCGAACGGGTAAGTGAGGACGACATCGGAGGTGGGTACCTGGGCGCCAACTGTGGTGAACCACGGTGGGACGTCCACCGGCCGGGTGGTGAAGGGAAGGCGGTAGGCCACGGCGATGGGCACCAGGGCCAGCGCTACCAGCGCCCAGGCCGCCATGGTGGCTGGCGACCATAGCGCTGTTGGCGATGACGTCCCCTGCTCCGTCGGCTGCATGGCGGCACGGTCCCGTCCGGGCCACCGCACTCCCGATCGACGCGCGTGATCCACGATCAGCCCGAACATGATGGCAGCGAACAGGTCGGCGACCCCGGCAAATCTGTCGGGGACGATGTTGGCGATCAGCGGCAAGTGATCGAACAGCCGCCACGGCCACTGGCGCGCTCCCAGCGACATGCCCTCCACGATGACGAGCAGCGCTCCGAAAAACCACAGGCGTCGGTCGAGGCGGAACCAGGCCAGGCCGACCACCAGCACCGCGGTCATGCCGAGACCTAGATAACCGAGTAGCAGGGGATGGCTTCCGAAATAGCCGTACGTCTCCAAGACGGCATTGGGGCCGCGGTCATGGGGAGCGGCTGGAAAGAACAGGGTCCGCCAGTCGCTGCCGAAGTACTGCACGTACGGCCAGACCCGATGTGGCAGTCCTTGAGGGCCAGCCACCGCGTACCAAGCCGGGTAGGCCAGGAGCACCACTGCGGTACTGGCGGCGACGACGAGGCCGACCACTGCATGGCGCCACCGCCGGACGATGGCGGAAGGAGCGCGGACCAGGCAGGCCAAGACCAGGAGGACGGTGCCGACTCCGGCAGCTAGGGCGCACATGGCCAGGACCTCGGAACTGATGAAGAATTGGAGTGCGCACAACCCGCCCAGGCCCAAGCCCCAGAGCCACGCCCGCCCGCTCTGGCGGACGAGGAGCTCGTCGAGGCAGAGCACCAGCAGCGGGGGGACCACCAAGGTAGCGAACTCCACATGCTGGAGTGACAGGTTTTCGATCACGAACGGAGAGAATCCGTAGAACAGACCGGCCGCGAAGGCAGCCGGCCACCAGGTGGTCCAGCGCAGCAGCAGTCCCCGGGCCGAGAGCGCCGCCGCCACTGGGGCCAGGGTGGCGGCCACATTGAGCGAGGCGACCGGACCGAACAGCCACGTCACCGGGGCCAGCGGCAGGCTGATGGCCAGGAAGCTGGTGTTGGCGGGCAGGTTGACCCCGGCGGGGTGGAGCACCCGGGTGGAGAAGAGGAGTGACTGGCCATGGGTGAGGGCGTACGACGGCCACGCCATGAACCAGGTGACGATGGAGGTATCGCCGCAGCCGCAGGTGGCTGTCGAAGTGGGGTGGGTCGACCACACGCCCCACCACAGGGCGACGGCCAGCACCAGATAGATGGCAGCCGCCACGCCGTGGGCCATCCATCGGCTCCGGTGGGCGTGCATCCGCGCAATGTACTTGCCGACGGTGTTGCCGGGGCGGCACCACTCGTCTGGCCGGGGCGGCACGTCCTAATCGGGGCCGGGGCGGCACTACTCGTCTGGCCGGGGCGGCACGTCCTAATCGGGGCTGGTGCGGCACGTTACGTCCAGGCTGGTGCGGCACGTCTCGTGCCGTCCTGGGATACCGTGCGTCATCGTCGGGGCGGCACGGGACGCACTGCTCCCAGGCGCCTGCCGAGGAACTGCCCCATGACCACCAACACACCGGAACCACCTGCCGAAATCCCCGGCTCGGCCCCATCAGCGCCACCGGCTCGCCATGCCACCGGCCCCGGCCCCGGCACCAGCACCAGCACCGGCATCAGCACCGGCACCGGCATCAGCACCGGCACCGGCCCGCTCGGGGCCCGGCCCTCGGCCACCGGGAGGGGGCGGATCCTTGGGCTCGACGGACTGCGGGCGGTGGCGGTAGCTCTGGTGCTGGGGTTCCACTTCGGCATCGGATGGCTGGGCGGCGGGTTCTTCGGGGTGGATGTCTTCTACGTGCTGTCCGGCTACCTCATCACCGGACTGCTGCTGGCGGAGTTCGAACGACGAGAGACGATCGGACTGGCCGCCTTCTGGCTGCGGCGAGCCCGACGCCTCCTGCCTGCCCTGGCCCTGGTGTTGGTGGTGGTCACGCTGATGGTCCGGTTCGGCGAGCCATCAGGGATGTTCCCCGGGTATCGCTCGGCGGCGCTGTCGGCTCTCTTCTACGTCTCCAACTGGTGGCAGGTGGCATCGAGTGGCGACTACTTCACCACCACGGGAGCGGTCTCGCCTCTGACTCACACCTGGTCGCTGGCCGTGGAAGAGCAGTTCTACCTGGTGTGGCCCCTCGTGGTGCTGGCCGTGCTCCACCTGTCCCGGTCGTTTGCTCGCGGTGTCCGTGTCGTGCTCGCCGTGTCAGTTGTCGGTGTGGTCGCTTCCGTCACTGAAATGGCCGTGTTGTTCCATCCCGGCGCCAACGCGACCCGGATCTACTTCGGCACCGACACGCACGCCCAGTCGGTACTGGTCGGAGCCGTCCTGGCCTGCACGCTCACCATGATCGAGCGTCGACGGGGTCTCGGTGGCATGGACCCCGTGGCGCAGACGGTGGTAGCTCGCCGATGCATCGCGGCCGCCGGGGCGGCTGGCATGGTGGTGATCGTGGTGCTGTCGTGGTTGCTCGACGGTGGATCGTCGGCCACGTATCGGGGCGGATTCGCACTCGTGGCGCTGTCGACGAGCGCCATCATCCTGACCGTCGTGTCGGTTCCCCATGGACTGTTCGCCCGAGTGCTGTCCTGGCCGCCGCTGGTGTGGCTGGGGGCGATCTCGTACGGCGTCTACCTATGGCACTTTCCGGTGTTCATCTATCTGGATGCCGGGCGTACGGATCTCCACGGCGGTGCCCTGTTGGCGGTTCGCACGGCGGCGACGGTGGCGGTGGCGGCTGTCAGCTTCTACCTGGTGGAGCGCCCGGTCATCGATGGGCACTTCTGGCGCTCGGCGCGGGCGATCGGCCCCGCCCTGGTCGCAATAGCGGTGACCGTGGCTGTGGTGGTGGCTGGTACGGCGGCTGAAGCCACGACGGCGGCGGTGCCGGGTTCGGGCCTGGTCGGTGCGGCGGCCACCCGAGCGGGCTGGCAGGCCGTCCACGTCACCGACTTCTCGAAGGCTGGCAAGCGGCTGAAGGTTCTGATCGTCGGGGACTCGCTGGCCATCACCGTTGCCGTTGGCATGGCTCGCTACGCCCACTCCTACGGCATCGAGCTGGGCGGACGCGCCCACACCGGGTGTGGGGTTGCCATTGCCCTACCCCTGTCGGACCACGGCGTAGTGGGAGACCCGTTCGGAAACTGCCCGACGTGGCCGACATGGTGGGCCGATGACGTCCGACAGCTGCACCCCGATGTGGTCGGGCTGGTGACCGGGTTTTGGGAGGTGGTGGATCGCACGTACCAAGGCCGGTGGCAGCATCTGGGCGAACCGGCATTCGACGCCTACGAGTCGGCCCAGTTGGAGCGGGCCGTAGGGATCTTGAGCTCGGGTGGAGCCAAGGTGGCCCTGTTCACCGCCCCCTACTTCCACACCGGCGAGCAGCCCGGCGGGGAGCCATGGCCCCAGGACGCCACCGCCCGGGTCGACCGATTGAACCAGCTGATCGAACAGGTGGCTCGCCGGCACCCCGCAACGGTGGCCATCGTTCCGCTCCATGCGTATCTGGACCCGGGAGGACACTTCACCTGGTCCATCGGCGGCAAGGTGGTGCGCCAGGGCGACGGCGTCCACACCACGCTGGCCGGGGGAACCTACCTGGCTCCCCGGGTGCTACCCCTGCTAGCCGCGCTCGGCAACGACCGGTGAATCAGGCACAGAAGTAGGCGCTGACGGCACCCCGTCCGCAAGGGCCATTGCATTAGTTATCAAAACTAACTAATATGGGAGCATGACCTCGATCCTCCCGGCCGAAGACACCGCCGCAGTAAGGCTGCAGGCGACGTCAGCCGTGGTCGATCGAGATGAGGCCGAGTTGGCTTCGCGGCTCCGGTTGGCCGTCACCCGGTTGCATCGGCGGCTGCGTCAACAGGCCGATGGGGGACTGACGCCGTCACAGGCATCAGCTCTGGCCGGGGTGGAGTTGCTCGGCTCGCCCACACTGGGCGCTCTGGCTGTCCGCGAGTCGGTGCAGCCGCCGTCGATGACCCGCATCGTCGGGGCTCTCGAAGAGATGGGGCACGTGACCCGGGTGGTCGACTCGTCGGATCGCCGCGTGGTCCGGATCACCATCACTCCCGCCGGCGAGGCCGTCCTGCGCCACATCCGTTCGCTCAAGAACGCCTTCTTGGCCGACCGCCTCCACGGCCTCGACCCCGCCGATCGAGCCGCTCTCGACGACTTGGCCGCCCTGCTGGAGCGCCTCGTGGATGGGGACGAGTCATGACCGCGCTGCGCGGTGTGGTGCACCAGACGTTCAGCTCGTTGCGCATCCGCAACTTCCGCCTCTTCTTCACCACCCAGTTGATCTCGGTGTCCGGCACCTGGATGCAGTCGGTGGCTCAGGCCTGGCTGGTCCTCCACCTGACTGGCAGCGGGGTCGACCTCGGCATCGTGGTCGGGCTCCAGTTCCTCCCCATGCTGGCCTTTGGACCCTTCGGCGGTCTGATCGCCGACCGAGTCGACAAGCGCCGTCTGCTGTTCATCACCCAGTCAGCTGGTGGTCTGCTGGCATTGGTCCTTGGCATCTTGGTGGTGACCGACGTGGTGGTGCTGTGGCAGGTCTACGTACTGGCCGGCCTGCTCGGAGTGGTCAACCTGTTCGACAACCCGGCTCGGCAGACGTTCATGATCGAGATGGTGGGGCGTGACGATCTGCCCAATGCGGTGAGCCTGAACGCCTCACTCATGAACGCGTCCCGGGTGGTCGGCCCGGCCATCGGCGGTGTCATCATCACGCTCTACGGGCTGGGTGCCTGCTTCTTGGTGAACGCTGCGTCCTATGTGGCCGTGATCATCGGCCTGGCCATGATGCGCACTTCGGAGCTCCGGCCCACCGAGCCGGTGGTGCGGGCCAAGGGGCAGGTCCGCGAGGGATTCCGCTACGTGTGGCGGACCCCGGCGCTGCGCAACGTGCTGCTGGCCGTGGCCCTGATCGGGATCTTCGCTTACAACTTCACCGTCACCTTGGCCCTGCTGGCCAAGGGCACCTTTCATGGAGGCGCGGGTACCTACGCCGTGCTCACTTCGTGCATGGGTGCGGGTGCCGTGATCGGCGGACTGGTAGCTGCCCATCGGGCCAAGCCCACGCCGCGACTGCTGCAGGTCCTGGCCTTGGTGTTCGGCGGGCTGCTGGCCGCCGTGGCGCTGGCGCCCACGCTCCTGGCCGCCGACCTGCTGATCGTGGTGATGGGTGCGGCGTCCATCGGCTTCATCGCCACAGCCAATGCCACGCTGCAGTTGACGGCCGAGCCCGCCATGCGCGGCCGGGTGATGGCGCTCTACGCCATGGCCTTCTTGGGCACGACCCCCATCGGGGCACCGCTGGTCGGCGCCATCGCCCAGTGGACGAATCCGAGGGTCGCCATGCTGGCCGGGGCGCTGGCGACCGTGGTGGCCGCCGGACTGCTCATGTGGCGCCACCAGGCCGGCCTGCGGGCCGGGGTCGATGCGGGCGGTGGCGGTTACACCGGTGCGGAGGCCCACCGCATCGAGGCCGAAGCGGTCCAAGAGACAGAGGCCGAGTCCCGGGTGGGTTGACTTGCTGGTCGGCGAGCGCTGCTCGCCAGCACAGCCTCAGCCAACAGATGCAGGCTTGGGCTCCTTGGGAAGGCCAAGGACCCGCTCGCCCACGATGTTGCGCTGGATCTCGGACGTGCCGCCCCAGATCGTCTCCGATCGGGAGAAGAAGAAGGCGGCTTGGAGGTCGCTGACGGGATAGTCGTCGCGGCCCCGGCGCATCATGCCCTCGCCCAGGTCGGTCGGGTCGCCGGTGAGGATCTGCCCGTCCATGCCCAAGATGTCGAGAGCCAACTCCATCGTCGCCTTGTGATACTGCGACCAGCTCATCTTGTTGGCCGCGCCCAGGGCGGCCATGTGGTGGGTGCCGTTGAGGGAGTCGGTCAGGGAGCGGTAGCCGTTGATCTCCATGATCTTGACCTCGGACCAGGCATGGGCCAGGCGCTGACGGATGACGGGGTCGTCGGACTTTCCGTTCTTCTTGGCCGCGGCGATGATGATGTCGAGCTCACGCAGGAACCGGCGGTAGCCGGTGGTGGCTGAGGTGCCCCGCTCGAACCCGAGGGTGGTCATGGCCACCTTCCAACCGTTATTGACCCCGCCCACCACGTTCTCCTTGGGGCAGCGGGCATTGGTGATGAAGATCTCGTTGAAGTCGGCGCTGCCATCGACCTGCTCGATGGGACGGACTTCGATGCCCGGCTGGTCCATCGGTACCAGCAGATAGGAGATGCCAGCGTGCTTGGGTGCGTCGGGGTCGGTGCGGGCCAGGAGGAAGATGTAGTCGGCGAACTGGGCCTGGGTGGTCCACACCTTTTGACCGTTGATGACCCACTCGTCTCCGTCGAGCTCCGCCCGGGTCTTGAGGGCCGCGAGGTCGCTACCGGCATCGGGCTCGCTGAAGCCCTGACACCAGGCGATCGTGCCGTTGAGGATGCCGGGGATGAACTGCTGCTTCTGCTCCTCGGTACCCCACTGCAGGATGGTCGGCCCCACCAGGGTGTCGCCGAAGAAGTCGGCCCGCAGGGGAGCCTCGGCTCGGGCGAACTCCTCGTTGAGCACGACCGACTCCATCAGGCCGAGGCCCTTACCCCCGTATTCGGTGGGCCACGATGCGCAGATCCATCCGCCCTCGAACAGTTTGGCCGTCCACTCGGCCAAGAACGCCTTGCGCTCTTCCTTGGGCATGGTGAACTCGGGCGTTCCCCAGCCCTCGGGCAGGTTGTCGGCCAGCCAGGAGCGGATCTCGGCGCGGAACGGCTCGGTCTCGACGGGGTAGTTCAGGTCCATGCGGGCAGATTACCCGGCGGTAGGCGGTGGAGCCAGATGGGTGGGAGTAGACTTTCAGTCATCCCGCACCGAACGGTGCGCTGAGAGAGGAAGGGAGGTGTGGTCGATGAAACGTGGAGAGCCCCCCAGTAGTCGCATCGAGTCACCACGCCCTCTGACCTGCGCATCCGCCTGCTGAACTTCGTCTGACCCGCCGTTGGGTCGAAGTTCGCCAGATGCACGTGGCGACGGGAGGGTGTCCTGCCCGTTCGACCCATCCAGCGTCCCGATGCCTCCTCTAGGGGACGGCCGCCCTCCGGCGAGGAGGTGTGCCGTCCGGGAGCACCACCGGCGAACGCGATCACGATCCGAGGTGACCCATGGTCCGTCGTTTCGCCCGATTGTCCCCACACCCCATCCGATCTGTCACTCCGCCACCCGAAGAGGGCGGCAGGCCCCCCGGCGCGCCCGGGGACACGTCAGGACCGACGGGCGGCATCGCTCGGGCCACGACCCCGGTCCGCTCTGGTCTTGGAGCGGTCCGACGACGGCAGCGGAGCCAGCGCCTGCTGGCCAACCGGGCCGTCCGGGACGCCCTGGTATCGCTGGCCGGCCTCGTGGGACGGCCCGTGCACAACCAGTCCGGTGCCGAGATCGGACGTCTCGGTGACGTGGTCTGCCGCTGGTCGGGCGAGGAGACGTATCCACCAGTCACGGGCCTGGTGGTCCGGGTGGGGCGCCGCCTCGCCTTCGTGGATGCCTCCTCCATCGAGTCCATGGAGCACGCCGGGATCATCTTGAAGTCGGCCCGACTCGATCTGCGGGACTTCACGCCGCGCCCAGGCGAGGTCACCTTGTTCGACCAGGTCCTCGACCACCAGTTGGTCGATGTCGACGGCGTCCAGGTCATCCGGGCGGCCGACCTCTATCTGGCCCCGATCTACGGGCGCTACAGCCTGGTGGGGGTGGACATCTCGGCCCAGACGCTGCTGCGGCGCCTGGGGCCGGCCCGTTGGCGCCATCGCCCGACCCCGGAGCGGGTGATCGACTGGGGGGCGATCCAGCCCTTCGGCGACACCGAACAAGGTGCGGCTCCCGAGGTGCGCCTGCGGACCACCAACGAGGGCCTCGAACGCCTCCGACCGGGTGAGCTGGCCGACCTGCTCGAGGACCTCATGCGGCCCGAGCGCCAGAAGCTGCTCGACTCGCTGGCACCCGAAGAGGCGGCCGACGCCCTCGAGGAGATGGACCCCGAAGAGTTGGCGTCGCTGCTGCGCGAGTCCGACCCGACCCGGGCCGCTGAGCTACTGGGGGACATGGAGCCCGACGAGGCCGTAGATGCCCTGCGCGATTTGAACCGCGATGAACGCGAGCAGATCCTTTCGGCCATGGATCCCGACACCGCTGTCGATCTGGTCCGTCTGCTGGGCTTTCCTGAAGACGAGGCGGGCGGCTTCATGACCACCGCATTCCTCACCGCTCGCGACACCGAGACGGTGGCCACGTTGTCGGCCCGACTGGCGGCCCACGAGGACTGCCCGGACGAACTCGACGCCATCATCGTGGTCGACGACGACGGCCGCATGGTGTGGGACCTTCCGCTGCTCCATCTGTTGATCAACCCCGGAGACACCGTCCTGGCTGATCTGGTCGGCGAGGCCGAGCCGGTCACCGTCGGGATCCATGCCGAAGTGGATGCCGTGGCCGAACGGCTGATCGAGACCCGCCGGATGTCGGTGGTAGTGGTCGACGACGACGATCGCCCGTTGGGGCGCATCCTGGCCGACGACGTGATCGACGCCCTGATGCCTGAGCGTGGCCGGATCCACTTCCCGAGGCTGCTCCAGTGAAGGACCGCACCCGGTGCCGGCACCGATAGCGGCAGTCAGGAGACGTTGGAGTGGCTTCTTCGTCTACCTGACCGCGGCCGGACCGGGGCTGATAGCGGCCAACGCCGGCAACGATGCCGGCGGGGTGGCCACCTATGCATCGGCGGGGGCCGAGTTCGGGTACTCCGTGCTGTTCTTCATGGTGATCGTCACCATCGGCTACGTGTGCATCCAAGAGATGGTGGCCCGGCTGGCCGCCCACACCGGGAAGGGGCTGGCTGCACTCATCCGCGAGCAGTTCTCCTTAAGACTCTCGGCCTTTGCCGTCTTCGCCTTCGCCCTGGCCAACCTGGGCCTGGTTGTCACCGAGTTTGCCGGGATCGCCGCGGCCTTCGAGTTGTGGGGCGTTTCGCGCTACGTATCGGTGCCGATCGCCGCCGTGGCGATTTGGCTGCTGGTCATCGTCGGCTCCTACCGCTATGCCGAGCGGGTGTTTCTGCTGCTGACACTGGCCTTCATCACCTACCCGATCGCCATGTTCTTCGGGCATCCGGACTGGAAGGCGGTGGCCATCAACACGGTGCTGCCCCACATGGTGTGGACCAAGGCCTTCTTGCTGGTGGCGGTGGCCCTGATCGGGACGACCATCACCCCATACATCCAGCTGTACACGGCCGGCGCTGTCGTCGACCGAGGCATCGGGCCCGAGGAGTACAAGTACGAACGGGTCGACGCCGTGTCCGGGGCCATCGTGTCGGACCTGGTCTCGATGTGCATCATCATCGCCACGGCCTCGGTCTTCCTCGGGAACCCGCACGTCCTGACGTCGGCGGCCCAGGCGGCCGAGGCGCTGAAGCCGCTGGCTGGGGAGTTCGCCTCGGTTCTCTTCGGGATCGGGCTGCTGGGCGCCTCGGCCCTGGCCGCCGCCGTCGTCCCGCTCTCGACCTCCTATGCGGTGGCCGAGGCGGTCGGCGTGGAGCGTTCCGTGTCGAAGAGCTTCCGCGAGGCGCCGCTCTTCCTCGGTCTGTTCACGGCCCAGATCGTGATCGGCTCCACGGTGGTGCTGA
>CAIVIS010000111.1 GCA_903906055.1 uncultured Acidimicrobiaceae bacterium
GGCCCAAGGTCAGACGGTACTGGCCGCATCCGGGGACTCCGGATCGACCGACTGCATCGGTCAAACGGGATTCACCGGCTTGGCCGTGGACGATCCTGCTGGTCAGCCCAATGTGACGGGCGTCGGTGGAACCTCACTCCTGTGGGCGTCCGCTGATGCTCCTGGTGAACAAGTGTGGAACTCGACCAGGGCCGCTGGCGGCGGGGGGAACTCGACGGTCTTTGCGGCACCGGCGTGGCAGCAGGTGGCTCGAGTTCGCTCGCAGTACACCGCCTACACCTGCGGGGTCCCTGCGAACAAGCAGTGTCGCCAGGTCCCTGACGTGGCAGCATCGTCGGACCCCAACTACGGCGATGTCATCTACTTCGCCGGCACCTGGGGTCTCTTCGGGGGAACGAGTCAGGCGGCGCCGCTGTGGGCGGCACTGGTAGCCGATACCAACCAGGGGTGTGCCGCGCCCGCCGGGCTGCTCAACCCGTCGATCTATGCGTCAGGTGCGGCCACCTCGTTCAACGATGTCACGGTGGGGAACAATGCCCTCGTTCCCGTGGTCAACCCGAAGTATCCAGCCACCAACGGGTACGACCTGGCTTCAGGGTGGGGGAGCCCTCGGGCGGGAGCGCTGCTTGGGCTGTTGTCAGGATCTTCCGCTGGCTGTCCGACGGTCACCGGGCTGAACCCTGCCTTGGGGCCGGCCACCGGTGGCACGTTGGTGACCATCTCGGGATCTGGATTTGGCTCAGGCAGCCCGACGGTCGCATTTGACGGAATCCCGGCGTCAGTAGTGTCGGCCACCAGCACGTCGATCACCGTGATCACCCCATCGGTGGGATCCGGCCGGACCTCGGTGGTCACCGTGACCACAACAGGCGTGGCTGCAGGTACTTCTCCGGCCGTGGCGGGGTCGATGTTCACCTTCGTCGTCCCAGACATCACCTCGGTCACCCCGGCCCGTGGACCCGTGTCGGGCGGGGGAGCGGTGACCATCTCGGGATCGGGGTTCATCGACGTCACCTCGGTGTCCTTTGGCGGAGTACCGGCCACGTTCGTGGTCACTGGTCCTGGATCGATCTCTGCCACGGTTCCGCCTGGCCCAGCCCAAGGGGGCACTGTCGATGTGGTGGTGACCGCCGCCTCTGGGGTGAGTCGGAACTCGTCCGGTGACCACTACACCTATGCGCTGCTGGGCTACTGGCTGGTGGCTTCCGACGGCGGCATCTTCGCCTACGGGGCCGCCGGGTTCTTCGGCTCCACCGGGGCATTGACGCTGAACAAACCGATCGTGGGCATGGCCGCCACCCCGGATGCACACGGCTACTGGTTGGTGGCTTCCGACGGCGGCATCTTCGCCTTCGGGGATGCTGGGTTCTACGGCTCCGCCGGGGCGTTGACCCTCAACAAGTCGATCGTGGGCATGGCGTCTACAACGGACGGACGGGGCTACTGGCTGGTGGCCTCCGATGGCGGCATCTTCGCCTACGGGGATGCCGGGTTCTATGGCTCCACCGGGGCGCTGACCCTGAACAAGCCGATCGTGGGCATGGCCGCCACCCCGGACGGACGGGGCTACTGGTTGGTGGCCTCCGACGGCGGTATCTTCGCCTTCGGTGACGCTGCGTTCTTCGGATCCACCGGGGCGCTGACCCTCAACAAGCCGATCGTGGGCATGGCCGCCACCCCGGACGGACGGGGCTACTGGCTGGTCGCTTCCGACGGCGGCATCTTTGCCTTCGGGGATGCCCCGTTCTTCGGATCCACCGGGGCGCTGACCCTGAACAAGCCGATCGTGAGCATGGCCGCTGACCTGTCCGGACAGGGCTACTGGCTGGTCGCTTCCGACGGCGGCATCTTCGCCTTCGGGGATGCTGGGTTCTACGGCTCTACCGGGTCGATCTCCCTGACGCGACCAGTGGTGTCGATGGCGTCGTCCTGAGCGGTTGGAGCGGCACGTCCCCTTGCGACACTCACCGATCTACACTTGACCATCATGTCCACTGGAGAGATCGCCGTCCTGGTGGCCAGCATCGCCTGCGCCTGTGCCGTGGTCGGTCTGCTCGTCGCCATCTCGTCCCTCCGGCGGGAGGTCGGCCGACTCCGGGCCATGGCCGACGAGCTCCGGCGCCAGACGCTTCCCCTGGTGGCTGATGCCCATCGCGTGGTCGACCAGGCGGCCACCGAGATGGAGCGAGTGGGGGCAGTGTTGGACTCGACCGAGTCCGTGCATGCCACAGTCGACTCGGCATCGCGCCTCGCCTATCGAGCGTTCGCCAACCCAGTAGTGAAGGTGTTGGCCGTCCGGGCAGGTGCCGCCAACGGGATCCGTCGCCTAGCCGGGCCGGGTCCTGAACCCCGGAACGGATCGGATGCACCCAAGGACAGGAGTCGATAGCGATGGCCCGTCGAAGTGTGTGGTTGGTGACGGGGGTCGTGGCTGGAGCGGCATCATCGCTCTACGCCGAACGGAAGCTCCGTCGCACGCTGGAGGCGGCATCGGCCCGACTGCAGCCCGACTCTGTGGTCGCAGGTGTCGGCCGGACGGCAAGACAGGCCGCGGCCAGCACCACCGGACGGGTACGCGACGCAGTGGTGTCGGGACGCACGGAGATGCAACGCCGTGAAGAGGAGATCTGGGCCGGGCTGGGCACACCGCCTGCCCGTCAGGTGGTTGATGGACGACCGAAGTCAGCGACGGCCCCGGCCAACGAGGCGGTCCTGGCCATCCAGGGGGCCCCGGTAGACGAGGTGGACCTGGAGACCGAATCGGCCCGGCCCGTGCGGATGCGAGGGCGCCGGCAGAGCCGCAGATCGCCCTCTCACCTGGGCAAGTAGAGTTTTCTGTCGTGACCCCCACCACGGCGCTCGACGCCAACCACCTCCGCCAGGCGTTCACCCAGTTCTTCGTTGATCGGGGACACGCGTCCGTTCCCTCGGCCAGTCTCATCCCCCATGACCCGTCGGTCCTGTTCACCATCGCCGGCATGGTGCCGTTTAAGCCGTTCTTCGTGGGTGATGAGAGTCCGCCGTGGTCTCGGGCCACCTCGGTGCAGAAGTGCTTCCGCACGGTAGATATCGACATCGTGGGCAGCACGCTGCGTCACTGCACCTTCTTCGAGATGCTGGGCAACTTCAGCTTCGGTGACTATTTCAAAAGTGAGGCCATTCCCTTCGCCTGGGAGTTGGTCACCGAGGTGCTCGGTATCGATGGCGACCGCCTGTGGGTCACGGTGTACGAGACCGACGACGAGGCCGAGGCCATCTGGCGCGACGAAGTCGGCGTGCGGCCGGACCGCATCCAGCGCCTCGGGGACGACAACTTCTGGAAGATGGGTGACACCGGACCGTGCGGCCCCAGTTCCGAGATATTCATCGACAAGGGACCGGCCTACGGCGCGGACGGTGGTCCTGCATTTGGGGGTTCCGAGCGGTTCATCGAGATCTGGAACCTGGTCTTCATGCAGTACAACCGGGGCACAGACGGCACCGATGCACCACTGCCTCGCCCGAGTATCGACACCGGCGCCGGCCTGGAGCGCATCCTTCCGGTGATCCAGGGTGTCGACTCGCTCTACGACACCGACCTGTTCCGGCCGCTCCTCGATACCGCCCAGTCGATCACCGGCCAGACCTACGGTGCAGACGATCGCACCGATATCGGACTGCGGATCATGGCTGACCATGGTCGGGCCATGTCCATGCTGGTGGCCGATGGCGTCCTTCCGTCCAACGAAGGACGGGGCTACGTGCTGCGTCGGATCATTCGGCGCGCCGTTCGCCGCGCTCGTCAACTCGGGGTGTCCGCCCCGTGCACCGAACGCTTGGTCGACACCGCAGTGGCTGTACTCGGTGCTGCCCATCCGCTGTTGGCGGAGCAGCACCGTCTGGTGGTCGATGTCGTGACCCGTGAGGAAGAGGGATTCCTGCGCACGTTGGCCACCGGGTCGGCCATCCTCGACGAGGTTCTTGCCACGGGCGGCGGCTCGGTTCCCGGTGAGGTCGCATTCCGACTGCACGATACGTACGGGTTCCCGGTCGAGCTCACCGTAGAGATCGCCGAGGAGGCCGGATCGGCGGTGGACCTCGAGGGCTTCGAAGAGGCCATGGATCGCCAGCGGTCCCAAGCCCGAGCCGCCGCGCGTGCTGGGCGGGCCACCGCCGGGGACGAGGCGTACCGATCGGTGCTCGATGTCGAGGGGCAGACCGTGTTCGTCGGTCAGTCGTCCGACAGCTATGCCGCACCGGCGCGAGTGGTGGCCGTGCTCACCGACAACGACCCCGAACACGCCGGTCAGGTAGAGATCTTCCTGGACCGCACTCCCTTCTACGCCGAGAGCGGCGGCCAGATGGGCGACATCGGTGCGATCGTGACCGAAACGGGCACGGCAATGGTCTACGACACGGTGTCTGCACTTCCCGGACTTACCTCCCACCGAGCCAAGGTCACCGGTGAGATCTTCGCTGGCCAGGATGCCTTGGCCACCATCGATGGCCCTCGGCGCGATGCGTTGCGTCGCAATCACACCGGCACCCACCTGTTGCACGCGGCGCTGCGTACCGTACTGGGCGATCAGGTACGCCAGCAGGGTTCGCTGGTAGCCCCCGATCGGCTCCGCTTCGACTTCAGCCACCATGCCGCCGTCGCTCCCGAGGAGCTGGCCGCAGTGACGGCCATGGCCAACGCCGATGTGCTCTCGGATTCAGCCGTGTCGGTGGTCGAGAAGAGCAAGGCCGAAGCCGAGGCCATGGGTGCGCTGGCCTTCTTCGGAGACAAGTACGGCGAACGGGTGCGCGTGGTGCGTGCCGGTCCGCACTCGGTCGAGTTGTGTGGAGGCACCCACGTGGATGCCCTGGGCATGATCGGCCCCATCACGGTGATCGCTGAGGCGTCGATCGGCTCCAACACCCGTCGGATCGAGGCGGTGACCGGAACCGGCGCCCTCGATCGCATGGCGGCCCGCGAACAGCTGCTGGCCGAGGCCGCCATGCTGCTTCGGACCGAGCCGGAGCATGTGGGGGAAGCCATCGAACGGCTTCTGGAGCGTCAGCGGGCCGCAGAAAAGGCACTCGAGCTGGCCCAGGGCCGGGAACTGCGGGCCGAGGCGGCCACGATGGCAGGCACCGCGTTGGACGGCGCCGTGGTCGCCCGACGTGATGGCCTGAATCCCGATCAGTTGCGCGACCTGGCTCAGGCGGTCCGATCCAATGGTGAGCTCCGCGTGGTCGTACTCGGGGGATGCCCGGACGGCGTAAAGGCGTCGGTCGCCGTGTCTGCCGACCGCAAAGGCCAGCACGCCGACCAAGGTGGCCAACTCCACGCCGGAGATCTGGTGAAGGTGATCGCACCGTTGCTCGGTGGCGGTGGCGGAGGGTCACCCGAGGTGGCGGTAGCTGGAGGCAAGGATCCC
>CAIVIS010000112.1 GCA_903906055.1 uncultured Acidimicrobiaceae bacterium
GCCACCATCGGAGGCGTCTACAAGGTCGCCGTCGATGAGCAGGCGGGACTCGCCGTTGGGTGCGGTTTCAGACATGTCGATGCTCCTGTCGTGGGGCTGCTGGGCGTGGAACTGACGGGCGTGGGGCTGCTGGGCGTGGAACTGACGGGCGTGGAACTGACGGGTTCGGTACTGATGGTTGTGCGGCTCGCAGCAGACTGGAGGAGGCGGTCGACAGCATCAACGGCGCATTACCCACGTCTTCCCTCCCCGTCCCTGCCCGTCCGTGGCCGTCCCGTCCCCCGGAGCGGCCCCGTGCAGTGGCGAGTATGGCACGCTCCCTGCCGATCTGTCGGCAGACCGGGCCAGATTGCATTACAACAGGGGTCGATGAACCTCTCCCTCTCCGAGGAGTCGCTCCAGTTCCGCAACGAGCTACGCGAATGGCTCGGGGCGAATGTCGAGCCCACTCCCGTGTTCGCCGACTTCGATGAGGAGTTCGCGTGGGGTCGGCGCTGGCAGGCTCGTCTGGCTGGCGACCGGTGGGTAGGCATCCATTGGCCGACTGCGTTTGGCGGTCGGAGTGCGTCCCCAGTAGAGGTGGCCTTGTTCAACATCGAATACGCCCGGTCGCGGGCCCCGCAACCGGTGAATCGGACCGGGGTCAACCTGGTCGGTCCGACACTGCTGGCCCACGGAGACGACGACCAGCGCCACCGGTGGCTGCCGGGGATCCTCGATGCCGCCGAGATCTGGTGTCAGCTGTTCAGCGAGCCAGGTGCCGGCTCTGACCTGGCTTCCCTCACCACCCGAGCCGTGGCGACCGAGGGTGGCTGGGTCATCGAGGGCCAGAAGGTGTGGACGAGCTATGCCCAGTACTCACGTTGGGGGATCGCCCTGGTGCGCACCGATCCCGATGCCCCAAGGCACCGTGGGATCTCGTGCGTGGCGGTGGACATGACCGCTCCTGGCGTCGAGGTCCGGCCTCTCGTGACCATGACCGGTGAAGCCGAGTTCAATGAGGTGTTCTTCAACGAGGTATTCGTGGCCGACGATCAGCTCATCGGCGGCACTCACCAAGGGTGGATGGTGGCCAACACCACGCTGGCCCACGAGCGGGGCACCACCTTTCCGTTCAAGGAGCAGGTGGTCCACGAGGTATATCTCGGACAACTGCTCGACCTGGCTGCCAGATCGGGCGCCCTTGACGACCCGTTCGTGGCCGACCAGCTGGTCGATGCCTATGTGAAGCTCCGGGTTCTGGGGCTTCACAACTGGCGCACCATGACCCGCCTGGCCCGGGGTGAGGAGCCGGGGCCGGAATCATCCCTGGTCAAGCTGGCGTGGACCGACATGACCCAGTCTCTGTCCGAGGCCGGGCTGGCCGTCACCGGCGACGCGGCCCCGCTGTGGGGCTCGGCCGACGGGAACCCCGAAGGTGGGCGCTGGCAGCGTCAGTGGCTGTGGAGCAAGGCTGCGTCCATAGCTGGGGGAACCTCAGAGGTGCAGCGCACCATCATCGGCGAGCGGATCCTGGGGCTGCCCCGATGAGCGCCAGCGACAGGCCGGTCCGGGTGGTGGAGCACCTATTCATCGGAGGGCGATGGGTGGTGCCGTCGACGGCGGAGACCGTGGACGTCATCGAGGCCCACACAGAGCAGATACTGGGCCGGGTGCCGGTGGCCAGCCCCGAAGATGTAGCGCGCGCCGTGGCTGTGGCCCGGGCGGCCTTCGACAACTCGCCGTGGTCGACCAGCTTGGTGGAGGACCGCATCGACGCCGTCAGCCGGATCGCGGCGGGGATGGCTGAGCGGGCCGAGGATCTGGCTCGGACCATTACCTCGGAGAACGGTTCGCCTATCGGATTCTCGCGACTGGGACAGGTGGGAGCACCCATCGACATCATGCAGTCGATGGTGGATTTGGCCAGGGTCTATCCGTGGGAAGCCCGGCGCACCGGCCGCTACGTCGACTATCTCGAACGTCGTGAGCCCGTGGGGGTGGTGGCTGCCATCGTGGCCTGGAACGTCCCCCAAGTTCTCATCGCCACCAAGCTCGCCCCCGCCCTGCTGGCCGGATGCACGGTGGTGGTCAAAGCCGCGCCCGAGGCCTCGCTGGACGCAGTGATCTTGGCCGAGGTGATCGAGGCGGCCGGCCTGCCCGAAGGTGTGGTGTCCATCCTGACTGGTGGTGTGAGCACCGGTGAGACGCTGGTGGCCCACCCGGGTGTCGACAAGGTGTCCTTTACTGGGTCGACGGCAGCCGGGCGCCGAATCGCCGCCGAGTGCGGACAGGCACTCCGCCGGGTCAGTCTCGAGCTCGGGGGTAAGTCGGCCGCGGTGGTCCTCGATGATGCTGACGTAGAGCGTCTAGCCAAGGGATTGCGCTACTCGTCGTTCGTCAACAACTCGCAGGCTTGTGCCGCCCAGACCCGGATCCTCGCCCCGGCCAGCCGGTATGACGAGGTGGTCGATGCGGTGGCGTCGGCGGCAGCCGATCTCGTGGTGGGGGATCCCTTCGACCCGGCCACCCGGATCGGTCCGCTGGTCAGCCAACGCCAGCGCCAACGGGTGCGCGACTACATCGATGGGGCGGTGGCCGATGGAGCACGTCTGGTGGTCGGAGGCAGTGCCGCCCCCGAAGGCCTGCCCGTGGGCTGGTTCGTGCGACCGACCGTATTTGCCGACGTGGACAACTCCATGCGTATCGCCCAGGAGGAAGTATTCGGCCCGGTGCTGAGCGTGATCCGCTACCAAGACGATGCCGACGCCATCCGTATCGCCAACGACTCGGACTACGGGTTGGCCGGCTCGGTGTGGACCACTGACGAGGATCGTGGGCTGGCCGTGGCCCGTGGTGTGCGTACAGGGACGTTCGGCGTCAACGGCTATGCGCCCGACCCTCTGGCACCATTCGGCGGCTACCGTGCGTCGGGCATCGGACGCGAGTGGGGTGAGGCGGGCATGGACGAGTATGTCGAGCGCAAGGCCATCCACGGAGCAGGCGGATGACGCCGAGCCCGGTGGACGGGCACACCTTCGATGCCGGGATCGAATATCACCCCATGTCGGGGCTCGATGAGTTCCTGATCCACAACAACCCGCTTCCGGTCCGGGTGATGTGGACATCGGACCCGCGAGCTTACGAGCGCATGTGGTTTACCTGCCAGGACGATACCGGCGACCTGCTGGTGGTGGCGGGCATGGGCGTATATCCCAACCTTGGAACGGCGGAGGCGTTTGCCATCGTCAACTACCGAGGAAACCACACCACAGTGCGAGCCCACCGCAAACTTGGCCTGAACCGTATGGACATGACGGTCGGCCCCCTGGCCTTCGAGGTGGTGACCCCGTTCCGCGAGTGGCACCTGTCGCTGGGCGACAACGACCACGGGATCGCCTTTGACCTGTCCTGGCAAGATACCAAGCGGCCGGTGTACCGCAATATCGGAGGTGGGGCGGTGGTGGGCACCCAGGTGTTCGCCGGTGTGGCCGGCTATGACGGCTTTGGCCGCCAGTCCGGATGGATCGAGATCGGCGGCGAGCGCCACGAGGTCACAACCGAGCACTACTGCGGAACCAGGGACCACCATTGGGGCACCCGCGACGGAGTGGGTGGCCGGGCGCTGTGGGGCGGCTACCAGCACCCCCACTCAGGGGAGTGGGTCGAGTTCGCCGAGTACGGCATCTGGGGCGACCACGTCCTGTACAACCTGGGGGACCAACGACGGGGGAGCGACACCCTGGCAGACCGCCGTTACCGCTTGCGGTTCGAGCCCGATACCCGACTCTTGTTGTCGGGCGAAGTGGACTACGTGTTCGCCGATGGGCACGAGCGCACGGTCGCCTTCGAGCGGCTCGGCCACCAGATCGCCTTCCTACGCTGTGGCATGTACGGCGGTCCCAACGGCGGAACTCCCGATGGCGACCTGTGGCAAGGCGTGGACGTCGGCGACGGCGTGGTGACGGGGGAGACCTACGACGTGCGTGACCCTGAGGTCCGGTCGCGTATCTGCGGCCTCGACCAGCACCATGCCCGATTCGTCAGCGAGGGCGAGACGGTCTACGGAATCGTCGAGCCCTACGACACACTTTGCTACGAGATGGCCAAGGCCGGACGGGGCGGATTTAGCCTGCTGGAGTGACGTCGGCCGCACCGGCACCGGCACGAGGGCCGAGCACATACCCGCTGCCGCCGGGGTCGTGATACCACCCACCAGCCGCCTCGGTGCCTCCGTCGACGTGGATGGTCTGCCCGGTCACGTAGCTCGACATCCTGCCGGCCAGGAACACGGCGGCTCCGGCCATCTCGTCGACGTGGCCGGCCCGGCCCATCGGGACGATCCGGCCGAACTGCGCTTCAGCACCGACGGGGGCCACGGACACCATGCCCTCGGTCCAGGTGATGTCTGGTGCAAGGGCGTTTACACGGATGCCGTGGAGGGCCAGCTCCAATGCGGCGGTTTGGGTGAGGCTGATCACCCCGGCCTTGGCAGCGGCATAGGCGGCGTACCCGGGAGCGGCCCGCACGCCCTCGATCGAGGTGATGTTGATGATGCTGCCGCCGTCACCGTGCTCGACCATGGAGCGAGCTACCCGCTGGGTGCACAGCAGCACGCTGCGCAGATTGGCCCGGTAGAGCGCGTCCCACCCGTTTTCGCTGGTGTCGAGCAGATCTGAGTGGAACACTCCGCCAGCGTTGTTTACCAGGATGCCCACCGGTCCCAACTCGTCGAGCGTGCGGGCCAGGGCTGCATCGACCTGGTCGGGCTCGCGGACATCCACGGTCAGCCCAAGGCCCCCGATCTCGGCTCCGGCCGACTCGGCAGTTTCCGGGTTCCGCTCCCACACGGCAACGGAAGCGCCGAAAGCGGCCAGCCCGCGGCCGATGCCGCGGCCGATACCGGCTCCGCCACCGGTGACGACGGCTACCCGGCCGGTGAGCAGCGCATACGAGGGATCCATGCGGCCAACGTAATCGCCAGGGCCGAATCAAGTAGGGGATCCGGGTCAGGGGTCAGGGATCCGGGTCAGGGATCCGGGTCAGGGATCCGGGTCAGACGATGCGCGAGTCGCGTCCCTCCCAGTACGGATCCTTCAGGAGCCGCTTGAACAGCTTGCCGCTGGGGTCCCTGGGCAGGGAGTCCACGATGTCGATCGATCGCGGGCACTTGTAGGTAGCCAAATGCTCATGGCACCAAGCCAGCAGCTCAGCTTGCTCTACTGCGTCGGCCAACTGCACCACTCCCTTGACCGACTCGCCGAACTCGTCGTCGGGAATCCCGAACACGGCTGCGTCCAAGACGGCGGGGTGGGCAACCAGCACCTGCTCCGCCTCTCTCGGGTAGATGTTGACCCCACCGGACACGATCATGTCGGCTGATCGGTCGGTCAGATAGAGGTAGCCGTCCTGGTCGACGTAGCCGACATCACCGAGCGTGCGCCATCCGTGCTGGTCCTGGACCGACGCTGTTTTGTCCGGATCGTTGTGGTACTCGAACTCGTGGCCGCCGGAGAAGTAGATGGTGCCGGCCTGACCAGCGGGCAGCTCCTCGCCGCCTTCACCCACGATGTGCATTTCGTTGCGGGGGCGGCCGACAGAACCGGGGTGCTCGAGCCATTCGTCCGGAGTGATGAACGACGAACCGAGGTCCTCGGTGCCGGCGTAGTACTCGTAGATGATCGGACCCCACCATTCGAGCATCTGGTACTTGACCGGTACGGGGCACGGGGCGGCGGCGTGGACCACGTAGCGCAGACTCGATACGTCGTGGCTCAAGCGTTCCCGTTCGGGCAGGCGCAACATGCGGGTGAACATGGTGGGCACGAACTGTGCATGCGTCACCTGGTAGCGCTCAATGGCGGCCAGGCAGTCATCGGCGTCGAAGGTCTCCATGACCACGGCGGTCGCACCGAGTCGGTGCATAGCCATGGTGTAGACGAGGGGCGCCGAGTGGTAGAGCGGAGCGGGCGACAGGTAGACGGACGACCCAGTGATCCCCATGGCGCCGATCCCCTTGGCAATCACTACCGAGGGGGCCTCTGAGTCACCGGGCCGGGTGATGCCGAGCGGCTTGCGCACTCCCTTGGGCACTCCGGTAGTCCCCGACGAGTAGAGCATCTCGCGTCCCTCGGCCTCGTCATCGAGGGCGGTCGGAAGGCCCGAGGCGAGCACCTCGGCATAAGACAAGAACCCGGCGACGTCGCCAGTGGCGGCAATGAGGAGCGGGACTGCGCTCAGGTCGAGCTCGGTGGCTACCGCCACCAGGTCGGCGCTGATCACCAAGGCGCGTGCCCCGCAGTCATCCAAGATGTACTGGGCCTCCTCCCGGCGGAGGTGGGCGTTGAGCGCCGTGTAGTAGAGGCCAGCCCGCTGGGCGGCCCAGGCTGCTTCGATGAACGGCGAGCCGTTGGTCATCATCAGGGCCACGTGGTCTCCGGCCTGCAGCCCGGCTCGACGGAAGACATGGGCAAGGCGGTTGGAGCGCTCGTCGAGCTCGCCGTAGGTGGTGACCTCGCCCGATCCGGTCATGATGAGAGCCGGCCGGTCAGGATGGGCGGCGCTGTGGGCGCCGAGGTGCGGGGCGGGCGTCAGCGGTGCGGAATCCATAGTGGCCGGAGTGTACGCCGAGGGCTGGGCCGACACCGGGTGACGGAGAAGGACGGCTCAGGGCCGCCATTGGCGCTTGGCTGGGTAACGTGGTGGCCCACCGGGGAGGTGGACGATGGTCGGTTCTGTGTCGGGGGTGGCCGAAGATAGGCCGGAGATCGCTTTAGGCACTCCCGGGTTCTACCTCCGTCCTGATTATCACGAGGTCCTGGCCTGGCTGCGCGCCAACGCCCCGGTGTATCCGACGGTTGATGGCATGGTGGCTCTCAGCCGATGGGAGGACGTGCGGGACGTCAGCCGAGACCCGTCAAGCTTCGTATCTAGCCAAGGTGTGCTCATCAACGATCCGCTGCGTAACAGCGGCGGTGGCGGCCTCGGTGCCTTCTCCATTCTTCACATCGACCCACCCCTCCATGCTTCTTACCGGTCGGTCATCAACCGGCTGTTCACCCCCCGCTCGGTGGCGCCGCTCGAGGACCGCATACGAGAGATCGTGCGCGTCGCCCTCGACGAAGCGCCTGCCCGCGAGCCCATCGACCTGGTCGACCGTCTGGCCGCACCCATCCCCATCGCCGTGATCGCCGAACTGCTTGGCATCGACGGGTCCGACGTGGCGCAGCTGCGGAAGTGGTCGGATGCCACCATCGAGTCGGCCGACGGGTCCTCCAACGAGTCCGCCGCCAGCATGGCTGAGTTGCTGGGGTTCCTGACCGACTACATCCGCACTACCGGGCCGGACGGAGTCGAGCTGTTGGGCGTGCTGACCACTACTGAGATCGGCGACCGACTGCTCGACGAGGGCGAGGTGCTCGGGTTCCTGCTGACCCTGCTGGTGGCAGGCAACGAAACAACCCGCACGCTGCTGTCGGGAGGGGCCGAGGCCCTGGCTCGCCACCCGGCCCAGCAGTCGCTGCTGGCCGAGGACCTGTCGATAGTGGCCCCGGCCGTCGAGGAGATACTGCGGTGGGTGACCCCCATCCAGGCCTTCGGCCGCACGGCCGCCGTTGACGTCGAGGTGGCTGGTACCCCGATCCCGGCCGGCACCTTCTTGGTCATGCTGTACGCCTCGGCCAATCGGGATGATGCAGTCTTCGGCCCTGACGCCGGTGCATTCGACGTGCAACGTCGGATGGGTGCACCACAGTTGGCCTTCGGGTTCGGTGAGCACAGTTGCCTGGGGGCGAGCTTGGCCCGGCTCGAGGCCCGCATCTTCTTCGAGGAACTGCTGGGCCGATACCCGCGGTTCCTGCTGGCCGGCGAACCGACGTACACGAGTTCGACGCTGGTAAGTGGGGCCGAGACGCTGCCCGTGTTGCTGAGCAGCTGAGCGGCTGAGCGGCTGAGCGGCTGAGCGGCTGAGCGGCTGAGCGGCTGAGCGGTCAGCTCGTGAGCAGTGCGGCCCGTCCGCTGGCGGTGAACTCGTCCCGCAAGGCGGCCAAGTCCGCTCGGCTCATGACGGTATACGAAGATGCGCGGTCCTTCCGCTCCCAGTAGGGATCAGACGAGGACCACTGCTCGGTACGCAGAGGGGCTTTGTCCACCTTGTCGGTTCCGGTCACGGGCAGGGCGCCAACGATCCGTAGATACCGGGGTGCCCACTTGGTGCCGAGGTCGGGCTGGTCGGCCAGGAAGGCGGCGAAGGTTTCGGGGTCGAAGCTATCGCGCTGGTCGAACTCGAGGGCGGCCATGACCTGGTCGCCGGTGTGGGTGTCCGGCACGGCGTAGACGGCCACACCCTGCAGGCCGGGAAGCCGTCCGAGGATCCGCTCGATGGGGGCGGCGGTGAAGTTTTCGCTGTCGACCCGTAGCCAGTCACCAGATCGGCCAGCGAAGTAGAAGATGCCGTCGGCGTCGGCGTAGGCCAGATCGCCCGACCAATACCACCCGTTGCGAATGCGCTCGGCCTCGGCCTCGGGGTTCTTGTAGTAGCCCTCGAAGGCGGAGTGCCGAGACCGACCGATCAGCTCGCCGATGGCCTCGGCCGGGTTGGTGAGGCGCCCGTGGGCGTCGAAGAGGGCGACCGCCCGCTCATTCCCGGTGACTGGGTCGACGATCTTGGCCTCGGCGCCCTTGGGTAGTCGGCCGAGCGCGCCGGGGTGCTGGTCGCCTGCTGGGTGCAGGACGATCGCCCCCTCGCTCGACCCATAGCCCTCGAACAGCGGGACACCGAACCGCCGCGTGAACTCGGCCTTGTCGGTAGCTGACGTCTCGGGTCCGAGGACGTAGCGGAGCTGGTGATCCCGATCGAGGTCGGTCGGCTCGGTGGCCAAGATGTGCGTTACCGCCCGGCCGACGGTGTTCATGAACGTGGCGCCATGCTGGCGGACGTCGGGGAGGAATCCAGACGCCGAGAACCGCCGCCGCAGCACCATGGTGGCACCACTGGCCATCCAGGGGAAGAGTGAGGACGAAAGGGCGTTGCCGTGGAATAGCGGCATGGCCGAGTACAAGATGTCGTCCTGCTGGAACGGCATGCGCTGGGCGGACCGGGCCGCCCTGCCCTGGGACATCCGAACCGCTTTCGGGGTGCCGGTCGACCCCGAGGTGAACACCAAGAGGTAGAGATCGTCCGGTGACGGTGACGGTGACGGTGACGGTGATAGGGCCAGGGATGGCGTAGTGGCCGCCAACCGCGCGCCCTCGGCCACGAGAGCCGCGTAGGCCTCACCATCAGTGGTCAGTATGCGGTCGGTGGACATGCCGAGATCGAGTCCGTCGAGCAGGGGGCGCTGTCCGGCATCAGTGACCAGCAGCACACAGTCGGTGGAGCGGACGTCACGGGCCAGCTCTTCGCCTCGACGAGTGGGATTGCAGCCGATGACGACAGCTCCGGACAGGGCGGCCCCGGCCAGCAGGAATACGTACTCGGCCGTGTTCTCCAACAGGATGCCGACATGTACCGGACCATTGCCGCCAAACTGGTCCAGCAGGCCGGCTCTGGCTCGGGCCTCGGCCACCACCTGGCGCCACGACCACTCTGCGCCCTCGAAGTGGAGCGCGGGACGTTCATCAGCCGAGCGTTGCTCGAGTAGCTGAGCCACGGTCTGGAGCGCCGGTGGAGGGATCGGTGCTTCAGCAGATCCGGATATTTCTGATGCCATCGCTGGTCAGCCTGCCCGCGCGGCCAGCAGCTCGAGCAGCTGGCCATCGGGGTCGCGCACCATGACGGCCACACCCACGTCGGTGTCGGTCAGCACCTCGCCACCGAGTGCGGCCACGGCGGCCAGAGTGCCAGGTAGGTCGTCGGTGGTGAACGACAGGTGCGTGAGACCGGGTTCGGCCATGGACCGCTGGCGGGCGGCAGGGTTGCCGGGTCGCTCGAAGTGGAGGAGCTCGAGGACGAACTCGTTGCGGGTGAGGTAGACGGCGGTCAGACCGACGGGACGAGGCACTTGCAGCAAGGTGCTGCACACACCGTCTGGGGGCTGCAACGTGCGTACCTCGGCGAAACCGAAGGCGTCGACGTAGAACCGGCGTGACCGTTCGAGGTCAGCTACGCAGAGCCCGACATGGGTGACGGTGACTGGGGGCACCGGGCCGACGCTACCGGAACCACGGGGTTACTTCCGGGCTGCGTCCTGGGTGAGCCCCGAAGGCATGACCATCCCCACCGTCTGGAGGTGTTGACCCAACATGGTGTCGAACTGCTCGGCCACCGACTCGGTGTCCCAGCCTCCGTCCTTGTGCATCCAGGCGATCTGCTTGGGGTGCTGGAACAGCGAGTAGCTGAAGTCGGTGCGTCCGAAGAGCTGGCCGTTGACATGGCCGGCCCGGTCGGAGGCCAAAAAGGCGACTAGCGGCGCGTTCATAGCCGGGTCGAGGCGAGGGTCCACCTCGCCTTCACCGGCCAGTGCAGCCGTCATCCGAGTGGCACCGGCGGGGGCGATGGCGTTGACAGTGATGCCGGCCTTGGCCAGCTCAAGCGCCCACACGAACGTCATGCCCATCAGTCCGGCCTTGGCCGCGCCGTAGTTCGTCTGCCCGAAGTTGCCGCGGAGTCCGGCCGACGAGGTGACGTTGACAATACGGCCGTAGCCCGCCTCTTTCATGAGTGGGGCGGCGTGCCGGGTGCAGTTGAACGCCCCCTTCAGGTGGGTGGCGATCACGGCGTCGAAGTCCTCCTCCTCCATCTTCACCAAGGTCCGGTCCCGGACGATTCCGGCGTTGTTGACCAAGATGTCGATCTGGCCAAACGAGTCGACGGCGGTGGCAATGATGCGCTGGGCGGCGGCGTAGTCGGTGACCGATTCGTGCGACGGCACCGCCCGGCCGCCTCCGGCCTCGATCTCGCGGCACACAGCGGTTGCTGCGTCTTCCTCGTCGGCGTCACCCCGCAGGCTGACCCCGAGGTCGTTGACGACGACAGCAGCACCCTGGGCTGCCAGCTCCAGGGCGAACTGGCGGCCGATTCCTCGGCCCGCTCCGGTCACTACAGCTACCCGGTTCTCCAGCAGCATCTGGCACCTCGAATCTGCGGTCATCGGCGCCGGTCCCCCGGTCGAGGGAGGTGAGCACCACTATCGCGGGAATACTATGGCAACACCTCCGGGCCGGCCAGGGGCCGCGCCCGGCCAAGCAGCCATCCGACCCCTGCCTGCAGAAAGCCGGTTCACTGTGGCCACGTCTCGAGGTATCGACCCCTTCGCCGAGTCAGAGGACCGCCAGGCGCTGCGAGCGCTGGCCCGAGATGTGGGGCACCGTTCGGTGGCTCCAGGCGCCCGAGATGCAGACCTGAGCGGCGAGCTGTCCGAGGAGGCGCTGGCCGCGCTGGCCGTCGCCGATCTCTTCGGCGTGACCATCGGTGAGGAGTGGGGTGGCCTGGGGCTGGGCGATGTCGAGGCGGCCATCGTGCTCGAGGAGATCGCCCGCCACGATGTCTCGACAGCTATCTGCTGTCAGTTGGCGTTCAACGGACCATCGCGGGGGATCGAGCATCTGGGTGGAGACGCGCTAAAGAACCGATGGCTGCCGCTGGTGGCCGACGGGAAGGCAATCGTGAGCATCGGGATCACGGAGCCCGATGCCGGTTCCGCCGTTCAGGACATGCGCAGCGCTCTGGTGGCTGACGGTCCTGGGCGCTGGCGCCTCTCGGGCTATAAGAACTACTCGACCCTCGGACACCGGGCCGCGGGGATTCTGGTGTGGTGTCGGTGGCCCGGTGGTGAAGGAGCCAAAGGGATCGGGGCGGTTGTGGTCCCGATGGACCGTGAGGGCGTGGAGGTCACCGGTCGACACTGGGGGATGGGTATCCACGCTGCTACCGAGGCCGAGGTGGCCTTCGACGGCGTGCTGATCACTGATGAGGACGTGCTGATCACCGGGGACCCGTCCACTACCGAGGCATTTAAGGTACTCCTCGGTCATCTCAATCATGAGCGGTGCGGCAACGCTGCCATGTGTGTCGGCGCGGCGCAGGGTGCGCTCGAGCACGCCGTCCGCTACATGAATGATCGCCAGCTCGGGGGTCAGCCCATCGGCGAACTGCAGGGTCTGCGTTGGAAGCTCTCGGAGATGGCAGTGCAGCTCGAGGGGGCCCGACTGCTGCTCACCCGGGCTGTCCACCTGGCCGGGCCAGGTGGTACTCCGCCACCGCTGGAGACAGCGCTGGCCAAGACGGCAGCCAACCTGGCCGCCAAGCTGGTCTGCGACGAGGCCATGCAGATCCACGGGGGCTACGGCTATAGCCACGAGTACCCGGTCGAGCGCGCCTATCGGGACATTCGAGGCCTCTGCTTCGGAGCCGGGACGGTGGAAGCCCAGCGGAACTTCATCGGATCGTCGGTGGTGGCAGGCAGGACAACGGTGTCACCGGGTTGGATGGAACCGCTGGTCCGATAGTTCGGAACTGGCCTTCAGCCACCGGGCCGGAGGAACCGGCCTTCGGGGTCCCATCGGCGCAGCCGTTCGATGAGTGCGGGATCGACGGGATCGAGCTCGACCACGTGTTCGGCCACATGGAGGTCCCACGGGCACAGGGCGCGTACAGCGGCCGCCCGCTCAGCGATGGTGCCCTCGCCGTGGGCTACCGCCGTGAGGGCCAGCTCGCCGGTGTCGTCCCGCTCGAAGAGGGCGAGGTCGGTCACGAAGGCGCGGACCCGCACGCCGGGGGAGGTGATGTAGGGCACCTCGGCCACAGCCCGCCGACGGGTCAAGGTGGACATGACGACGACCTCATCGGCGGTGGAGGCGACGTCGTTGCCTCCACCGGAACCGACCAAAAACACCGAGTCGCCGATCACGGTGGAGTTGATGTTGCCGTGGCGGTCGATCTGCGCTGCACCTAGGCAGGCCAGCAGCGTGGTCCCTGGGCCGCCGACCAGTCCAGCCAGGACCTGCTCGGCGTCACCCAGCATGGTGGCCGTGGGGAAGCTCCGGTGGTTGAAGATGAACGGGTCGGCCGGTGTCGGCTGGTAGCCCAGCAGTCCCAGCTCAGCGGCCAGTACGACCTCGGAGCCCCGGTCGCGTGCCAGTTCGACAGCCAGCCACGCCGCCAAGTTGGCCACACCTGCTCCGGCCAGCAGAGCGTCGGCGTCGAGAGCCACGACCCGGTCGGCCAGGTACCGGGCTCCGTGGACGGCGGCGATCTCCCAGGAGACTGGTTCGGCTTCCAGGTCGGGCGGATGGGCGGCTTCATCATCCTTCCACGAGTCGGGTTCGGCCCGGCGACGCAGTTCGGCAATCCGCTTCGGCCCGAGGCGGGCCAGATACTCCTCTTGGTTGGCTGGAGCGAGCACCCACTCCTCGATCCAACGGTCGTACTCGTTGCCGTGGCTGGCCGTCCGGGCCTCGGCCCAGAAATCGAGGTCTTCGCCGTAGGGATCGACCGGCACATCGCGGGCGAACAGGCCGCCGGGGTGGGCACCGAGGGGTGTTTCGACCACCGCCAGCACCCGGTGGGCGGGGACTTGGACCAGGTGCGACCACGGGCGGATGTCGTCCACCACCCGATCGACGGTGGCGACGACTCCGCGTCGAGCGGCCAAAGCCCCCCACATGCCTTCGAGCCCCGGGGGTTGGAAGGCGAGGTTGCCCTGCCGGTCGGCGACCGGGGCGTGGAGCAGTGTGATGTCCGGGGCGTAGGCGGCCAACAGGCCGACCGGTCCGTAGGGGGTGTCTACCTGGCTGTAGCCGGGGTTGTTGGCCATCGAGGACCCGGCCAGCGATCCAGTGGTGACGGCGGGAAGACCGCGGGCCGCCGCCTCGAGACGCTGCAGAAAGGTGAGGAACGACCAGTGCTCCACCTCGACCTCGCCGGCCAGGTAAGCATCGGAAAAGTTGGGATTGGGGGAGAAGCTCGGGAAGACATCACCCGAGTAGCCGGTGACCACCTTGTCCACCAGGCCACCGCGGAAGAAGAGGGCTCCGAGACTGGACAGGCTGAGCATGACCAGGGTGAAGTGCGGATCCCGTCCCCACCAGTGGCGGACCAGGTGGCGGGCGGCGGCTGTCCACCGGGTGTGGTTGGTGACGATGTGGAGTGAGTCGCCGGGGCGGACGTGGGCCACCGCCTCATCGAGCGAACAGACTTTGTCTCCTGAAGAGGCCTTGCCTCCTGGGGGAACCTTGTCTCCCACGCCCGCGACGGGCGATGCTCTGCCCGCTTCGGGTCCAGGGCTGGGGGAGCCGGCCATGCCGGGCAAACTAGCGGACCGGAAGCAGGACTGGGAGCAGGACCGGGGTTAGCATCCACACATGATCCGCTACGAAGTCCGCGACGACCGGGTCGGTCGCATCACCCTCGATCGGCCAGAAGCCCGCAACGCCTTGACCGTCGAGATGCGTGACGACCTGGTGGACGCCGTGCGCTCCGCCCGGGAGGACCCCCGTGTGCGAGCACTGTTGGTGACCGGGTCCGGCGACTCGTTCTGTTCGGGCATGGACCTGCGGGCGTCGACTGTGGCCAGTGCCGGCGGGGCCGGATTCGATCCTCGCTCCACGAGTGAGGCCCTGCGCAAAGGCGTGCAGACGTTCATCCGGGAGTTGTGGGAGATGGACAAGCCGACGGTGGCCGCCGTGAACGGAACTGCCGTGGGTCCCGGTGCCCATCTGGCCCTGGCCTGTGACTTCGTCCTGACCCAGGCCACCACCCGGTTCATCTGGTCGTTCGCCCGTTGGGGTCTGGTGGTGGATGCCGGCGGCGCCTACCTGCTGCCGCGACTGATCGGACTGCCGCGTGCCAAGGCCATGGTGCTGCTCGGTGAAGAGGTGGTGGGGGCGCAAGCGGTCGATCTCGGCCTGGCCTATCGGTGTTTCGACACTCCCGAAGAACTGGCCATCGCCGCCGACGAACTGGCCGTTCGGCTGGCCCAAGGACCGACTCGTTCGCTTGGTCTGTCCAAGCAACTGTTGAACGCCAGTTTCGAAACCTCCCTGCCGGTGTCGCTCGATCGCGAGGCCCACTTCCAGGCTCTGGGCACCGTATCGCCCGAGATGGCCGAGGGCATGGCCGCGTTCAAGGAGCGCCGGCCGCCCGACTTCATCGGATCGACGGAGCGCCCGGAAGCCTGACCTGCGCCGTACGCTGCACGCTGCACGCTGCACGCTGTTCCCCGCGCGGCGCAGAGTAATGAGCCCAGGCTCAGATGATGCCATCGGACAGGAGCCCGTCCAACTCATCTGCCGACAGGCCGACGAGGTCGCGCCAAACTTCGTCGTTGTGCTCGCCCAGCAGCGGAGCTGGTCGTGGGGCGACCGGGGTTCGTCCGTCGATCCGGGGTGCCGGGGCCTGCTGACGGTGCGGTCCAGCGATCGGGTCGTCGATGGTGACTAGGTCACCACGGGCGGCCAGATGCGGATCGGCCAGGATGTCGGCTGCCGTATACGCCGTGGCCACCGGGACTTCGTGGGCGATGCACGCCGCCTCCACCTCGGCCGCCGAGCGGGCTGACGTCCACGCCGCCACCATGTCGTTGATCTGGTCGGAACCGGCCGCCCGCTGGGACAGTGTGGCCCACTCGGGATCATCGGCCAACTCGGGGGTGCCCATGGCCGCACACAGCCTGCGGAAGTTGGCATCGGATCCAGCGACGATGCACACGTAGGTGCCATCAGCCGTCGGATAGTTGTCGATCGGGGCCGAGTTGGCCATCCGGTTCCCCTCGCGCTCACGGGTGATCCCCAGGCGGTCTTGGCCGGCGATGGTCCACTCCAGGATGCGCAGTACGGACTCGGTCAAGGTGGCATCCACTACTCCGCCGCGTCCGGTGCCCTCGGGACCGTCACGCCGGTAGAGGGCGGCGGCTACCGCCGAGGCGGCAAACGAGCCAGTGAGGTAGTCCGACACCGACAGCCCGGGGCGAACCGGAGGTCGGTCGGGGTAGCCGGTCAGGTGGAGCAACCCTCCGTAGGCGATGCCCATGCGGTCGAGGCCGGTCCGGCCTGAGTTGGGGCCGTCTTGGCCAAAGACGCTGATCCGGGCCCAGATCAGTCGCGGATCGCAGTCGTCCGGCCCGATGTTCCAGCGCTCCATGGCACCGGGGCGGAAGTTCTCGCAGACCACGTCGGCGGTGGCCGCCAGCCGCCGGAACAAGGCTTGTCCCTCGGGGCGACGCAGGTCCAGGGTGACCCCGCGTCGACCACGTCCCTCGACGGCCCACCACATCGAGTACCCCGGACCGTCGTCCTCGGTGGGGGCGAAGGGCCCGATGGTGCGCATGAAGTCGCCACCTCGAGGGTCCTCGATCTTGATGACATCGGCCCCGAGGTCGCCGAGCAGGCCAGCACAGAACGGCGCACTGATCCGGGTACCCACATCGAGGACTCGGATGCCCTCGAGCGGTAGCCGGTCGAAGGCATCAGCCATGCTGTTCACCGGTGCTGGCAGGGTCAGTCACGGTGCTCGGCGAATACCTCGGACATCGAGCTCTTGGCTTGGCGGGCCTTGAGTGCCGACGTAGCGGTTTCGGTGTTGTGCATCCATTGATGGGCCATGAAGTGGTACTTCCACGAGGCCTCCTTGCCCATCAACGTGGCCGTGTTATTCAGCGAGTCCTTGACCACTTGGGCTGTAGTGGGAGGCACCAGCGCCACCCGGTCGGCCAGTTCGTCGACCCGTTGGGTCAACTCCTCCCTCGGCACCACTCGGTTGACCAGTCCGAGGCGCCAGGCCTCCTGAGCATCCAAGGTCTCGCCGGTCCACAGGAACTCTTTGGCCTTGCGAATCCCGAGTTCCCAAGGCTCGACCAGCAGTTCGACCCCGGCGCCAGTCATGCGCAGGACCGGGTTCTGGAAGGTGGCATCGTCGGAGGCCACGATGAGGTCGCACATACAGGCCAGCATCAGGCCGGCGGCGACACAGGCCCCTTGGACTGCGGCAATAGTGGGCTTGCGGAAGTGGTAGATCCGCTGGCAGCGCTCCACGTACATGACCTGCTCGTGGCGGAACTTGCCTTCGGGCGTGTCCCGCATGCGGCGCCACTCGTCGGGCTCGGTATCTCCCACCAGCGCTTTGAGGTCGTGACCGGACGAAAAGTGCTTGCCGTTGCCGGCCAGCACTACCACCCGGACCTCGTCATCGGCGTCGGCTTGATCGAGGCAGGCGTCGATGCCATCGATGAGAGCAGTGTCCTGGGCGTTGGCCACCTCGGGACGGTTCATGGTGATGGTGGCTACATGGCCACGCACTTCGTACAGGACCACAGGTTCATCCTTGGGCACTGTTGCCTCCGTTCCTGTTGTTCGCATGGATCGTGCTGCTCGTGCTGCTCGTGCTGCTCGACTGGCGGCCATCGCGGCCACCGGCCCCCGCCTCGGACCGGACCGGTCGGGGCAGGCCCAGCACTCGTTCGCCCAGTATGGTCCGCTGGATCTCGTTGGTCCCGGCCCATACCGATGACGCCTGGTAGTAGAGCCACGAACGCTGCCACATCCCGTCTCCTTGCGCATGCTCGGCGCCCTTCCACAGCGATGCTGACCCGCCCAGGACGGCCATAGCCGTCTCGTGCATCCGTTTGCTCATCTCGCTCCAGTAGAGCTTGAGGGCGCTGCCCTCCGGCCCAGGGTCGAGCCCCTTGGCCAGGCGGCTGACACTGCGAAGGTTGTGGAGTTGGAAGATCCGCACTTCGACGTAGGCCTCGGCCAGCCGCTGGCGCAGCCGCACGTCGTCGAAGGCGCTGCCCTCGGCGGCCATGGCTAGGAGCTCCTCCAGGAGCTGGATGTGGATGACCAGTTGCCGGGGGTTGGTCCCTCGCTCGTGGGAGAGGGTCGAGTTGGCCACCGTCCACCCGTCGTGCTCGGCCCCGATCAGCTGGTCGGTGGGTACGAACACACCTTCCAAGAAGACCTCGTTGAACTCCGCATCACCGGTCAGCTGCAGCAGTGGACGCACGTCGACCCCGGGTGCATGCATGTCTACGACCAGATAGGAGAGCCCGCGGTGCTTGGGGGCATCAGGATCGGAACGGGCCAGGCACACCCCCCAGTCGGCGAACTGGGCGTAGGACGTCCACACCTTCTGCCCATCGAGCACCCAGCCACCTTCCACCGGCGTGGCTCGGGTGGTGACGCTGGCCAAGTCACTACCTGCGCCGGGCTCGCTGAACAGCTGGCACCAGAGTTGGTCGGCACTGAGGATCCCCGGGAGCCACCGCTGTCGCTGCTCCTCGGTCCCGTGGGTCAAGAGCGTGGGCCCGGCCAGGTTGACGCCGATGCGTCCCACCAGTTCGGGGGCACGGGCACGGGCCAACTCTTCTTGCACGATGAAGTGCTCGGTCGGGCCCGCCTGGCGACCGCCATAGATCTCGGGCCACGTCACGCCCACCCACCGTTCAGCGGCCAACTGCCCTTGCCACTCACGGCCGAATGCCACCTCTTCGGCCAAGTCGTCGAAACGCGGTGGGAGCCCTTTGCCGTACTCCCATGGCAGGTGCTCGTGGAGCCAGGAGCAGATGTCGGTCCTGAGTGCTGCTTCGGTGCTGCTCGGACTCAGGTCCACGGGCCCCACTCGGACGGCGGCATCGCGGTAATACTATCCACCCATGGACTTCGATCTCTCGGTCGACCAGTCGGCTCTCCAGGAGGAGGCCCGCCGGTTCCTCGACCGCTACTCGGGTCCCGAGCAGGTGCGTGCCCATCTGGCGACCGGTGCCCCCTACGACGTAACCCTATGGGGGGCCATGGTCGAACAGGGCTGGCCGGCCGTGGCCGTTGCCGATGATCGTGGTGGACTCGGCCTCGGATGGGTCGAGGCGGTGGTGCTGATCGAAGAGGTTGGCCGCCACACGGCGCCCGTGCCGTACATCCCCCAGCTACTGGCCCTCGACGTACTCGCTACTGACCCAGCCATTGACAGCACCCATCTGGCGGCGGCGCTGATCGCTGGGACGGCCACGGCGGCGGTGGCCTGGTCGGGCCGCCACGGAGCGGTCACGTGGGAGGGTGACGGCACCCGAGGAACGCTGACTGGGCGGCTCGGTCCGCTCGAAGGTGCCACGGCCGCCGATATGGCCGTAGTGGTGGCGCCCCATGGCGTGTTCTTGGTGGACTTGGCCGCCGTAGGTCGTCCGAAGCCTGAGCCAGCCATGGACGTCACCCGAAGCCTGTCTTGGCTGACCCTGGACGCCACCCCGGCAACTCGTGTGGGCGATGGTTCGGTATCGGCTCGGCTTGGTGCTCTTGGGGCGCTGGCGACGTCGGCTGAGCTACTGGGGGGATCTGGACGGGTGCTGGAGCTGGCTACGGCCTACGCCAAGGACCGCGTGCAGTTCGGAGCGCCGATCGGCAGCTTCCAGGCCGTCAAGCACCGCTGTGCCGACATGCTGGTCGACGTCGAAGGCATGCGGTCGGCCACCTGGTACGCGGCATGGGCGGCATCGACCGGTGAGTCGGGCTGGGAGATGGCGGCCTCGACCGCCAAGGTCTGGTGTGCCGAGGCGTCCAAGCGGGTCATGGCTTCAGGCCTGCAGGTCCACGGGGGAATCGGGTTTACGTGGGAGCACGACCTCCACCTGTTCATCAAGCGGGCCCAGTTCTCCCAACTCGACTTCGGGGATGCCAACTATCACCGGGGCACACTCGCCACGAGTCTGCGCGAGTCGGTGCTGGCCGGCCGCGACGTGATGTGACCATAGGAGCCCATCGACGATGACCACCCCTTCGATCGGTGATGCCCCGGCCCTGGGCCAGGCCGCCCTGCCCGCCGAGAGCGCGGCCGCCCTGCTGCGGTCTAACGCTCACTCGGTTGATCTGGGTGGACGGCCCGCTATCCGGTTCGAGGACCGGGTGATCACCCACGCCGAGTACTACCGCCAGTCGTGCCGCTGGGCCAACCTCTTCCTGCAGTGGCGTCGGCCTGACCGACCACTCCATGTGGGCATCCTGCTCGACAACATCCCCGAGTATCTCTTCGCTTTCGGCGGAGCGGCCCTGGCTGGAGCCACCATCGTCGGGGTCAACCACACACGCAGTGGCACTCATCTGCTCCACGATGTCAGTCACACCGACTGCGCCCTGGTGGTATACGAGCCGAGGCATCACGACCTGATCGCCCCGGTCCTCGACCAGTTGCCGTCGGTGCTGGTGGTGGGTGACACGCTGGTCGCAGCCCTGGCCGCGGTGGATGACGAGGATCCGTACGCCGAGGCCGAGTTGGACCAGCCGTGGGCGCTGATCTTTACCAGCGGCACCGCGGCCGCGCCCAAAGCAGTCATCTGCTCGCAGCGGCGCATCCTGGTGACCGGGAACCGCATGGCCCAGATGATGGGGGTCGGCTCCGACGACGTCGGCTACGTTTCGATGCCGCTGTTCCACTCCAACTCAGTGATGGTGGGGTGGGCGCCATCACTGGTGGTGGGAGCCTCGGTGGGTCTGGCCCGTCGGTTCTCGGCGTCGGGATGGCTGCCGGACGTGCGCCGCTTCGGGGCCACGTACTTCAACTACACCGGTAAGCCGCTGGCCTACATCCTGGCTCAACCCGAGCGCCCTGACGATGCCGACAACACCCTGCGGGTGGCCTATGGGAATGAAGGAGCGCCGCAGGTGGTCGAGGCCTTCGGCGACCGCTTCGGAGTGCGGGTGATCGACGCGTTCGGAGCCACCGAAGGCGGACTGGCCGTGACCCGGGTCGATGATGCTCCTCCGGGCTCGGTGGGCAAGGCCGGCCCCGAACTCAGGATCGTGGCCGAAGACAGCACAGAGTTGGCCCGGGCGACCTTCGATTCGGCCGGCACCCTGGTCGACCCAGTGGCTTGTGTCGGCGAGATCGTGAACACGGCAGGCGTCGGTGTCTTCGAGGGCTACTACAACAATGACGAGGCCAATGCGCGGGCCACTCGCAACGGTTGGTATTGGAGCGGGGACCTCGGGTATCTGGACGAGCAGGGGTACCTCTACTTCGCCGGGAGGAACGCCGACTGGATCCGGGTGGACGGGGAGAACTTCACGGTCGGGCCGATCGAGACGGTGATGAGCCGGCACGGCGATGTGCTGGCCTGCGCTGCCTACGGGGTGCCGGATCCGGAGGCAGGCGATCAGGTCATGCTGGCGTTGGTCTTGCGCGAGGGCGCGGTCTTCGACCCCGAGGGGTTCGCTGCCTGGATTGATGGACAGGCCGACCTCAGTCCCAAGTGGCGCCCCACCTTCCTTCGGCTGGCGACCGTGCTGCCCACCTCACCCACTAACAAGGTGCTCACCCGCACCTTGGTCCACGACAAGTACCGACCGGACCGGACCGGTACCGACGTGCTGTGGGCCCGGGGCCGGGGTGATGCTGGCTTCGGACTGTTCGGCGCTGACGAGGCCGAGTCGCTGCGGCAGCGGATGGAACGATTCGGTCGTCAGCGCTTCTGGGATCTCTGAAGGTCCGCTCGTGGTGGTCTTGGTTGTCATGAGCTGACCGGTAGGGGAGAGTGGGGCTGATCACGATGCGTTCTTTGGGGGAAGATGAAAACACGAGCTGCGGTTCTGTGGGGCCTGCACCAGGAGTGGCAGATCGAGGAGATCGACCTGGACGGACCCAAGGCCGGTGAGGTCCTGGTCAAGTGGGAGGCGGCCGGACTGTGCCACTCGGACGAGCACCTGGTCACTGGGGATGTGCTTCCTGATCCCAGCATGCTCGAGCAGTTCGGGCTGCCGCCCAGCTTTCCGATCATCGGCGGCCATGAGGGGGCGGGCACCATCCTCGAGGTGGGTGAGGGTGTCCGAGGGCTGCGGGTCGGAGACCACATCGCAGCCAGCTTCATCCCGGCGTGCGGTCGCTGCCGGTTCTGCGTGTCCGGTCGCAGCAGCCTGTGCGACATGGGGGCTCGGGTCTATGGGCACGGACAGATCAGCGACAGGACGGACCGGCATCACCTGAACGGCGAGGGTGTACCCATCGTGGCGAAGCTGGGGACGTTCGCGGAGCACGGCGTGATCAACGAGGCATCGGCCATCAAAGTCGATCCGGACCTGCCGATGGAGGTAGTGGCTCTGGTGTCGTGCGGAGTGGCTACCGGATACGGATCGGCGATCTACCGGGCCGAGGTGAAGCCCGGCGAGACGGTCGTCGTGGTCGGAGTCGGCGGTATCGGAATCAACGCCGTCCAAGGCGCCCACATCGCCGGAGCCCGCAACATCGTGGCTGTAGACCCGATCGAGCTGAAGCAGAAGACTGCGCTCGAGCTAGGGGCGACCCATGTCGCATCGTCCATGTCTGAAGCCACCCAGCTGGTCTCCGACCTGACCCGAGGAGTGATGGCCGACTCGGTGATCCTGACGCCCAGCCTCATGTACGGCGACCTTTTAGCGCCGGCGCTGTCGCTGACCGCTAAGGGTGGCACCTGCGTGGTGACGGCCGTTGCCCCGCTCAACCAGCGAGACGTGGTCCTCGATCTGTTCGAGCTGGCCATGTGGCAGAAAGAGATCCGGGGAGCCATCTTCGGCGGGGGGAGTCCCCGCAACGACATCCCGATCCTCCTCGACCTGTACCGGAACGGACAACTGAAGCTCGACGAACTGGTCACCCGGACCTATCCGCTGGAGGAGATCAACCAGGGGTACGAGGATATGCGGGCCGGACGCAATATCCGAGGCGTGCTGGTGATGTAAGGGCGCGCCGTTACTGGCCCGCCGGCTGCGACTGAGAAGTAATCTCTCCGCGATGGTGCCTACTTGTTGAAGTAGTAGCGCAGCAGCAGTTCAGCGACACACGCCGGCTTGGGCGAGCCCTCTACCTCGAACGTCAACTCCAACGTGGCCTGCACCCCATCATCTCCCAGTGACTCCGCTCCGGACAGCATGGCACCGAGCCGAAGGGTGGCTCCCACCGGCACCGGACTGGGGAACCGCACCTTGTTGAGGCCGTAGTTGACCCCCATGCGGATGTTCTCCCACGTCACGATGTCGTGGAGTAGCACGGGACCGAGGGCCAGCGTCAAGTAGCCATGGGCGATGGTTCGGCCGAAGGGGCCGGCCGCGGCCCGCACCGGGTCGACATGGATCCACTGGTGGTCACCGGTGGCCTCGGCGAACTGATCGACACGCTCCTGGGTCACCTGGTGGCTGGCGCTGTAGCCGAGGTGTGTGCCGATGAGTGGAGTGAGGTCCTCGAACGAGGTGATGGTGTGCATGCCCGAGCGTACCGCCGGCCTACCCGGTGACGCCGTGCCGAGGGCGATACCATCGCCGAAAGGGGCACGCCGGACCGAGATGGGGAGGTGGCACATGACTGACGCCGAGCGCCGGGTACCACCGCGTTTCGACCCCTTCTCTGACGAGTACTTCGGCGATCCCTACGACCTCTACCGCTCCATGCGCGACGAGGCACCGGTGTCCTTCAATGACACCTACGGCTTCTGGGCGCTGTTCCGCTACGACGATGTACGGGCCGCCCACCTGAACTGGCAGACGTTTACCAGCACGCACGGTGTGGACCTGGCCACGCTGTCCACCGAACCTGAACTGGTCCGCCTCTATGGGCTGATGATCATGATGGACCCACCCGAGCACGAGCGAGCCCGGGCCCTGGTGGGCCGGGTGTTCACGCCGCGTGCGATCCAGGCGCTCGAGCCCATGGTGGCCGAGGTAATCGAGGACACGCTCGCCCTCGTTGACGGCGCTGAGTCCTTCGACGCCGTGGCGGAGTTCAGCGGCCCGTTCCCCGTCGAGATCATCTGCCGCATGCTCGGCGTGCCTGCCGGTGAGCGCCAGCAGATCCGGCACTGGCTAGACCTCACCCTCGAGCGCCGTCCCGGCGAGCTCGGTCCTACCCCGGAGGGCATGGAGGCTTCGATCGCCAGCTGGTCGTACTTCCTCGAGCTCACCCGCCACAAGCGCAAGTACCCGGGTGACGACATGATCTCCCGCCTGACCCAGGCCGAGGTCGAGCGGGCTGACGGTCAGACCACCAAGCTCGACGACGGCGAGATTGCCGGCTTCATCAGCCTGCTGGGCGGTGCCGGTGCAGAGACGGTGACCAAGCTGGTGGCCAATGCCGTGGTGCTCTTCCATCAGAACCCTGACCAGTACGCCAAGGTGGTAGCCGACCCTGGGCTGATCCCAGGAGCGGTCGAGGAGGTGCTGCGTATCCTGCCGCCGTCGCAATATCAGGGACGGTTCTCGGCTCAGGACTCGGTGGTGGGCGGAGTGGCCATCCCGGCCGGTCACCCCGTCCTGCTGGTCACTGGATCAGCTACGCGGGACGAGCGGTTCTTCGACCGGCCCGACGAGTTCGACATCGAGCGGACGCCGAGCCAGGCCCTCGGGTTCGGGTTCGGGATCCACACCTGCCTGGGGGCGGCGCTGGCTCGGATGGAGAGCCGTCTGGCTATCGAGGCACTCACGCGGCGCTGGTCGAGTCTGTCAGTCGATGAAGCAGGCTGCCGCCGGGTACAGATGTCCAATGTGGCCGGCTACGCCAAGGTCCCGGTCCACCCCACGGTGTGAGCATGGAGTCCTGGCGCATGGAGTCCTGGCGCATGGGCGGCGAGCGATGGGCGGCGAGCGACCCTGCGGGTGCATCGCTCGCCGACGGGTCCCGGCCGGGCGTGGGACGATGGAGCGTGGACGTGCAGCGAGTGGTATTCACAGGGTTCGAGGGAGTGCAGTTGGTAGGCGACGTCCGGGGCGACCCCAACGGCTGGCCGGTGCTGCTACTTCATGGCGGTGGCCAGACCCGCAATGCATGGGGCACGGCGGCCGAGCGGATAGCGGCCGCAGGATGGCGGACTATCTCGCTCGATCTCCGGGGCCATGGGGAGAGTGACTGGGCTCCCCGGGGCGACTACTCGTTCACTGCCTTCGGCAGCGACGTGGTGGCGGTCGCCGACGAACTGGGTCGGGCCCCGGTGCTGGTGGGTGCATCGCTCGGTGGACTGTCTGCGCTCTACGCCGAAGGGACCAGCGACCGGGTGGTGTCGGCTGGGCTGGTGTTGGTCGACATCACGCTCAAGACCAACATGGAGGGGATCCAACGGATCAAGACGTTCATGGAGTCGGGGCTGGATGGATTCGACAGCCTGGATGCCGCCGCTCTGGCCATCGCCGCCTACACACCGGAGCGCACCCGCTCGATCAACCACGACGGGTTGCGCAAGGTGCTGCGTGAGCGCGATGGCAGGTGGTACTGGCACTGGGACCCGGTCTTTATCAGCCAGGGCCGCAACGAAGCGGTGCCAGAGGTACTGATCGACCTGTTGAACACGGCCTTGGGCAACATCCGGGTGCCCACGATGCTGGTGCGGGGCCTGCTCAGCGACGTGGTCACGCAAGAGGGGGTCGACCACCTGCTCGAGTCCGTGCCGGGGTCGACCGTGGTGGATGTGGCTGGGGCCGCCCACATGATCGCCGGCGACCGTAACGATGCCTTCTGCGATGCTGTGCTCGCATTCCTGCACGACCGCATTCTCCCTGTCATCGACTGACGGTCCAGCCCCGGCCGCTCAGGTCCAGCCCCGGCCCTTTACGTCCAGCCCCGGCCCTTTACGTCCAGCTGGTGCCGAAGCGGTCCCTGTGCGCCACTTCGCTCAGTGGCCGCCGGCGCGGTGGGCCGAGGGGACGGGCTGGCCAGCCCAGGGGGATCACGGCCATCGGGCGGATGTGGTCGGGAGTGCCAAGGATGGAGGCCAGCGTCGCCTCGTCGATGGTGGCCAGCGTGGTCATGGCCGACCCGAGGCCGAGGGCGTTGGCCGCCAGCAGCAGGTTCTGGGTGGCTGGGTAGATCGAAGAGGCCAGCGTCGACCGGTGGGCCACCGACGAGTCGCCGCAGACGACCACGAGGACGGGAGCGCTAGCCACGCCGGTTTCGGCCCCAGCATCGACGTCGTCGAGCAACTGTGGTGTCAGTCGACCCTCGGACATGGGCCGTCCGGCCTCGCGCCAAAGCCGGCGAGTCAGATCGCCGATAGCCGAGCGCTGGGCATCGTCCCCGACGACCACGAAGACCCACGGCTGGAGGTTTTCCGCACTCGGGGCGTGGGTGGCGGCGCTAATGCACCGGGCGACCAGGGCGTCGTCGACCGGTCGCCCGTCGAACTGCCGGCAGGCCCGCTGGGCCAGCACGACCTCGAAGAACGTCGGGTCAGTGCCTTCTTCGTTTGGGTTGGTCACGAGTCCCACAGGAACTTCCTGTACTGGTACTCGTCGTCTGCCTCGTGCGAGCGCCGTCCATGCCCGATGGGTGCGCTGGGTATCTGGCCATCCAAGCGATCGGACGGCTCGATCTGATGGTCGTCGACCGAGATGACGGGCACCGCCGTGGTCCGAGGCTCTGGATATGACAGCAGCATGGTCCCCACGGATGCCCAGGGTAGCGTCGCCCGCAACCGGAGACTACTGAGTCCGCAGAGGTGCTGACCACCGAGCAGGTGTCAGTTTCGAACTCGATATCTCGGACATGGCCAGCCGTTCCGGCTGATGGTGCTGTCAGGCACCTCGCGGCTCCAGGCAGTCCGGGTCACGTCGGAGCTCGCGTCGGGCCATAGCCTCGAAGAACCCGATGAACCCCTCGCCGTCGAGAGAACGGAAGAATGATCGGGACGGCTCGGGCAGGGGCCGCCCCACCTCGATGGCCTCCACAAACCAGGCCCGCCTACTGCGGTACTCGAGGGCCACGGCCCGCTGGTGGGCGGCCCGGATACTGCCCGCGGTGACCAGGACCCCGTGGTTGGACAGCAGTGCTGTGGCCGCATCTCCCATGGCCACGATGGCGCGATCGGCAGCCAAGGCGGAATTGACCGGGCCGTCGTATTCGTCGACGACGACCGGCTCGCCACCGCCGAGAGCCGAGCTCTGGTCGTAGCATTCGGGAACCCGGCCCAGATCGGCCCAGATCGTTGCGAACCGGGGGTGGTGGTGCACGGCCACCACTACGTCGGGACGTCGCCGGTGTAGGGCCAGATGGAGCGGAAAGCCCGGAGGCAGCGCCCACCGGCCCTCCAGCACAGTGCCGTTCTGGTCGACTCGCAGCACATCATCGGGTCGGAGTTCCTCCCACAGCAACGACCACGGGGTGCACAGCAGGGTGCCGTCGTCCTGGCGGTAGCTGATGTGGCCGGCGAGGTGGTCGTCGTACCCTTCGCTCCACAGCGTCCGCGCCAACAGCACGACTTCCTGGCGTGCCGTGAGTTCAGGGAGGAGAGCCTCAGGAGTGGGGGAGAACGGTGCCGCGGTCACGGCACCACGGTGGTGGGCAGCGGCCACCGGTAGAGGCGAGCCGCGTTCTCGTGGGTCAGCATGCGCAGCTCTTCCACGGGCAGATGACCCCAGCATCGTTCGATCACGCCTTGGGTGTCGGGCCAGGTGGAGTCGCCGTGCGGATAGTCGACCTCCACCATGATGTGGTCGATGCCGATCCGATGACGGGTGTCGATGGTGGATGGGTCGTCGATGGTGCAGAACCAGAAGTTGCGTTGGAGCACGTCGGCTGGCCGCAGTCCGGAGGTGTCGTAGTCGCGCCCATAGCCCGATCGGTCCACGATGTTGTCGAGCCGGTCGAGCAGCATGGCTACCCAGCCGATTCCGCCTTCGCTCATGGCGATCCGCACGTCAGGGAACCGGACCGGCAGCCCGGACCACAGCCACTCGGCGCACGCCGTCAACGACATCTGCCCGAACAGGGTGGCGCCCAGGGCCACCAGCGGGCCATCAGGCGGGAGGTCGGACATGCCCGAGGAGCCGACGTGGAGGGAGATGACGGTGTCGGTCTCCTGACATGCGGCCACGATCGGGTCCCAGTAGCCGCTGAACAGCGATGGGAGACCCATCCGGTGTGGCCGCTCGGGCAGGGTCACCGAGCGGAACCCGCGTGCAGCGTTGCGTCGGATCTCGGCGGCACCCTGGTCGGCGTCGGCCAAGAAGGTGATGCCACACGGGATGATGCGGTCAGGGTAGGGCTGCCACCAGGCCTCGTAGAGCCAGTCGTTCCAGGCCCGGGTGACGGCCAGCCCCAGACCGGGGTCGTCGGTCCGGGAGAAGACGCTGCCCGAGAACCCGGCGATCTGGGAGGGGAAGTTCAGCGATGCCCACACCCCGTTAATGTCCATGTCGACGATCCGGGCGTCGATGTCCCAGCAGCCCCGGCGCATGTCTTCGAACCGGGTGGGCTCCAGGGTCACGTGCTCGGGGCGGCGACCGGCCACCGCGTTCATCCCGACCTGCGTGTAGCGCTTCCCGTCGAACTCCCACAACTGGTTTCCGCGTTTGTCTTCCACTACACGGGGCGCCAGATCGGCGTAGGGCGCCGGTATCCGGCCCTCGAACATGTCGGGAGGCTCGACCAGATGGTCGTCGACGGAGATCACGGTGGCGCGAACCGGACGGGGCTCCGGGTCGGGGAGCAGCGTGTCCCGACGGGTGACGATAGTCATGGGTCTACCTCCATGGGCCGAGTATGCCAGGCCGACTCGTTCAGGGGCCTCCGGTAGGGTGAGGACGCTGACGCCTCGGGGCGGGACGGCGAGCGGGCGAGGAGTCCTGTGGGCGTTACCGGCCTGGCCAATCTGGCGATCAAGGTGGCAGACCTTGACGGCGCCGTCGCCTTCTATGTCGCCGCTGGGGCCGATGTGCGGGACCGGATGGAGTGGGCGGGGGGCGAGCGCGCCGACGTCTATCTGGGCCCGGTCATGATCACGCTGTTCACCCGGGCCATCTACGAAGATGCCGTCGACCTGCCCGACGAAGGGTTTCTCCACCCCGCCCTGTTCACCGACGACCTCGATGCTGAACTGGTCGGCCACCAGGTGGTGTGGGGCCCGACCGTGGTCGAGGGGGCATTCGGCACTCGCCGCATCGCCTTCGTCGAGGCTCCCGGAGGCATCCGGCTCGAGTTCATGGAGCAGTTGGAGCCCCCGCTGACGCAGGGCTGACGCAGGGCTGACGCAGGGCTGACGCCCGCGGGTCAGGTGCCGGAGAGCTGGTCGCGCACAGTGCGGCGCAGTACCTTTCCGGTCGCCGTCGTGGGCAGCTCTTCGACCAGCACGACGCGTGTGGGCGCCTTGAACGAGCCTAAATACTCTTGGACCCAGGCGATCAGTTCTACGGCTGGGTCAGCGACCGACGCGTTACCACCGGAGGAGACCGTGTTGATGTCCACCACGACGACGGCGGCCACTGTCTCGCCCCACTCTTCGTCGGGGATGCCGACCACGGCAGCCGCCACCACCCAGGGGTGACGAAGTAGGACGTCCTCGATCTCCGACGGTGACAGGTTCTCCCCACCTTTGATGATGACGTCGTCGGCCCGGCTGTCCACGAAGAGGTACCCGTCAGCATCGATCGACCCCACGTCACCGGTGATGAGCCAGCCATCGCCGTCCACCCCTGACGCCGAGTCCAGGTAACGACCACTCACCTGAGGGCCTCGGACTCGGATATGGCCGGTGGCACCTACGTCGACAGCCCTCCCGTCGTCTCCGAAGATGGCCACCTCCACCCCGGGCAGTGGGCGACCAGCGGAGTGGAGCCGTCGGCGGGCGATGGGATCGGTGCTGGCCATGGCGTCCCGGTGTTCCTCGGGACCGAGCACGGCGATGGTCGACGATGTCTCGGTGAGGCCGTAGGCGTTGACGAAATCGACCGACGGAAACAACTCGAGCGCCTGCTCAAGCACGGGCAGGGAGATCCGGGCTCCCCCGTAAGAGAGGGAGCGCAGTGTGGGGACCCGCAGACCGGGGTCGGCTGCCATGGCCCGGACGATCCGGGCCAGCATCGTGGGCACTACGAAGGCGTGGGTGGCGCGCTGGTCACGGGCTTGGCGCAGCCACTCTTCGGGGTCGAAGCCGGCTTGGGGAAGGATCCGTCGGCCCGAGTAGACCGAGCTGAGCACAGCGGCCACACCTGCGATGTGGAAGGGCGGAGCTGCCAGCATCAGCGCCTCGTCTACTTCGGCGCCGGCGAACTCGACGGTCTCCATCACATATGACAGCAGGTTCTCGTGGGTGAGCACGGCCGCCTTGGGTGTTCCCGAGGAGCCGCTGGTGAAGAGGATGACGGCGGGCCGTTCCGGTTCGGGCACGTAGTCACCACCGACGCCATCGCTCGCACGACTCGACCCGATGGTCGCGGTGGCTTTCATCCATTGCTGGGTGGACCGCTCAAGGGAGAGTCCGAGCCGACCGGTGAGCTCGGGTGAGGCGATGGCCCATGGTGCATCGAGGCGGGCGATCTGAGCCGACAGGGAGTCAGCCGGAAGCCGGAAGTTCAAGGGGGCATAGGTCACCCCTGCCCATGCCGCACCGAACAGGGCCGTGGGAACTGCGGCTGAGTTGACGTCGACGAAGGCCAGGGTGCCAGTACCGGCGTCGGAGCCTGTGCCTGTGCTCGTGCCTGTGCCTGTACTCGTGCCGGTCGAGCCTATTGCCGGACCGACTGAACGGGCCAAGGACCGGAGCCCGTCGTAGGTCAGGTCACCCGAGGTGTCGGTCAACGCCACTCGGTCGCCGAAGGTGTCGGCGACTAGGTCGAGGAGCAGTGCGATGTTCATGGGTGCTTCCCCTTCGATGCGTGCTGAGTGCCACGGTGTTGCGGTACCGCACGATGGGATCGGGCCCCGACGGCGTGGATTCGGGGACGGTTGGGACGCTCGGGGTACCCGGGACGAACGGGGCGAACGGGGTGTGCCCGATATCACCGCACGATAGCAAGCAGCCGGTGTGACTGGTCGCCCTCGACACGGCTGCCTCTCCTCGATCGGGAGCGTTCAGTCGACTACTTCGTCGAGCAGTCCCCACTCCAAGGCCGTGCCGACGTCGATCGACTCAGGCGAGAGCGCTAGGCGGAGCGTGCGATGACGACCGATGCGCCGAGGCAGGCTGACCGTGCCCCCAGCCCCGGGTATCAGGCCCAGATGCACTTCGGGCAGGGCGATCTGGGTGGATTGGGTCCCGATTACTCGGTGGGCGAACGCGGCGAGTTCGATGCCGGATCCCATGGTGGCTCCGTGCAGGTGAGCCACGGTGCGCTCGGCCACTGCGGCCACCGACCGGGCTGGACTGATGAGCATGCGCAGCAGGTGTGCGCTCGCGGGGTCCGAGCGGGTGCCGAACTCGTCGAGGTCGCCACCTCCGCAGAACGAGTCGCCAGCTCCCCGAAGGTGGACGACGGTGATCGACGGGTCGTGTGCCGCGATAGCCAGGGCCTCCGCCAACGAGTCGCGCATGGCCGAGTTCAGCGCATTGTGGACGGCGGGCCGGTGGAGGGTGACCTCGAGCTCGCCGTCGTTGCGGGTGACCAGGACCGGCCGGCCGTCGTCGCCCGCTCCGGATCGGACCAGCCGGGAGGCCCTCCACCGCGCGAACTCGGGTCCAGACTGCAGGAGCCCGTAGGCGGTGGACTCGGCCACCAGTCCCTCGGCGATGGTCCTGCCCCCTCCGGTTCGTAACAGCAGCGTCAGCACGATGGAGGCCAGCGGATGGGTAGCCACCGTGTTGGCCACGACGTCGGCCACTGGGTCGTCCGGAGCAGCCACCAGGTCGGCCCACAGGGGGAAACGACCCGGGGTTGAGGTTTGGGCCACCACTACGGCGGGCAGAGTGGACAGGCGGTCCATGTCGCCGAC
>CAIVIS010000113.1 GCA_903906055.1 uncultured Acidimicrobiaceae bacterium
CCAGATGGACGTGGAGATGCGAACCACCACCTCGGTGGCCGGCAGCGGTGGCGACTTCGACGCCCCGATCCACCTGCAGGAGTTGTTCCGCACATCGACCCGAGCCAACCGGCCCCTGGCCGACTTGTGTAAGCCGATCCCGCTGCCTCGTGGGTTCAACAAGGTGACCGTGGCCCGGCTGATGTCGACCACCATCGCCTCGACCGAGACCAACATTCAGGTCGACGGCGGCACGCTCAACGAGACCGGCCCCACCACGGCCACCATGAGCGCCAACGTCTGCACCATCGCTGGCACCATCACCGCCAGCCAGCAGCTGGTCGACCAGTCCCCGCAGCCCGGCGCTGACATGATCATCGCCACCGAACTGAAGCGTGACTACGACGCCCGCCTCGAGCTGCAGATGCTCACCGGCACCGGTACCGGCGGCCAGTTGCGTGGCCTGTCGTCGCTGACGCTGGCTGGTGGCAACAGCATCGCCGCACCTGGGACGGTGTCGCTGTCGACCATCTGGACCGCTATCGGCCAGGCTGCCGCCGGGATCAGCAACAACCGGGGCAAGGCACCCGAGGCGATCCTGATGGCTGGCCGCCGCTACTTCTTCATGGCCGCCACAGTGGACCCGACGCAAGCCTGGACCCCCGACTCGGGCGGCTACTGGACGAACCCCGACGTGCCGCACGACTCCGAGGGCAACCTGTACGGCCCCATCTGTGGCATCCCGACCTACATCGACGGTGCCATCGCCGCCGGCGCAACGTCCGACGCCATCTGGGTGGTGCGCCCCAGCGACATGTACCTGTGGGAATCAGAGCCCCTGGTCCAGGTGGCCGTCGACTCTGCGCCCAACGGCTCGCTGGGAGTTCGCATCAACTTCCACGCCTACGTCGCCTTCATCCCGGACGCCAAGACCAACGCCGCCGGTGCAGCAGTGAGCGTCGGCACCGTCGCCGCCATGCCCACCATCGCCGGCTACTAGGAGCGATCATGGAACTGTCAGCCAGAAATGCCAAGGCCGACCTGCTGCGTGAAGTACGCCGCGAGGTTCGTCGTGCGCCCGCTGGGAACATGGAAGTACGCACCGCCGATGGCGGCCTGACCTTCCGGGGCCTGGCGTCCAGCGTCGAGTCGCCCTACGACATGGGCTGGTATTCGGAGACTGTGGCCAGGGGAGCGTTCACCAAGACCCTGTCGGAGAACCCCGACGTGGTCCTGCTCGCCAACCACGAAGGCCTGCCGCTGGCCGCCACCCGCAACGGTTCGCTCACACTCGAGCAGACCGACGCCGGGCTGGAGTTCACCGCAACCGCCGACGCCGCCGATCCTGACGCCGCCCGCATCGCCGCCAAGGTGGAGTCGGGCCTACTCAGTGAGTGCTCCTTCGCCTTCAGGGTCACTCGCCAGGACTGGAACGAGTCCAGGGACGAGCGCACGCTGCAAGAGATCGACCTGAACCGGGGCGACGTGAGCGTCGTCACCTTCGGGGCCAATCCCAACACCGCCGTTCAGATGCGTTCAATGCTCACCGAGCTTGATGACGACGCCCTGGCCGAGCTGCGGGACGACCCCGAGATGCTCGGACTGATGCGCCGGCTGATGCCGGAGCTTGTCATCAAGGAGGAGATCGCACCCACGATCATCACCCCGGCCAATGTTTCAGCCTTCACCGCTCGGGCCTACGCCCTGCGGCCCCGCAGTTAGTAACACCTCACGCCGACTTCGACCACGGCCAGGACGCCGGTGCCCCACGGGCGCACCACCTCCGAACCGTCGCCAAGCCACCTGAGTGACCAACCCATCCATCACCAAGGAGTAACAATGTCCAGCCCCATCCTTGACGCAGCCAAGTCCAAGCGGACCGCCCTGCAGAATGACCTCGAACTGATCACAGTCGAGCCGACCACTGAGGCCCGCAGCCTCACCGATGACGAGACCGCAGCCTTCGAGGCGACCGTTGAGTCGATCAAGAAGCTCGACGGACAGATCGAGATGCTTTCCGCTGAGGAGGCCCGCAAGGCCACCGCCGCAGCCGCAGCCGTGGAGATCGCAGCAGATGCCCCTGTGGCCGCCCCTGTGGTCATCCGCTCCGAGCCGATGACGTACACCGAGCACAGTGGTTCG
>CAIVIS010000114.1 GCA_903906055.1 uncultured Acidimicrobiaceae bacterium
CAGGACCGACTGCACCTGTTGGAGCCCGACATAGTGCGACGGCAGGCCCGGATACGGCGGGTTCTGGTAGAGGGCGAGCTTGAAGTTCTTCAAGAACGGATAGAAGGTGAAGATGCCGAAGATCACCAGGGCTGGCAGCAGTAGCAGATAGGCCAGTCCCCACTCGCGATGCCGGCGGGAGATCCGCCTCCGCTGGCCCGGCTGCAGATCGACGGGTCGACTCGGCCGCGAAGGTGCCGTGGTGGCCGGCGAGGTCACCGGCCGACGTCCAGCCGTTCGCCCGTCTCGGCGTCGAAGAAGTGGAGGGCCTCCGGGTCCACGGTGATAGCCACCGGATCGCCGAGGTCGGGCCGCACCCGCTGGTTCCGCTGGCGCACGACCACCCGGGTCCCATCGGCCAGGGCGCAGATGACGTGAGTCTCCGCCCCCAGTTGTTCGACGAGGACCACCGAGGCCGCAATGCCCGTGCTGTTGAGCGATGCCGACTCTGGTCGCACGCCCAGGGTGATCGGTCCATCGGCAATGGCGGTCACCGAACCCGGGAGGTCGATGCTCTCTCCGTCGACGGACAGGACCCCGCCTGCCCACCGGGCCGGAAGGAGGTTCATACCGGGACTGCCGAGGAACGAGGCCACGAAGGTATTTCCCGGGCGCTCGTACAGGTCTTGAGGGGCAGCCACCTGCTGGAGGCGCCCGTCGCGCATGACGGCGATGCGATGGCCCATGGTCATGGCTTCGACCTGATCGTGGGTCACATAGATGGTCGTGGTGCCCAGCCGCCGTTGTAGCGCCACGATGTCGGCCCGGGTCTGGATGCGCAAGGTGGCATCGAGGTTCGACAGCGGCTCGTCCATGAGGAAGACCTTTGGATCTCGGACGATGGCCCGAGCTAACGCGACCCGCTGGCGCTGGCCTCCCGAGAGCTGCCCGGGCTTGCGGTCGAGGAGTTCCCCTAGTCCAAGCGTGGCCGCCGCCTCCTCGACCCGGCGGCCCCGTTCGTCGGCTGCGATCCGCTGCTGGCGGAGGGGGAACTCGATGTTCCGGCGCAGGGTCATGTGGGGGTAGAGGGCGTAGGACTGAAACACCATGGCCACGTCCCGGTCCTTCGGCTCCACGTCGTTGACCACGGTGTCCCCGATCGACACCGTCCCCCCGGTCGGGTCCTCCAGGCCAGCCACCATCCGCAGGGCGGTGGTCTTGCCGCAGCCCGATGGCCCCAGCAGCACCAAGAGCTCACCGTCCAGGACCTCCATCGACAGGTCGTCGACCGCGAGCGAGCCATCGAACGCCTTGCTCACACCGTCGAAATTGACCCTAGCCACATCAGCCCCACTCTCTCGGACCACCCGTCTCGTCCGCTCAACCTAGACGGAACCCCGGGCCCCGGGCGGGGACGCCCCCGGCTCCGTCGAGCGGAAACACCGGCGCCACAAGCGCACGCCTACCATGTCCTCATCTGATGGCCTACCCCTGTCGCACCAATCGAGCAGCTAGGCCCCGGTGACGTCCGGCCCCGCTGGCACCGCTGGAACCGCTGGCCCCGACGCAGGGCAAGGACACTTCCGGCTCGTCCCCACGCTGGTCTTCATCGGGCTGATCGTGGCCATGATCAGCAGCCTCGGTGCGCCGCTGATCCCGACGATCGCCCAGGACTACCACGTCCCCCTCAGCACAGCCCAATGGGTCCTGACGGCGGCCCTGCTGACCGGGGCGCTGGCCACACCCGTCATGGGGCGGCTGGCCGACGGTCGCCGCCAGCGATCAGTCATCATGGTGACGCTGTCGGTCGTGCTGGCTGGATGCGTGGTGTCCGCCGTATCGACTTCGTTCTTGGTCCTCGTGCTCGGCCGGGGCCTCCAAGGCGTCGGTATGGGGCTCCTCCCGGTCAACATGGCCATCGCCCGACGCCACCTCGACCGCGAACGTGCCGGACACGCCATCGCCACGCTGTCCGTGTCGGCCGCCATCGGTGCGGGCCTCGGCTACCCGCTGACGGCGTCAGTGGCTCAGTTCTTCGGCGTCAACGCCGCGTACTGGTTCGGAGCCATCTTTGTGGCGCTAGCGATGATGCTCGCCTTGGTGGTGATTCCATCCAGATCGCCAGCCCGAAGGCGGAAGTTCGACGTGGCCGGCGCCGTCCTCCTGAGCTTGGCCGTAACCGGGGCATCGGTAGTACTCAGCGAGGGCGGCAACTGGGGCTGGCTCTCCATCCCCGTCATCGCTATCTCCATCGGTTCGGCGGCGATGCTGGTTCTATGGATTCCCCACGAGCTGCGCACTCCCCATCCCTTGGTCGATCTCCACCACCTGTCGAACCGGTCCGTGCTCATGGCCGACGTCTCCGGATTCCTTATGAGCGCCTCGATGTACCTGGTGACCCCGATCGTCGTCGAGTTCGTCCAAGTCCCCACCTCGGCTGGCTTTGGCTTCGGCGCCTCCGTCATCATCTCGGGCTTCGTACTGACGCCGCTGTCGATCGGGACCTTCCTGGCCAGCCGGCTGCTCATCCCCTATGAACGGCGGTTCGGGGTGCGCACCATGATTCCGCTCGGTGCCCTCGTCTTCGCCGGTGGGTCGACCTACTTCGTCTTCAATCACGGGTCGTTGTGGCAGGCGTTCGTGACCTTGGGGATCGTCGGCCTCGGAATCGGATTCACCTTCGCGGCCATGCCTGGATTCATCATCCGAGCAGTCCCGCCGTCCGAGACCGGAAGCGCCACCGGCTTCTACCAGGTACTCCGTAATATCGGCCTGTCGATCGGCAGTGCGTTTGGAGCGGCCGTCCTGCTGGCACACACCAGCCCTGGTGCCACCTACCCGTCCTTCGACGGGTTCCGCACCGTCTTGCTCATCTCCGCCGGACTCGGACTGCTCACCGCTGTCCTCAGCTTCGTACTCCCGGGCTCGACCGGTCCGGCCATCGTCGACCGCCGGACCGGTGCACCTGACGCGGCAGAGGTGCGGATGTCAGAAGAGGCTCTGCTCGAGGCGAGCGGAGCCATGCTGGTCAACGAACTCGATCTCGATGACGAACAGGGTCAGGCGTAGTCCACCCCGGGATCGCACAGGTGGCGCCGGGCGGCTGGTGACTTCCCTCATGGAACGCCCATCTCCGGGTCCGTCACGGAGTCCTTGGCGGATAGGTTGTCAATGGCCACACAGTCAGCGTCATCGAGAAAATTGCGAATCTGCACCCGTCGGACTCAGTCCAGCGGCACCCAAGGAGCACAAGCCATGTCCGATCCAGTGATGAACCATTCCGAAGACGCCCCCCTCCCGGATGCGGAATACCTGAAGCACGGCACGGTGAAGCACCGGCTCGCCCACGGGAAGCGCCTGCGCCAGAAGGTGCCCCTCGAGAGTCATGCCGACCACATTGCTGGCCCCGATCGGGCGGATCCTGTATCCGTGCTCGAAGGCCAAGCTACCTCTCGACTCCCCGATCTCATCCCCATCCGGTACGGCCGGATGGCGGCGTCGGCCTTCGCGTTCTACCGGGGTGGGGCGGCGATCATGGCTGCCGATCTGTCGGTCACCCCGATCAGCGGGTTTCGGGCTCAACTGTGTGGCGATGCCCACCTTGTGAACTTCGGGATGTTCGAGACTCCGGAGCGGAGACTCATCTTCGGACTGAACGACTTCGACGAAACCTTGCCCGGTCCGATCGAGTGGGACGTGAAGCGCTTGGCGGCCAGCATCGAGATCGCCGGACGCGACATGGGGTTCACTCAGATCGAGCGGACAGCAGCCGTGTTGGACAGCATCCGCGCCTACAGGGAGGCGATGCTCGAGTTCACCGAGATGCGCAATCTCGACGTCTGGTATGCCCACCTTCCTGCAGCCGATCTCTACACCCGGCTCGACGAGCTGGCCGATCGGAAGTCGGCCAAGGAAGCGAGCAAACGGATCGAGCAGGCCCTCCGGCGCGATCACCTCCACGCCTTCGAACGCCTGATCGAGCGCACCGACGACGGCCTCAGGTTCGCCAGCCATCCACCCCTGCTCACCCCGATCGACGAGTTGCTCGACGGAGAGCAGCGCGAGGAGTACGTCGGGGTGATCCAGGATTTTCTGCACCAGTACCGACAGAGCCTTCACGTCGATCGCCGAATGCTGATGGAGTCCTACCGATACGTCCATATGGCTCGCAAGGTAGTAGGGGTGGGCAGCGTCGGTACCCGGGCATGGGTGGTACTCCTGTTGGGCCGCGACGACGATGATCCGGTCCTCCTGCAGCTCAAAGAGGCGCAGCAGTCGGTCCTCGCTCCCTACGCGGGCGAGACGACCTTCAAATCCCAAGGACGTCGGGTCATCGAGGGCCAGCGATTGATGCAGGCAGCCAGCGACCACGTCCTTGGTCATTACCAACTCCAGGGCTGGGACGGAGAGTCACACGACTTCTACGTACGCCAGATGTGGGACGGGAAAGCATCCATAGACGTTGCCCGACTGACGGCCAGAGGGTTGGCCGTCTACGGCGAGGCTTGTGGCTGGACTCTGGCCCGTGGTCATGCTCGGTCCGGAGATCGCATCGCCATGGCCGGTTACCTCGGCGTAGAAGAGGTCTTCGAGCAGGCCATCGCCGAGTTCGCCTCGAGCTACGCCGACACCAACGAACGCGACCACGCCAGACTGCTCCAGGCCATCGCCGACGGCGAGGTCACGGCCATCTCCGGAATCTGAGGCGATCCGGTCAGCCCAAGGTGGCGAGTGCCCGGTTGAACGTCGCCGACGGTCGCATCACTGCGGTGGCGAGGGCGTCGTCGGGCAGGTAGTAGCCGCCGATATCGGCGGGTGATCCCTGGACGGCGAGCAGCTCGGACACGATGACTGCCTCGTCCTCGGCCAACTGGCTGGCCAGGTCAGCGAAGGATGCGGCCAACTCGGCGTCCTCGGTCTGGGAAGCCAGCTCTTGTGCCCAGTAGAGCGCCAGGTAGAAGTGACTCCCTCGGTTGTCGATCCCACCGAGCGCACGGCTCGGCGAGCGGTCTTGATCCAAGAGCCGCTCGGTGGCCCGGTCGAGCGTGTCAGCCAGGATTTGAGCCCGGCGGTTCCCGGTGTGCTGGGCCAAGTGCTCGAAGCTGACGGCCAAGGCCAGGAACTCGCCCAGGCTGTCCCAACGCAGATAGTTCTCGTGCACCAACTGCTGGACGTGCTTGGGGGCCGAGCCGCCAGCCCCCGTCTCGAACAAGCCGCCGCCGTTGATCAGCGGCACGACGGACAGCATCTTGGCGCTCGTTCCCAACTCCAGGATGGGGAAGAGATCGGTCAGATAGTCGCGCAGCACGTTGCCAGTGACCGAGATGGTGTTCTCCCCCCGGCGGATGCGCTCGAGCGAGAACGCCGTGGCTCGGTCCGGCGCCATGACCTCGATCTGGAGGCCGTCGGTGTCCAGATCCCCCAAGTACCGCTGGACCTTGGCGATGATCTGGGCGTCGTGGGCCCGGTCCTCGTCGAGCCAGAACACGGCCGGGTCGCCGGTGGCGCGAGCCCGCCGGACGGCCAGCTCGACCCAGTTGTGAATGGGCACGTCCTTGGTCTGGCACATGCGGAACACGTCGCCGGCCGCCACGACCACCTCGAATACCAACCGTTCGGCATCGTCGACCACCCGCACCGTCCCGTCGGCAGGGATCTCGAACGTCTTGTCGTGGCTCCCGTACTCTTCGGCGGCCTGGGCCATCAGCCCGACGTTGGAGACCGACCCCATGGTCGAGGGGTCGAAGGCGCCGTTGGCGCGGCAGTCGTCGATGACTACTTGATAGACGGCCGCATAACAGCTGTCCGGGATGACGGCCAAGGTGTCGGCCTCGGCACCGTCAGGACCCCACATATGACCTGATGAACGGATCATCGCCGGCATGGAGGCGTCCACGATCACGTCGCTCGGTACGTGCAGATTGGTGATCCCTCGATCGGAGTCGACCATGGCCAGATCGGGGCCCGCTGCCAACTCGGCTTCGAACGAGGCGCGGATGGCCTCGCCGTCGGGCAGCCCGCTCAGTCCGTCGAGGATCGAACCCCAGCCGTCGTTGGGGCTCAGGCCCGCGGCGGCCAGGACACTGCCATAGGCGGCGAACGTCAGCGGAAAGAAGGCTCGGACCACGTGGCCGAATATCACCGGATCGGAGACCTTCATCATGGTGGCCTTGAGATGGATGGAGAAGAGCACGCCCTCGTCTTTGGCCCGAGCGATCTGCGCATCGAGGAACGCCCCTAATGCAGCTGCGCGCATGACGGCCACATCGATGACTTCGTCGGCCAGCACCGGCAACGGGGCCCGCAGCGCGGTGGAGGTGCCGTCAGCGGCAACCAGATCGATGCGCAGCGATCCGGCCTCGGCCATGACTGCTGACTGCTCGGTGGTGCGGAAGTCGCCGGACTCCATATGGGCCACGTTCGTCTTGGACGCCGACGACCAAGCCCCCATGCGGTGCAGGTGGGTCCGGGCGTAGTTCTTGACGGCGGCCGGGGCTCGCCGGTCCGAGTTCCCCTGGCGCAGCACCGGGTTGACGGCGCTGCCAAGAATCTTGCGGTAGCGAGCCTGCGTCTCTCTCTCCTCGTCCGTGGTCGGATACTCGGGGAAGTCCGGGACGGCGTAGCCCTTGGCCTGGAGTTCAGCCACCGCCGCCTTGAGCTGCGGGATGGATGCCGACACATTGGGCAGCTTGATGATGTTGGCCTCGGGGGTGAGCACGTCTCGACCCAGCTCGGCCAGGTCGTCGGGGATCCGCTGCCCCTCGTCGAGGCGATCCGAGAAGCTGGCGATGATGCGTCCGGCCAACGAGATGTCCCGGGTGGTGACATCCACGCCGGCCTGGGCCGCATAGGCCTGGACCACGGGCAGGAGGGAGTAGGTGGCCAGCGCCGGTGCTTCGTCGGTGTGCGTGTAGATGATGGTCGATTCGGTCACGCGCGCTCCATGGTCGTCGATGCTGGTTGTCGCTCCAACGATAGACGGGCCACCCGGAGGGCTCTTCCGCCCGGGTTGCTACCCGGGTTGCCGATGCTGCCTCGAGGCCCCGTGAGGCGCTGGAGCCCCACTGGTAGTTTCACGGTGGCGATCGAACTCGAGAGCACCCTGGAGGACAGGCATGACGACAACAATTCACCCCGCCTCCGTCGAACCCATGGTGGCCGGCCTGATGAGTGGGATCGATGTCGCCGACGGCCCGGGCGACGAGCAACTCGCCGTGTTGCGCGCCCTCACCCGCCACTACTTCGCCCGTCCTGATCTCGACCTCGCCACGCTGCCATCTATGGCGCCGCACGAGCTGGCCATCGTCATCGTCGACCCGAAGGAACGGCGGCTCTTCCATCACATCCATGTCGCCCTCGAGGCATGCCGGCACCCTCAGGACGCCGAACAGGTGGCTGCAGTTGCAGGCTATGCCGAGGCCCTCGATGTCGATGGGCCGGACCTGGTGCTCTTCCGGTCGCTGGTGGACCAGGGGCTCGACCAAGCGGCTGTGGACTACCACCGCTTCGCCGGCCACATGCTGCCCAAGCGGTCCGAGCCGACCCTGGCTGGCACGGGGGTGCTAGATCGACCTGAGCCTGAACTGACACTGCGCCTCGAGGCTTTCGCTGATCTTCCCGAGGAGAGCCTGGGGCGGGCCTACCTGCGCTACTACGACCGGACCGGGTTCGACCTCCCCGGGGCCGGGGTGTCCCAGATGAACCATTTCTATGTGGCCCACGACATGACCCACGTCATTGCTGGTGTGGCCACCACATCGCAGGGCGAGGTGGCACTCAGCGGGTTCATGGTGGGCATGGACGACAACGAAGTCAACTTTTCGGCGTTCCTGGCTTCACTGATCATCCACGAAGCCGGCTTCGGCGCCCCCACTTCGATCACCGTGGCCGAGTCACGCACGCTGGCGGCACCAGGTGCTGCTGACCTGCTGGGCCAAGAGATGGCCCGAGGTGCGGCATGCACCGGTGATTTCTCCCTGGTCGACCACTTCGCCTTGGCCCCGCTTCCCCTCGACGAGGTGCGACGGCAGTTCGGTGTGCGGCCCCCCGACGACCGGGGCGACGGCCACCACTGGTGGTGAGCAGGCCGGTCGATACCGGTGCCCCCCTAGAGGCTGGAGGTGCACCATTGCCTGGAGGTGCACCATTGGCTGGAGGTGCACCATTGACACTGAGGCCACTACCGTTCAGGCATGACTGACGAACGCATCATCATCGGCGCGCTCCTGGGAGCGGCTGACATCGGATCCGGACCGACGACCGAGCAGAACCGAGTCATCGCCAGCTTGGCCAAGGGCTACCTGGGCCTCGACCTCGACGTCTCCACGGTGGCCCCCATAAAGCCCGCGGAACTAGCGGCGGCCGTCGATGACGACGATCGGCACCGGGTGATCGACCTGCTGATCCTGGTCGAGTTCTGCCGGCACCCGATCGACCCCGCACAGGCCGACCGAGTCGAGGCATTCGTGGATGCACTCGGCGGAGAGGACCTGGCCTTGGTAGCTCGCGACGTCCAGACCGGCCACCGTGAGAACGTCATGGCAGATTGGGCCCGCTTCGGCGAGGGCACGCCCAAGATCGCGGAGCTGCCCGACGAACAGGTGGTTTCCGAACTTCGCTCGCTCGGCACCTGTCCCGAGGGGAGCCTCGGTCGGGGCCTGTATGACTTCTACATCGGTCTAGGTATCCCGTTTCCCGGGGAGCCCGACGGTGGAGCGGTGAGCCTGGCTCATCACGACTTCACCCACGTGGTGACCGGATATGGGACCACTCCCCCTGATGAGCTCGCCCTGCAGGCCATGCTCACCGCATCGGCCAACTTCGACCACCACTTCTCGGGGTTGGTGGCTTCGCTGGCCCTGTTCGAAGCTGCAGCGTTCGAGATCGACGGCTTCGTAGGCAAAGAGGGCGTTCTCGACCGACCCGGTGCAGCCGATGAGCTAGCGGATGCCTTCCGCAGGGGATCGGCCTGCACCGGCGACTTCACCACCATCGACGTCATGGCCCGCAGGAACGACTCCCTCGAGGCGATCCGGGCTGAGTTCGGCGTGATCCCGGTGCCCCTTCTGGTCGCCTGAATGCACGCGCCAGTCACCTGCATGCACGCGCCTCGGTCCAACTAGTCAGCCTGCTACCCGAGCAAGTACGTCGATCAGCCGGCGAGGTCCGTCCCTGCACCGTCGGACTGGTCGAAGTAGGAGTAGACGTCGGTGGTTCCGTTGTCGTGGAACTGCCAGTTTTCGATGGAGACGACCGACCTCGGCTCGCCACTTCCTCGCCGGTCGTTGCGCACCACCATGGCGATCTCGGTGCCGCAGGTGAAGAGGTGCTCGACGGTGCGCTCCCACGCTTCGTTGGGGGCGGCGTCCCACGCCGCGGCCATCGCCTCCATTCCGTGCTGCACGTGCGTACCCGCCGGGTTCCGCAGAAAGATCTCCCCGGGGACCACGTCGCCCATCCCGGCCAGCCATGCGACCTTGTCGCCTGCGTTCCAGTCGATCGTATGACGAGCGATCATGGCCCGCATCGTGGCGTGGTCTACTGCACTCATGGTGCCTCCTTGGCTGGTCTGGCGAGAGGCTATCGGCTGGAGACTGCCCGAGGGCTGTCGAATCGCCGACTGGCCCACGCAGCTATCCCTGGCTAGGAAGCGCTATCCCTCGACTGCTACTCGACCGAGCGTCCAGGCAGGAAGATGAAGGCGCCGATCGCCCCGATGACCGCCACGCCGGCTCCGACCAAGCATGCGGCCTCGAGACCGGAGCTGAAGGCTCCGAACACGGCGGTGCGGATCGTCGGCTGAACTGCGCCCGGGGCGTGCCCCGCTACGGCGAGGGCGGCGGCCACGGACTGGCGGGCTGCCTCGCGGGCGGAGGCCGGCACTGGGTAGCCGGCCAAGGCGTGGAGGGTCCGAGGTCCATATGCCGAGGCGAACACCGAGCCCAGCACGGCCACCCCCAGGGTGCCACCGAGCTCACGGGTGGTGTTGTTGACGGCTGCTCCAGCACCCACCTGCTCGGGGGCTAGCGAACCCATAACGGCCTCGGTAGCCGGGGCGGTCACGAAGGAGAGTCCGAGGGCCAACAAGACCATCGAAATCACGACCGGCCCGAAGTAGGCGGCCTGGGGAGTCGAGCTTGTGCCCGCTAGCACCAGGCCACCTGCCATCAGCGCCAGTCCGACCCCCACCACCAGACGCGTCCCCACCCGCAAGGCCGCAATGGCACCCAGGGGAGTGAATACGGCGGCCACGATGGCGAAGGGCAGGGTGTGCACCCCGGCCGACAGCGTGGAGTAGCCCTTCACGAACTGGAAGTACTGGGTGATCAAGAAGATGAAGCCGAACAGGCAGAAGAACGCCACGGCGATCGAGGCCGCCCCTGAGGAGAACCGAGGGATGGTGAAGACCCGCACGTCGAGCAGTGGTTCTGCGGTCCGCAACTCCAGAAGGGTGAAGGCGGTGAGCAACGCGGCAGCAATGGCGAAGCACCCGAGCGTGGCGGGCGACGTCCAACCCCACTGCGGTCCCTGGATGATGGCAAGGACCAACAGGGTCACCCCGAACGTAGAGATGAGCACGCCTCGGGTGTCGAAGCGACGGACCACTGCGTGCTCGAGCTTGGGAATGAGGAAGTGGCCGCCGATGAGGGTCACCACCACGATCGGCACATTGACCAGGAAGATCGAGCCGAACCAGAAGTGCTCGAGCAGCGCCCCGCCGGTGATGGGCCCGAAGGCCACGGCGATGCCCGAGGTGGCACCCCAGATGCCGAGTGCTTTCTGGCGCTCGGACGGGTCGGTGAAGACGTCGGTGAGGATGGCCAGGGTGGCCGGGAAGATGAAGGCGGCGGCTATACCCATCAACGCCCGGGCCGAGATGAGCTGTCCCGTGCTGTGGCTGGCGGCAGCCATTACCGAGAAGATGGCGAAGAAGACGAGACCGAGCTGCATGACGCCCTTGCGGCCGAATCGGTCGCCGATGCCACCGCCAGCCAGCAGGAGTCCGGCGAAGGCCAGGCTGTAGGCGTCCACGATCCACTGGAGTTCGTTGGTCGACGCCCCGAGTTCGCGGCTGAGGCTGGGCAGAGCCACGTTGACGATGGTGTTGTCCACCACCACCAGGAACACGGAGAGGCAGAGGACGGGCAGGATCAGCCAGCGGCGATCGTGGTGAGAGTGGCGAGGGACGAGTTCACCAATGTCGGGGCTGGCGATGTCCGTGGTCTGGGGTTCGGTCATTGCTGCTCCTGTGGGGGACATGGAAGGGTGGGATGTAGAACGCTGTCCCATAACTATAGCACGCTGTTCTTTAGTACAGTTCACCCATGGCGTCGCCTCCGCGGACACGGACACCGAGTTCTGACGTGCATGCCGCACTGCTCGATGCCGCCACGCATCTGTTGGAGACATCAGGAACCGATGCCCTGTCGGTCCGCCGGATCGCCGCTGAGGCCCACGTGGCCCCCATGGGCGTCTACAACCACTTCGACGGCAAACGCGGCATCGTCGAGGCCCTGTGGGTCGAGGGGTTCGATCGGCTTCGTTCCACCCTCGAGTCACTCGAGGAGATCGCCGACCCCGGCGATGCTCTGATCGAAGGTTTCCGGCGCTACCGTGCCCTCGCCCGGGCCCACCCCATGGCCTACCGGCTGATGTTCCTCAAGGCCGTCCCGGGCTTCGAGCCCTCGGTCGAGGCGGCGTGGACGGCAGCTCTGGCCTTCGAGTCGCTGGTGGCCGCGGTGCGCCGGGCCATGGTGTCGGGAGCGGTGGCTGACGGTGACCCCGTTCAGGTGGCGCAGGTCATCTGGGCCGCAGTGCACGGTTGGGTCTCCCTCGAGCTCGACGGCATGATCTTCCTGGCCGACTCGGATGCCGGGGCCGAGGCCATGGCCCGCTCGCTGGTCGAGGGCTTCCGGGTCCCCCAGGCCTGACCCAGAGTCGGACAGTCCGCTAGGCCGAGCCCCTCCGGTTTGCCCAACGGCTGGCCAGCCATCAGACTCCGGTGACCGGTGCAACGAGGCATCTAGCCTGCATCACTAGCGCAGATCCATCCGTGCAGATCCACCCGAGCAGAAGGAGTCCCCATGTCCGAGGCCAGCGAGAAAGCTTTCGCACTGTTCACCGCCGCCATCGGCGAGTCCGAGGGGACCGGCGAGTGGTTCGAGGTCACCCAGGGCGACATCGATGTCTTCGCTGACGTCACCCACGACCATCAGTTCATCCACGTCGACCCAGAGGCCTGCGCCACCATGTCTCCATGGGGCGTACCCATCGCCCACGGGTTCCTCACCCTGTCGATGCTGACTCACCTGTCTGCCTCGATCCCGGTCAATGCCGAGCGCCTCGCTGGCATCGTCATGGGAGTCAACTACGGCTTCGACAAGGTCCGCTTCGTCACCCCCGTCAAGGTCGGAAGTCGGATCCGGGTCTCCTCGGAGATCGCGGGTGCCGAACTGAAGGGTGACGCCGTCCAGGTCGTCCGATCAATGGCCGTCGCCATCGATGGCGAAGAGAAGCCCGCCCTCGTAGCCGAGTGGATCACCCGACTCGTCTACGCCTGACAGCGTCGCCGGCGCCGTGAGGTGATGAGGGCGATCCCGACGGCAACCAGCGACAAGCCGATCGTCAAGAGGAAGGCCAGGTCGCTGCCCGTGCTTGCGAGCTGCTCGCCCCCGCTCGATGAGGCCACAGTGGTCGTGGTGGGCGTGGTGGTGGTGGTCGTGGTGGTGGTGGTGGGCGTCGACCCCGGCGATGTCGCCGACGCGGAAGCGCACCATGGGCCGGTCCCGTTTGCGTTGACCGCAGCCACCTGACACTCATAGGCCGTGCTCGGCTGCAACCCGGTGACGGTCAAGGACGTAGTCAGCCCGACCGCGGTCTCCGCCGTCCAGGTGCTGGACCCGGCCACCCGGCACTGAACGAGGTAGCCGGTGATCGGAGCGCCTCCGTCAGCGGGCGGAGTCCACGTCAGGATGATCTGGCCGGTGCCCGCTCCCCCAGGGGTGGCCGACACGGTCGGGGCAGCCGGTGACCCCGATGGCGTGGCAGAACTGG
>CAIVIS010000115.1 GCA_903906055.1 uncultured Acidimicrobiaceae bacterium
ACAAAATCAGTCCTCGTACTAATCGAGCATATGTCGGCCAGGCGACCAGAACCACGGCAAAGACTGCATTACGAAGCTACTGCACAATGCTCTTCACATTGACCCGGCGCACCACGGTGGCACCGGGTGAGTGGGTGCTCGTCCTGGGCGCTGGGGGTGGCATCGGACTGGCGGCAGTTGATGTAGCCACCGCACTAGGGGCCCGGGTGATTGCTGCCGCCTCCACCCCCGACAAGCTCGAGGCGGCCGTCGCCATGGGGGCCGAGGCGACCATCGCTTACGAGGAGGAAGATCTGAAGACCCGGGCCCGAGAGCTGTCCGGTGGCGGGGTCGACGTGGTCATCGACCCGGTCGGTGGGCGCCACGCCGAACCGGCGCTGCGGGCCACTCGTCACATGGGCCGCTTCTGTGTGATCGGCTTCGCGTCGGGCCCGATTCCCTCGATCCCGATCAACCAGGTACTGCTCAACAACCGCACGCTCGTCGGCGTGGACTGGGGCGGGTGGACGTTCAAGGATCCCTTCGGCAATCGTGCCCTCATCGACGAGTTGATGGGGATGGTGGCCGACGGGCGCCTGCACCCCACCGCTCCGGCAACCCGACCCCTCGAGGATGCCGCCGCCGTCATGGAGGCGCTGATCGACCGGACCGTCGCCGGCAAGGTCGTCCTCGTCCCCTCACGATGAGGCGTACGGATTAAGAATCTGCCTTCCGAAGAGCGCCTTCCTCTCCACGTCGGTGAGGTGCGCCATCCCCGCCACGGCATCCCACTGCTCTCGGATGATGGTCACCTGTTGGTCGACAATGTCTTGAGCATCACTCCGGCTCAGCCCGTACTCGCTGGCGCTGTCGATACAGAGGGCGAACGTGCTGTGCCGGTTGCCTTTGGAGTCGATGTCCATGGCCTGGTTGGCTTCGCGACCAGTTCGCATCTGGGGGCAGATGTCGAACGCAGGGGTGAGCTCAAGGTGCTGCCCATCCCAGAAGGCCGCGTGGTTTCGGGCGTGGTCGTCCGTGTTGCCAATTGCCACGTTGAAGACCAGGCGCTCGAAGAGCGCGCGCCCGAGACCCTCGCCAGACGCGGACCACTGTCGCAGTACATCGAACAGATCCGGATATGAGGCGTATCGAGCACCCAAGAAGTCCCCATACCCAAGCATGGTGAGGGCCGAGACCATCATGCGGCGCTCGCCCGGGGCGGGGCGGTCAAATCGCTCGACGAGCAGAACATCACGACCGAGCGACTCCACAAGCCTCGTTTGTGGAACGTCGATACCGACCCGGCGAGCCAACTCCATGGCCGCTGACTCAGCCTTCACAATAGGAAAAGGGTCCGTCGACGTCGACAGTTTGGCAATGAATTCGACACCATCATCGGTGATCAACACCTTGGGGCGAGCGCCGCCGACCGCGGTGCCGTCGACGAGTGCGCGAGCGAGTTCCTCCGGTAGATCCTCCCCGGCAAGAAGGGCGAGTGCAGCCGTCTGTAACTCCTCGAGGGTCGCAGTCGCGGCCCTGGGAACGTACTCCGTAGGGCTGGTCTGGAAATCCAGGGCGCCGATGCGGTTCGAACCCGACTCGATAAGGAAGGTGGTCTTGTCGAATTGGATGTCGTCCGCGGCTTGCCCGACGCGTCCGATAAGGCGCGCGATGATCACGCGCTGGCCCCAGGAGTCTGGACTGGCGTCCCAGAGACAGCCGGCCATCTCCTGGTCTTCTGGCGGATCCATCCAACCCGTTCCGAGGGGGAGCTGTGGCGCGAACAGACTGATGGCATCGGCGCGCTCCAGATAGCTGGCCCCGTAGCCGAACTGGAAGGTCCGACCCGTCCAGCGGATTCGACCTGCCACGATCGGGCTTGTGGCACCCGGCAGCCACACCCAGACGTAGACGTCAGAAGGCGAAGTCATCCGCACCCTCCTTCATCTTGGGTCGATGCACCTTGGCGGGTAGTAGCGCCAGGGTCTCGCGACCCATCTGACGGGCCCGGGCGAGCTCGGGTCCCGACATGCCAAACAGGTCGACGCCCACGAGGCACGCTGCATCAAACACCACTCCGATGGACACCGTCGGCATCCCTGCTTCGAGGGACCTGACGGTACGCCGGTCCACGCCCAACCGGTTGGCCAGATCCTCGGCCGTCCACCCGCGTGCATGCCGTCCTAGCTCGATCTGGTTGCCGAGTACCCCTAAGGCATCCTTGGCGGCTCGAGACACCGCCACACTCTTGCGTGTCATTTCTGCTCCTTAGAATGCACCTATAGGATCTTTAGGTACTTTCTATTGTACATCTCAGGGGCTCCACTGCAACCAGCTCTCCGGTTCGGGTGTCGTCGGTCAGGCATGGCACCAGAGCTGGCCTGAACCTTTCTCGATGCTGTCGGTCTTCCTCACCAAGGACAACCGGGAATCAATGTGCGATCTCGACCAAGGGCGGCACTTGTACCGGCGTCGCATTCGAATTGTCGAGTCGGGACACTTGGCCTCCCGTCGCGATCTTCAACGCCTGCGTTCAAGGGAGACCCAACTCTTCGATAGACGAGATTCTGGGAGTAGCGCGACACTCCCCCGGGCCACGAGGCCCAGGGGAGCAGTAATGACAACGCTGAGGCCAGCTGTCAGTCCGTCAGTTCGTCAGCCCGTCAGTCCGTCAGTCCGTCAGTTGATAGACACCGTGAGCTTCTGCTTGACCTTGATCGAACCGACGGTTGCCGTCACCGTGACCGACGCCGTCTTGGCCGCACTGCCGGGCGTGCCCGAGACAGTGGCTGTGCCATCCCCGTTGTTGGTGAAGCTCAGCCCAGCCTCCTTGCTGGCCGACAGGGTGGCCGAGAGGATGGCGGCTGAGTCCGACGTGGTGATGGTGAAGCTGCCGTACACGCCCTTGGTAAAACTGGCCGTAGATATGGACGTGAAGGCCAGTACGTGGACCGTCAACACCTGGATGGTGTCGGGACCAACGCCGTTGTTGGCATGGATGGTCACCGTGAAGGTCCCTCCACCCGACGGGCTGGTCCCACCCAAGACGGCGGTTCCCGACTTGGACTTGGCTCCCAGGGTGAGGGTCATCCACGATGCCATACCGGTCTGGCTGACGGTCGCGGTCGGCGTTCCTGAAGTGGTCACCAAGAACTTGAGGCCCTTGCCGCCAGCGATGGTCGTCGAGTTGGCCGACGTGATCCCTGCGGTATTCGACGAGGGCACCACGCTGTTCGAAGCGGCAGAAGGCAGGCCGGTGCCGACCGAGCTGGTGGCAGTCACCGTGAAGGTGTAAGCCGAGTCGTTGGTGAGGCCGGTCACCGAACAGGACGTCGCAGCGGTGGTACAGGTCAGGCCTTGCGGACTCGAGGTCACCGTGTAACCGGTCACGGTCGCACCATTACTAGGAGCGGCGGTCCACGAGACGATGGCCGAGGCGTTGCCGGCAGTGGCCGTCACATTGCTGGCAATCTGAGGCGGTGCCATCGGAGTTACTGAGTTCGAAGGAGCCGAGATAAGTCCAGGGCCGATGGCATTGGTGGCAACTACCGTGAAGGTGTAGCTCGACTCGTTAGTAAGACCGGTCACCGAACAGGACGTCGTGGCGGTGGAACAGGTCAGGCCATCCGGACTGGAGGTCACCTTGTAGTTGGTGACGGTCGCACCATTATCGTAAGCGGCGGTCCAGGAGACGGCGGCCGAGGCGTCGCCAGCAGTGGCCGTCACATTGCTGGCCGTGCCGGGCAGACCCGCCGGAGTTACCGAGTTGGAATGAGCCGAGACATACCCGTCGCCGCTGGCATTGGTCGCAGTCGCCGTGAACGTATATGCGTCTCCAACGGTGAGGCCGACCACCGTGCAGGTATCAGTCGGGTCGGTGGCCGCACATGTCTGGCCGCCGTTGACGGACGTCGTGGAGTCGATGGCAACCACCGTGTAGCCCGTAATGGGCGACCAGCCGGAGTCAGCCGGTGCGACGAATGAGACGATGGCCGTGTCGTAGCCAACTAAAGCGGAAACGCCAGTCGGTGGTCCAGGGACCCCCATGGATGGACCCTTGACCTCTTCGATCATCTGGTTCAGGCAATCGGCAATGTAGACGTTGCCCATGGAGTCGACGGCGACGCCATCGGGCCCGGAGAGCATGGACGACGTGGCGGGTCCGGCCGTCGGGGCTCCGGCAATTCCGGTTCCGGCGAAGAAAGAGAGGGTACCGGCGGGGGTGACCTCCTCGACCCTTTGGTTATCGTAGTCAGCGATATAGACGTTGCCCGAGGAGTCGACGCCGACGCCGGCGGGCAGGTAGAGCATGGACGACGTGGCGGGTCCGGCCGTGGGGGCACCGGGAGTTCCGGTGCCAGCGAAGATGGACAGTGTGCCCGAGGAGGTTATCTTCTCGACTTCGCTGTATGACTTGTCGGCAACGTAGACGTTTCCGAATCCATCGGCAGCCACGCTGATGGGCATACCGATATTGGACGACGTGGCGGGTCCGGCCGTGGGGGCACCAAGAACTCCGGTGCCAGCGAAGAACGACAGGGTGCCGGCTGGGGTGACCTTGTCGATCCGAAGGCCCTCAGCGATGTAGACGTTTCCGGAGGAGTCGACGGTAACGCCGCGGGGGTTACTGAGCTTGGAAGAGGTGGCCGCTCCTTCCGTGGCGTGGCCCTTGCTGCCGGTGCCAGCGAAGAACGACAGGGTGCCGGCTGGGGTGACCTTCTCGATCCTTTGGTTGCTGAAGTCGGCGATGTAGACGTTTCCGGAGGAGTCGACGGTAACGCCGGAGGGGTACCAGAGCATGGACGCCGTGGCGGCACCGGCCGTGGGGGCACCGGGAGTTCCGGTGCCAGCGAAGGTCGACATGGTGCCAGCGGGGGTGACCTTCTCGATCCTGTTGTTGTTGGTGTCGGCGATGTAGACGTTTCCGGAGGAGTCGACGGCAACGCCGCCGGGGTCACTAAGCCCAGACGGACCAGCAATCACGTCGAGGTAGCCAGGCACCGTCGGAGCACTGGCACCAGCCGGTGCGGTGGGACCGAGCGTCACTAATCCGGCAATGGCCGCCACCACTGCCACTGTCAACACCGAGACCCGACGCATGCCAGAAGCCTTGGGCCCAGCCTGGCCTGATCCGTGCGATCCGTGCGATCCGTGCATCAGTAGGTCCATGTTGCTCGAACGGTTCATCGTCAGCCCCCTGCGTACGACTGGTCCGATTTGGTCCAGTGCTCAACTCTCCTGAGGAGCAGGACTCGAAGCAACTCCGGTTCCCAAAGTAACGAGTTATCTCACATTACGAATGCATTTTGCCTATGTCAACTGTGTTTTCTCTGATTTGCTGGTCTTTCATTTGCGCCCGATGAACGATTCCCGTCTTTTGGGCAGGGGGGACTGACAATGCTCGGCGTCGGACCTTCAAGAAGCCGGCCGATGAAGGAAGTCCGTGGATGCAGGTGGCGGCAATGCCTCGTCGGAGCCCACAACCGAATGCGGGTCCGCGCGTCGAGTCGAGGAATCAGCCGGCAGGAACCCCGGCAGGTAGCGGCTGTCCGGCCTGGGCGAACGCAGTGCGCAGCGTGGGCGCGGCCTCGGCCAGCACCCTGGCTGGAGGTCCTGCGCCCACGAACAGGCGGAACTGGTCGGCCGCACCGGCGGCATTCCCATCGTGGGCGAGCAAGATCGTCCCGATGTACAGATGCGCCGCGTAGTCGCCAGGGGCCAGAGCCGCCGCCTGGTCGAGCTTGGCCCGGGCGTCGGCGATCAGCGATGTGCTGGATCCTGCCGCACCGGTCCGGTACTCGATCCAGCCCAACTGGGCCAGCGCCACGGCGTTGTCCGGATGTGTGCTCAGGATCGACTGGTAGAGCTGGGCTGCCTGGCCCAGCTGTCCCGTATTTTCGACGGCAGCCGCCTGATCGAGGGAACGGGCGAGCTGTTGGCTCGGACTCAAGTTCACCGAACCGGTAGCAGTCTGGCCGGGCAGCCGGTTCGAACTGAACAGCGGAACGGCCACGATCAGCGCGGCGGCGAAGCAGACCAGTGCACCGAGAAGGAACCAACGGTTCCGCCGGCGTCGAGCATTGGTAGAACCCTTCAACGGATCAGTGGAACCAGAAGCCCCGGCGGCGTCAGCAGTGTCAGGGCTGACTCGGACGGAAGCGGACGCCGTGGACGCCAGCAACCCCAACCGGGTCAGATCGCGCTGTCGCAGCGCCAAGTAGTCAGCGTCCGACAGATCACCGGCCAGGTACTCCGCATCGGCATCGGCCAACGACTGGGTCAGGAACCGCCGCCGTTCATCGAGCAGCACTGGGTCGACATCCGGGGACCGCACGTCGGCGTCGAGGTCAACGTCACCCCTCCGTCGTCGTCGCACCAGCACCAGGACCAGCAGTCCGATGGCACCGATGCCGACCACCACGGGCAGCACCCAAACGACTGCTGCCCATCCGGTGGTGGCAGGCTCGAGCACGATGGCCGATCCGTACCGGGCGACCAGGTACTCCTTGATCTGGCCGTCGCTCCTGCCGTCGGCTACCTGGCGAGACACCTCGGCCCGCACAGCGATAGCGGTCGGCGCGCTCGAGGCGGCCACCGACAGGTCCTCACAACTCGGGCAGCGGATCACCGATTCGATGGCCGCGGCCCGAGCAGCAGCAGAAGGGGGTGACGATGAGAACACGCCGCCTCCAAATAGGAGCGCGGCGACCAGCACCACGGCCAACACGGTCCACAGCGGAAAGTGCTTGCGGCTCATGCGCCGGTGGCCTTGGCCCGGGCGATCAGCGCATCGAGTCCGGCCGCCGTCACCGGGGCGACCAGATAGGCCACCACCCGCCCATCAGGGGCGATCAGGAACGTGGAGGGAGGGGCCCGGACCCCGTAGCTCAACGCCAGCTCGCCTTTGGGATCGGCCAGCGTGGGCCAGGTCGCCCCCAATGTGGCCTGATACGTGCGGGCCGCTGCCGTCGTGTCGTCGAACACGACACTCACCAACCGAGCATCCCCAACTCGGCGGTGCTGGAAGTCGAACCGCACCAACTCGGGACCCTCTTGTTGACAGGGGACGCACCAGCTGGCGAAGTAGTTGAGCACCACGAATGTACCCGGGGGTTGTGTCAGTGCGTAGGCGTGCCCATCCACGGTGATGCCGCGGACAGCCGGGGCCGGATTGCCGACCAGGGGACTCCGCACCTCGGTCACCGCGGCTGGTGGCCGTGTGGCCAGGACGGCGATCAGGCCAGCTGCTACCACCAGCACGGTGACTGCCGCCCACCGGGCCGTGTGGCGTTTCGCTGGTGGTTCCCCAGCAGTCTGTCCTGTTGATCGAGGCTGGTCGTCGCGAGGGGGGAGGTCGCTCATGGGGGATCTCCGACGCCGACCGGCTCTGAAACCACCGGTGGAGAGGCCGGAAGGTCGGGATCGGCCAGCGGTGCCGTGCCAGCCACCGGAGCCGATACCGGATCCGTGGGTCGGCGCCTGCGACCGGGGATGGCCGACAGCACCGAGCCCACCACTACCAGGGCGCCGCCGATCCAGAGCCACATGACCAAGGGCTGCACGACCACACCGAAGGTCCACGCACCACCCTTGTCGGGGATCGAGTTGATGGTCAGGTAGACGTCAGCGGTGACGCCGGAGTCGACGGCCGGCGTGCCCACTGCTTGGGTTCCGGCCCCGAACTGGCTGATCGCGGGCGTGAATGTGGCTCCACCGTCTACGACTAACAGGGCCTGCCGGCTCACGTGCGAAGGTGTTCGTACGGTGCGGGTACCGACGAATTTGACCGAGTGACCGGCGAAGGAGCCGGTCTGGCCTTGCACCAGTACGACCGTGCCCCGGTGTCCGAATGCGGTGGCCCCAGCCAGCCCCACGGCGATGATCACCACACCGATATGGACGATCATCCCTCCGTTTGCTCGCCCCACCAGCCCCCGCCATGCGGCCAACGTGGCCCGAGCTGGGGACTGACCAGACGCCCGGGCCCGGCGCCATGCTCCGCGGACCGAAAGCACCAGGGCCCGCCCGGCCGACGACGCCGCGAACGCCCCGAGACCGAAGGCCAGCAGCGGCTCGATTCCGTGGATGCCGCCGATGACACAGCCCACCACCACGAGGACCCCGATGGCGGCGGGGATGGCCAAGCGACCCCGCATGACCTCGGCCGAGCTCTTGCGCCATGGAAGCGCCGGTGCCACCGCCATCAAGAAGAGCAGTCCGAGGCCAAGGGGGATGATCAGACGGTTGAAGTAGGGAGCGCCCACCGCCACCTGGGCTCCGCTGTTGAGTGCTTCGTAGAGGAGGGGGAACACCGTGCCCAGCAGTACGACGAAGGCGAACAGGACGAACAGGAGGTTGTTGGCCAGGAATGCGCCTTCACGGCTGATCGGCGAGTCGATCCCCCCGGGTGACCGCAGACGGTCGCCCCGCCAGGCGATGAGTCCGAGTCCAACCACCAGCACCAGAGCGAAGAATCCGAGGAGGAGCGGGCCGATGCTCGAGGTCGAAAACGAGTGGACGGATTGGATCACCCCAGATCGAGTCAGGAAGGTCCCGAGGATGGTGAGACTGAAGGTCGCCACCACCAGCGACAGGTTCCACACCTGCAGGAGCCCGCGCCGCTGCTGGACCATCACCGAATGGAGATAGGCCGTGCCGACCAGCCACGGGAGTAGTGAGGCGTTCTCCACCGGATCCCACGCCCAGAACCCACCCCAGCCGAGCACCTGGTACGACCACCATGCCCCCAGCACGATCCCGAGCGTGAGGAACGTCCAGGCGAACAGCGTCCACCGCCTCGTCTCCCCCTGCCAGTCCTCGTCGAGCCGACCGGTGACCAGTGACGCCACCGCGAAGGCGAACGGAAGAGTGAAGCCGACCAGACCGAGGTAGAGCATGGGCGGGTGGAACAGCACCAGGGGGTTGTCCTGGAGCAGCACATTGGGGCCGAGTCCGTTGGTCGGGACTGCTCCGGTGACATGAGTGAACGGATCGGCCGGACCGAGCATCAGGCCGAAGAAGAAGGCGGCCACGGCGTACATCACCAGTGTGGCCCAGGCCACCAGCGGGTCGTCGGACCGGGCCCGGAAGCGCCAGACCATGGCGGTCGCATAGCCACCGAGGATGACTCCCCACAGCAGGATCGATCCAGCCAGCGCCGACCACATCCCGGTGATCGAGTAGATCAGCGGTGTGACGCGGCTGTTGTTGTCGGCGACATAGGTGAGCGAGAAGTCGTGCGTGACCAGCGCCCGCTGCATGGCGACCACCGCCACCACCCCACCGAGCAGGATCAGCGGCGCGTAGACCCGGCCCCGGGTGAGTCCACCGGGCCGGCCTCGTACCAGGCCAACCACCAGGACGGCGATCCCCACCAGGGCAGCGACGAAACCCAGCAGGACGCCGGTATGGCCAAGGGTGCCGTTCACCGTCCGCTGTCGCCCATGCCCACGAGGCCAGTGACCAGGAAGCCAGTGACCAGACGGTGCAGCCGAGCAATCACCGAGACGAACCGTTCGGCGCCGTGACCCGGGTCGGGTGCTCGGCCTTGTAGGTCGACGAGTGCTTCACCAGGATCTGGTCTGAAGCGAAATGGTCGCCATCGAAGTGGCCGACGGCGATGACCGGGATGTCGGCCTGAAACAACTGAGGCGGGCTGCCGGTGTTGTGCACGGCGAGCCGGGTGGTGCCCGCCGTCACGGCGAAGTCGACGCCCCCCGGGGTAGACCGGATCGAGCCCGGTGCCACCACACCTTCGAGGTTGAACGTCTTCGTACCCAACGTTGCCTTCTGGGCCACGGCTTGGTCGGCGGGCAGGTAGAAATCGAGTGCCGATCCCAGCCCCTTCGCCACTACGAAGGCCAGCGCTCCCACTAGGACCAAGCCGACTACGACATAGCGTGCCGTATGACCTCGCCGACGCGCCGGGACGCTTGCGCCACCGGTCAGCGGAGGCCCGGCATTGGTGTCGCCACCGCCGGTTGACGGAGTGGCTGGCGGTGCAGTGGTCATGTCGGGTCCTCGGCCATCGGGACCGCATCGATCGCTCGGCCATCGGTTTCGCCAAAGCGCACAGGAGGAGCCAGCGGTGACACCCGAGCCACCTGAGACACAGCTCGGGCCAGACGACGTCGACGCCACACCAACTGCACGGCGTAAAGGAACAGGACGACCAGGATGAACACGTAGCCACCCACGACGTAACGCATCAGGCCGCCCCACCCTGGTTGGTCGGGCTTTTGTCGCTGAGACCTGCACCCTCTGACTGACGCTCGGCCAGAGCCAGGTCGAGCTCGTTGTCCGCCAGCCAGTCCTCGAGTACTCCGATCCGGAAGCGGACGAGGAGCATCCACACGAAGACCAAGGTCAGCGCCACGAAGCCGAGCAGCAACGTCCATGCCATCGATCCGTGGATCTGGGGCGACAGGTTCGCATTGAGCACGGTGGCTCCCTGGTGGAGCGTGTTCCACCAGTTGACCGAGAAGTGGACCAGCGGCACGTCCACTGCAGCAAACAGGGCCACGAACGCGCTCCTCCGGGCCCGGACCTCAGGCTCGGCTGGCACCCGTCGCAGGGCCATGTAACCGAGGAACATGATCAAGAGGACGGCAGTAAGGGTGAGCCGGGCATCCCACACCCACCAGACGCCCCACGTCGGCTTGCCCCAGATCGAGCCCGAAACCAGTGTGCAGACGTTGAACACCACCCCGACCTCGACGGAGGCTGCGGCCAGGCGGTCCCAGAACAGCGACCGGGTCCTCGGCCACAGGTAGAGCAGGCTCGACACCGCAGCCAGGCCGAAGGCCAGGTAGAGCGCCACCCAGGCCACCCCGGGATGGATGTAGACCAGTCGGACCAGGTCGCCCTGGACCTTGTCGGGAGGCGTGACCCACAGCCCGAGCCACACAGTGGCGACCGTGCCCACCAGGGCCAAGATCCCGATGATGTACTCCGTCATCCGGGCGCGGGACGACTGCACCGGAGCCAAGGTCACACCCGTGTTCGGGGCGACGGAGGTCTGCGGATGAGGAATGGTTCCGGTGGACGAACTCTGGTCGTCGGTCATGCCGTCTCCTGGATAGGGCCGAACAAGACCACACCGATGGCCAGATAGACGGCGTCGAACACCACGAGGAGCCGCAGCCACTGGGTGCCGTCGGACGGAGTCCCCCCGGCCATGCCTGCCTGCCAGATCCTCGTTCCGGCCAAGAGCACAGGGGCAACGATGGGAAGGAGCAGAAACGGCAGGAGCGTCTCGCGCACCCGCAGTCCCGAGGACAGGGCACCGTACAGCGTCCCGGTGGCGGCCAGCCCGATCGTGCCGAGCGCACACGAGGCGACGATGAGCCAGGGGACGGCGATCCGAGCCCCATAGAGCAGGATGACGCCTGCCGCTAGGAGGACTTCGAGGACCACCAGCTGCACAGCGACCGCCGCGCTCTTGCCCAAGTAGAGGCCAGCAGGATCGATGCCGGACAGTCGAAGTCCGTCACGGGCACCGTTGGCCGACTCCACCGAGACGCTGCGCTGGATGGCGAGGACCGTGCAGAACAGAACGGCAACCCAGAAGAGGCCAGGTGCCCCCTTGGCCATGATCACCCGATCGGGGCCGAGGGCGAAGGCAAACAGGGCGAGGGCCATGATGCCGAAGGGTGTCACCTGCGACAGGGCCACGCGCGAACGGAACTCGATGCGCAAGTCTTTTCCGGCCACCAGGACAGCGTCACGCCACATGGGTCACCGAGCCCGACGTTGTAGGGGTCTGACGGTCCAGCACCCGGTCCGCCGTCACTCGACCTCCGGTAACGGTTACGGCCCGGGTAGCGGTGTCCTCTGCTGTCCCAAGTTCATGACTGGCGATCAAGATGGTGACCTGAGATGCGGCCGCCTCGGCGATGACCGCGTCGAGCAGTTGACGGGCTGAAGCGTCGAGTCCGGCGTGGGGCTCATCGAGCAGCCATACCTCAGGCCATCGGGCCGTCAGCACGGCGAGCGCCACCCGACGGCGCTGACCGGACGAGAGCTTGGATGCCTGCGTGGTGGCCAGTCGTCCGACCAGTCCCCACCTCTCGCACGCTGGGTCGATGCGGGCGACGTCGCCACCGGCGGCTCGCACGGCGAACCGCACGTTTTCGATCACGGTCAGATCGTCGTAGAGATGCGACGCATGAGAAAGCAGGCCGACCCGCCTGCGCACGGCCGTGCGCTGCCGGCCTGGGTCCATGCCGAGCACCGAAAGCCGACCCGACGCCAATGGCACCAGACCGGCACAGACGCGGAGCAGGCTGGTCTTGCCAGCCCCGTTCGGACCGTCGATCAGCACGGTCTCCCCCACGGCGACGTCGAGGTCGACGCCGGCAAGGAGCGGAAACCGTCCGGACAAGGCGACTACGTCGCGGAGCGAGACAGCGGAGGGGGAAGGAGAGGCGATGGCCATGGGCTCCGCCAATGCTACGGGGGCAGACGGTCCGTAGCCAGACGGGGGGGGGGGAAGCCCAGGGCAAGGTCGAGGGGTGGTGCCACTGGCTCCCTCGGGGTTCAGCTGTTCGACAACCGGTCCAAGTGCAGGTTCCGGAGCCAACCGGAGATATGCGCCGACAGCATGTCGACATTGCCGGTCACCAAGAGCAGCCCGAAGACGACCAGGATGATCCCACCCACCAGGTCCACGATCCGAAGACGTCCCCGAACTTTGGCCACCAGATCAGTCATCCGCCCGAAGGCAATCCCACTGAGTAGGAACGGGACTCCCAGTCCGAGCGAGTAGGCCAGCAGGAGGGCGATCCCTCCGGCAGCCGATCCTCCGGTACCGGCGGCGAGGGCGAGCACGCTGCCCAGCACCGGGCCGATGCAGGGCGTCCATGCGAAGGCGAAGGCCATGCCCATGATCGGCGGGGCCCATGCCCCGAGCGTCGAGGGCCGCACGATGAACCGCTTCTCTCCGGAAAGCGCCATCGGGAGCACCACGCCCGCCGCCATGGCCACCAGAACAGCTCCAAAGCACATGATGAGTGCCCCGGACACGACCTCGAGCACGTGTTGATGCGTCAAGAAGAGCCGCCCCAGCGACGATGCCGAGGCCCCCAGGATGGTGAACACCACAGTGAACCCGGCGATGAACGCCAGGATCCCCCGCAGGAGACGACTGCGTTGGCGCCGTAGTTCGTCGGGCCCGGGACCGGGATCAGTGGTGGTGGTGGTGGTGACGCTGCCAGTTGGCGCGGCCACGACGTCGGCTGGCTGGGGTGACGACACCGGTCCTAAAGCGCCGAGCTCGGCCGCCGTCAGCCCAGAGACCATCGACAGATAAGCCGGCACCAGCGGCAGCACGCATGGCGACAGGAACGAGAGCATCCCGGCGCCGAAGGCGACCAGGAGTCCGAGCGGGTCGGCGTGGATCGCCGCCATTCCGCTCATAGCCAACCGCTAGGCCTGCTGACTCTTCACCAAGGCGATGTCGGCTTCCACCATCATCTGGACCAACTGGGCGAAGTCCACGTCCCGGTGCCACCCGAGCACCTTTTCGGCCTTGGCCGGATCTCCTACCAGGAGGTCCACCTCGGCCGGTCGCAGGAAGCGCTCGTCCATGACCACGTACTTCTCCCAGTCGAGGTCAGCGGCGGCGAACGACAACTCCACGAGCTCCTTCACCGAGTGGGTCTCCCCGGTGGCGACCACGTAGTCGTCGGGCTGGTCCTGCTGGAGCATGAGCCACATGGCCCGCACGTAGTCAGCAGCAAAGCCCCAGTCGCGCTGGGCATCGAGGTTACCGAGGGCCAGGTTGTCCTGGAGCCCAGCAGCGATGCGGGCCACGCCATGAGTCACCTTGCGGGTCACGAACTCGAGGCCTCGGCGGGGAGACTCGTGGTTGAACAGGATGCCCGAGGAGGCATGGAGGTCGTAGCTCTCCCGATAGTTCACGGTGATCCAGTGCCCGTAGACCTTGGCCACGCCATACGGGCTGCGTGGGTAGAAGGGTGTGGTCTCCACCTGGGGGACCTCCTGCACCTTCCCGAACATCTCCGACGAACTGGCCTGATAGAAGCGGATCTCTGGGTCCACGGTACGCACCGCATCGAGCACCCGGGTCACACCGAGGGCGGTGGTCTCCCCCGTCAGGACCGGCTGGTTCCACGACGTCTGCACGAAGGACTGGGCAGCGAGGTTGTACACCTCCTGGGGCCGGATCTCCTTCAAAATATTGATCATCGACACCTCGTCGAGCAGGTCGCCGGCCACCAGGTTGATCCGGTCCTGGATGTGGGCAATCCGCTCGAAGTTGATGGTGCTGGAGCGCCGCACCATCCCGCTGACCTCGTAGCCCTGGTCGAGCAGGAGTTCAGCCAGATAGGAACCGTCCTGTCCGGTCACGCCGGTGATGAGTGCTCGCTTGGCCATGTTGGTGGGGCTCCTCGGGATCTCGTACGTCGGGTTGTTACTGGTCTTCATGCGGCCGCATGTGCAATGCGACCGGTCAAGCGGTCAGGCGCTCACGTCGGTCTCCGGCGCCACCTGCCAGGACGGGGGGCGCTTCTCGGCGAACGCCGCAATCCCTTCCCGTGCCTCCGCGGTCTGGCTGGTGACCGTCAGCATGGCGTGGAGGTAGGGCAGCGCTTCGGATGCCGCCGAATCGATCACATTGTAGAACGAATCGCGGCCCAACTTGGTCACCCCCGGTGGCTTGGAGGCCAGCACCGCAGCCAGATCGGCCACGGCGGTGTCGAGCTGGTCGGCCGGAACCACCCGTGTTACGAAACCGATCCGGTCCGCCTCCTCAGCTCCCACCACCCGACTGGTGAGCATCAGCTCCAGCGCCTTCTTCGGAGGCATCGACCGCAGTAACGACACCGTGACCATGTACGGCCACAGCCCTACGTTGAGCTCGGGTGCCCCGAACTTGGCATCGTCGGAGGCGATCACCATGTCGCACGCCAGGGCCAGCCCGAACCCACCGGCCATCGCCCACCCCTGCACCCGGGCGATGGTCGGCTTGCCGAGTTGCCACATCTCCTCGAAGAGCTCGGCCAGCCACCCCCGGGCCAGATGATGGTCCAGGTATCCGTCCGCGGTTCCTCCCGGGTCGGCTGGCACCATTCCCGACAGGTCCGCTCCCGCGCAGAAGGCCTGATCGCCAGCCCCAGCTAGCACCACTACCCGCACGTCGGGGTCGACCTTGGCCAGGGCGAGCTCCCGCCGGAGGCCGGCGATGACGTCCCAGGTCATGGCGTTGCGTCGCTCCGGCCGGTTGATGGTGAGCGTCAAGACCGGACCGGCTCGCACGGCGAGGAGGTCCTCTGAGGTCGAAGGGCCGTTCGACGGGGCGGCGGGGGTTTCGGTGTCTGGCACCCCCCGACGGTAGCCCGGGGGCGACAACCGGGCGCAACAGTTCCGGTAGTGCCGTGGCGCTACGGTAGATGCATCCCGACCGCCGCACTCCTCTCTTTCCGTCTGGGCGGCACCGACGGAGTGGCCATCGAGGCCGCCAAGTGGCAGCACGCCCTCGAAGTCCTCGATTTCGATACGTACACGGTGGCCGGAGATGGGACCGTCGATGTGACCGTCCCGGGTCTCGGTATCGGCGCAATCGACGGCCCCGACCACGGTGCGCTGTGCGATGCACTGTCCCGCGCTGATCTGGTGGTAGTCGAAAACCTCTGCTCGCTGCCGCTCAATCCGGCGGCATGGGAGATGGTGGCCCGTATCCTGGCAGGACGCCCGGCCGTCCTGCACCACCACGACCTGCCGTGGCAGCGGGCCCAGTTCTCGACCTATCCGCCCCCGCCGGACGACGGCCGCTGGCGCCATGTCACCATCAACGAGCTGAGCCGCAACGAGCTGTCGTCGCGTGGCATCAGCGCCACCACCGTCTACAACTCGTTCGTCGTGCCGAACGAGGTCCCTGAGGCTGGCGGCGGCCTGGAGCGGACATCGGCCGGTGACGCCGTGCGGATGGCACTGGGCATCCGCCCATCCGAACGGATCGTGCTCCAGCCGACACGGGCCTTGGCCAGGAAGAACGTCAGAGGGGGGATGACGGCAGCGGCACGGCTGGGGGCCACCTACTGGCTGCTCGGATCCCCCGAGGACGGCTACGGCCCAGAACTCGATCAACTGGTCGCAGATGCCCCGTGCCCGGTGGTCCTCGGCGTCCCGACCACCAACGGTGGTTCCGGACCCGAGGGTGCCATGACCATCGACGACGCCTACCAAGCCTGCGATGTCGTGGCCCTGCCGTCTACGTGGGAGGGCTTCGGAAACCCGAGTCTGGAGTCGGTCACCCACTGTCGGCCGTTGCTCATCGGCCCGTATCCGGTGGCGGCCGAGTTGGCCGCTTTCGGCTTCGACTGGTTCGCACTCGACGACGTGGATCGACTCGATGCCTGGCTCACGGCTCCTGACGGAGGCCTACTGGCCCGGAACCTCGCGGTGGCCCGGGCCCACTTCTCCCTCGACGACCTCCCCCGGCGCATCGCCGCTGTGCTCCCTGCCCTCTAGGTTCGCCAGTTTGGTCAGACGGATGTGTTGAAAATGACACATCCACGCCTGGCTTGCGAACCGGATGCAACCACTCGCCATTGAGTTGAGCGACCGCACCTCGGTCTTCTCTGGCCTCGGGTCAGCGTCTTTCGGCTCCGGTCGTAGCCCGGCGACATCATGGGTTGGCGGTATCGGCTGGTTTCGGTGCCGAAGCGGCCTGGTGCTGGAGGACACACCAATGATTGAAAAACTGGCCGGATCTGGTATCGGATCGAATACCGCATCAGCACCGATTCCCGCCAGCGCCCACCGACATGCGAGATGGTGA